>WFNH01000121.1 GCA_015488685.1 Marinosulfonomonas sp.
ATGCCTAACCTATATGGGCGCAAAGGAACGTATTGCAAATAGTGAATGTGGTGTTATGCACAGACAAAAAGTCACATTCATGTGTAAATGCGTGTGGGGAGTAGAAGGAGGGACTGGCTTTGAAAATAGGAACACCGAAAGAGGTTTTTGAAGGCGAGGCACGGGTGGCTATGACCCCCGAAAGCGCGCTCCAACTGCAAAAACTGGGGTATGACTGCCTGATCGAGGCAGGCGCGGGCAAGGCCGCCGGATTTACCGATGCGGCCTATAAAGAGGCCGGTGTGAAAGTTGTCCGCGGGGCTGTGAATCTGTGGAAAGAATCCGATGTGATTACCAAGGTTCGCCCCCCGACCAAAACCGAAGAACGCCGTCTGACCAAGGGCAAGACCCTGATTTCCTTCTATTTCCCTGGCCAGAACGAAGAGCTGATGGAACTGGCCGCCGACAAGGGCGCCACCGTTATCGCGATGGATATGGTGCCGCGTATCAGTCGGGCGCAGAAGATGGATGCCCTGTCCTCGATGGCCAACATCGCCGGTTACCGCGCGGTGATCGAGGCGGGCAACAACTTTGGCCGCTTTTTTACTGGTCAGGTGACAGCGGCAGGCAAGGTGCCGCCTGCCAAAGTGTTGGTGGTCGGGGCCGGTGTGGCCGGTCTGGCGGCGATTGGCACAGCGGTTTCGCTGGGTGCCATCGTCTATGCCTTTGACGTGCGCCCCGAAGTGGCCGAGCAGATCGAAAGCATGGGGGCCGAATTTGTATTCCTAGATTTTGAAGATGCCCAGCAGGACGGCGCGGCAACGGGTGGCTATGCCGCCCCCTCCAGCCCCGAATTCCGCGAAAAGCAGCTGGAAAAATTCCGCGAGCTGGCGCCGGATATGGATATCGTCATTACAACCGCGCTGATCCCGGGCCGCGATGCGCCCAAGCTGTGGACCAAGGACATGGTGCAGATGATGAAACCGGGGTCGGTTATTGTCGATCTGGCCGCGGAACGCGGCGGCAACTGTGACCTGACAGTGCCGGATGAAAAGGTTGTGTCCAAGAACGGCGTGACCATCATCGGCTATACCGATTTCCCCAGCCGCATGGCGACGCAATCCTCAACCCTATATGCCAACAACATCCGCCATATGATGGATGATCTGACGCCGGATAAGGACGGCAAGATCGTACATAACATGGAGGATGACGTGATCCGCAGTGCGACCGTGGTTTATGAAGGCAAGATCACCTTCCCGCCACCACCATTGAAAGTGCAGGCAATTGCGGCGCAACCCAAGAAAGAAGCGCCAAAGGAACTGACCGTCGAGGAAAAGCGCGCGCAGGAACTGGCCGAATTCAAGGCGGCGACCAAACAGCAGGTCGGTATGCTGGCGGCCGGTGGTTTGCTGATGCTGATCATCGGGGCCTATGCACCGGCCAGTTTCATGGCGCATTTCATCGTGTTTGCCCTGTCATGCTTCATCGGCTTTCAGGTGATCTGGAACGTCAGCCACGCGCTGCACACGCCGTTGATGGCGGTGACAAACGCTATTTCGGGGATCGTGATCCTTGGGGCGTTGTTGCAGGTCGGGTCCAGCAACTGGCTGGTTGTGATCCTTGCAACCGTTTCGATCCTGATCGCGACGATCAATATTGTTGGTGGCTTTCTGGTGACACGCCGGATGCTTGCCATGTTCCAGAAATCTTAAGGGGGGCGGGATCATGAGCATTGGTATCGTATCCGCAGCCTATATCGCATCGGCTGTTCTATTCATTCTGTCCCTCGGGGGCTTAAGCAATCAGGAAAGCGCCAAGCGCGCGGTCTGGTATGGCATTGTCGGCATGGGGGTTGCGGTGTTTGCCACCGTTTTCGGCCCCGGCATCGGCAGCTATTTCCTTGTGATCCTTGCCATCGCGGCGGGGTCTTATGCGGGTTATTACGTGGCCGGCAAGGTCGAGATGACCGAGATGCCGCAACTGGTGGCGGCTCTGCACAGTTTTGTTGGTCTGGCCGCTGTTTTCATCGGCCTGAACGCCGAACTGGAACTGGGTACAGTGCAACACCTGCTGGCCTCGGGCGGCAGCACTGATGATCTGGCGGGCTTTGCCAAAAAGCTGGCCCATAAGGACGCGGTGGAAATTGCCATTCTAAAGGTCGAGGTTTTCCTTGGCGTGTTCATCGGCATCATCACATTTACCGGCTCGGTCGTTGCCTTTGGCAAACTGGCGGGCAAGGTGGATGGCGGCTCGAAAAAGCTGCCTGGCGGACATATGCTGAATGCAGCGGCGCTGGCTGTTTGTGTCGTTCTGGGGCTGATGTTCTTTAACGGTGCAGGCATCTGGACGCTATTGCTGATGATCCTTGTGGCCGGCTTTATCGGCTGGCATCTGATCATGGGCATCGGCGGTGCGGATATGCCCGTCGTTGTGTCGATGCTGAACAGCTATTCCGGCTGGGCGGCGGCGGCGATCGGGTTCACCCTTGGCAATGATCTGCTGATCGTGACCGGTGCGCTGGTTGGTTCATCCGGTGCGATCCTGAGTTACATTATGTGCAAGGCGATGAACCGCAAATTCATCAGCGTGATCCTTGGTGGGTTTGGCGGCACCTCGGGTCCACAAATGGCAGTCGAAGGTGAACAGGTGCCAATCGAGGCCGAAGCCGTGGCAGCCGCATTGGAAGAGGCCGACAATATAATTATCATCCCGGGCTACGGTTTGGCCGTGGCGCAGGCCCAGCAAGCCGTATCTGAGCTGACCAAACGTCTGCGTGACAAAGGCAAGAATGTGCGGTTTGCCATTCACCCCGTTGCCGGACGTTTGCCTGGCCACATGAACGTATTGCTGGCCGAGGCGCGCGTGCCCTATGACATCGTGTTGGAGATGGACGAGATTAACGATGATTTCCCCGAAACCGACGTGGCGATCGTGATTGGGTCGAACGACATCGTCAATCCTGCCGCGCAGGACGATCCGAACAGCCCGATTGCGGGTATGCCGGTTCTGGAAGTGTGGAAGGCCAAGCAGGTGTTCGTTTCCAAACGCGGGCAGGGGACCGGTTATTCCGGCATCGAAAACCCGCTGTTCTACAAGGACAACACGCGGATGTTCTATGGTGATGCCAAGGACAGCTTGAATAAATTGTTGACGCTGATCAGCTAAAAACAAACATCACGAAAAGAACGTAGGGCGGGGTTTTACCCCGCCTTTTTCTTTTTAGGGTTGTATTCTATGTGCTAAATTTTTAGTGAGAATTATAGCGGTACGGAGCTTCCAATGAAAACCAGATTTCTAACCAAAGAAAACTTATCAAAACAAATAAAGAATATATGTAAAGGGGAAGATTTGAAAATTGCGGTAGCGTTTATTGGTATAAATGCAGAGAAAAACCTATTTAAGGAAAAAGGCTGTGGCGCTAAAATTATTTGTGACATTACTATGGGTGGAACCAACCCCAAGGCGCTTGAAAAATTAGGTGCGCCAACAAACAAGAACCTGCGTTCTATCGAAAATTTGCATGCAAAAGTGTATATTTCCAACAACGGGGCTGTGGTGTGTTCTGCAAATGCGTCAAACAACGGGATTGGATTTGTAAATGGTCCATCTCACATTGAGGCAGGGATATTTGTAAAGGCTGATACGCAGGTGTTTAAACAGGTGGAAGACTGGTTTGAAGGGATTTGGCAAAAGGCGAAGCAGATTGATGATGCTGGACTTAACCAGGCTGAAAATAGATTTCAACCAAGGTTTGACTTTGGATCAAATGATGAGTGTTCCTTACAAGACCTGATTGATGAACCGCGCCTTTTTGGTGATTGGGGGATTGTCCTAACCACAGATGAAAACAGCACATCGGAATATGAGCGTAACTCCGCTAAAAAAATAGGCCAAAAGGAATGGGACAGCTCAGGTAGTTCGCCTAAGGAGGCAAACGATGTTTATTCAGACTGGGGTAAGGATTGTAAACGGTTTCCTGAATACTGCGTAAATATACACCTCGATAATAATAACCGTATGTCTATTAAGGTCGTCCAGTTTGGGGCAACAATAAAAGACTATGGTGGCAGTATTTTTGCTTATAAACTTTCCTCAAAACAGGGTGATAAGGGTTATGCATTATCTAACGCGTTGCGTCAGAATCCAAAAGTTAAAAAGTTAGCAATGAAATGGGCAAAAAAAGGCGAAGGCAAGCTATATGTAACGGCAAAGGAATTTGTTGATGCATTGAAGAAAATCGAACTTCAAATGGCCTCATCTAAATAACGCTTGTCCTAGAGTGCACTCTAGCAGCTAAGGTCCCTGTGAATCACTTCACGGGGGCCTTTTTTATGGCACAGACATTATGATGATTGGCGAGTTCGCCCGCGCGGCGGGGCTGTCGACCTATACGGTCCGGTTTTATGAAAAGATCGGCTTGATCCCTGCACCACCGCGCGATTCCGGTGGGCGGAGGGTCTATTCCAAGGATAGTCTTGGCTGGATCCACTTCCTAAAACAGTTGAACGCCACAGGGATGAAACAGGCCGACCGCGTGCATTATGCCGCACTGCGATTGAGGGGTGAGGAAACCTATCGCGAGCGGCGGCAGATGCTGGAGGCGCATTACGACAAAATCCGTGCAGATCTGGCAGCACTGCAAAAAACCAGCGACCTGATGCAAAGAAAGATTTCCCTTTATCAACGACTAGAGGCCGAACTGGCCACAAGCGAAAAGGATACCAACAATGGTTGACGCCCTGAAACGTGGCCGCGATGTGCTGGCTGAAATGAACCCCGAAATTGAACAGGTGTTGCGCGAGCGGTATGATGGTATCCTGCCGGGCTTTGCCGAAAGTCTGGTGGAATGGGCCTATGGACGTCATTACAGCCGCGAGGGGCTGGATATGAAAACCCGCCAGTTGTGCACCATTGCGGCATTGACCGCGCTTGGCGGGCAGACGGGGCCGCAGCTAAAGATCAACATCGAAAACACGCTGGCGGCAGGCGCAAGCGAACGAGAGATTGCCGAAGCAATCTGGCAGATGGCCGTCTATGGTGGCCTGCCTGCCGCGATCAACGGGTTGAATGCGGCAAAAGAGGTGTTCGAGGCCCGTTAGCAACATCAAATGTTTACAGGCGGGGAATATGCGCTAGGTTGCCCGCGTAAACGTTTAAGGTGCCCAGATGAGCCAACTTGAAGACCACCCCCTGCGCTACCAGATGGCAAACGAGCTGCACGCGCGGCCTTTTCCCATTCTGTCGGCCCCGTGCCATGCCGTGTTTTTAGCGCTGAAAAATCCCGTGGATGCCGCCAACCGCGACCGGGGGCTGGACCGCGCCCATCTGATCGATCTGCTGGACCGCTTTGGCGCCCCGCACCCGCCACCGGATGCCACGCATTTCTTTTGCGATCTGGGACGGCACCGGTTGAAGTGGGAATTGCACCACGAATTTGTCACCTACACCATCTTTACCGACGGGGTGGCGGAACGCCCGTTTGATCCCGTCGCGTTCGAGGTTTTTCCTGCCGACTGGTTGGCAACCCTCCCCGGAAAGCGGCTGACGTCTGCCCTGATACGGGTCGAGGAGATGCCAAAGACCTCCGAACAGGTCGAGGCGCAGATCAAGGATTGTTTTGTGGCCGAAAGCATCGCGGTGTCCTATACGCTGGACCGGAACGCCATTGTGGCGGGGGATTACCGGATCGACAGTGCCGGGCATTTGCGGTTCGCGATTTTCGTTGAGCCGGGCACCGGCGAGCGGCGGATCGGGCGCACCTTGCAACGTCTGTGCGAGATCGAGACCTATAAATCCATGTCGATGCTGGCCCTGCCCAAGGCGCTGAACCTGTCCAAACGGTTGGCGCAGATAGATGTGCAGGTGTCCGATCTGGTTGGCCACATCAAAAACGCGGCCCGTTCCGAGGAAGAGGCGTTGGGCGAATTGCTAGGCATATCGACCGAACTGGAGGATTTGATGGCGCAAACCAGTTTTCGGTTTGCTGCCTCGCGGGCCTATAGTTCCATTCTGGAAGAACGGATTGCGGCGATGCGCGAGGACAGGTTCGGCGGGCGGCAAACCTTTTCGGAATTCATGCTGCGCCGGTTTGATCCGGCGATGCGCACGGTCAGGTCCGCCGAGGTGCACCTGAAGGAAATGGCCGAACGGGTGATGCGGGCGGCGGATTTGCTGCGCACAAGGGTCGAGGTGGAGCGATCAGCGCAAAATCAGGCGTTGCTGGAAAGCATGGACAAACGCGCGGATTTGCAATTGCGGTTGCAGCGGACGGTCGAAGGGCTGTCAGTGGTGGCGATCAGTTACTACGCGATCAATCTGGTGACTTACGGGCTGTATCCCTTTGCCAAAGTCGCCCATCTGGAAAAACCGATGCTGACGGCCATGGCCACGCCTGTGGTGTTGTTGCTGGTCTGGTGGATCGTGCGCCGGATCAGGAAGGCGCATTAGGATAGGATTTAATATGAAACCTCACTTCATTCTTGCCGTTGCGATTTCATTTCTCTGGTCGGTTCCCTAGCTTGCACAAAAGGCGGGGCCGCTTGAACTGGTATATGACCAACCTGTTGGCGGGGTTTATAGTCAAAGCTGGTTTGCTCAAGTGTTGGGAGACCATAATGGTGCTGGCGTGGCCGTATACGTCGTTGGGGAGGGGAAACTTGGAGCCTTTTATGGTGTTATATCGGTCGATTGTCAGACACCGCGCTACTCTAGTTGGCTGGCTACAGGCGGCTTTTTGTTGCCGGATAGAGTCCCAGATAAAGCTGTTCAGGGCATTCGAAAAATTGCGTGCCATAGATAGGTCGGCAGAGCGTTTTCTTTGAAAGAAAACGGGTTGAAATCTTTCAAAGATTTCGGAGGCTCTGCCCTTACCGTTTGCGCAACCGTGGATCCAGCGCATCGCGCAGCCCGTCGCCGATGTAGTTCACCGACAGCACCGTCAGCGAAATCGCAAGGCCCGGCCAGATCACCCGCTCGGGGTAAATTTGCAGGTATTCGGCAGCGTCATTCAGCAGCCGGCCCCATGTCGGGAAATCGGGTGGAAAGCCAAGGCCAAGGAAGGATAGTGCGCTTTCGGTGATGATTGCGTTGGCGATGCCCAGTGTGGCCGATACCATGATAGGTGACATCACATTGGGCAGGATATGCCGCATGATCATCTTGAAGGGTGTGGTGCCGATGGACTGTGCCGACAGGATGAATTCGCGTTCTTTCAATGCCAGCACATCGCCGCGCACGATCCGTGCGGTGGGCATCCAGCTTGTGATTCCGATGGCCGAAACCATCAGAATAAAGATCCCCATCTCCGGCCCGAAGGCGGCAGAAAGCGGTTCGCGAAACAGCATCATCATCACCAGCAGCAGCGGCAACAGCGGCAGGGCCAAAAACAGGTCGGTGATCCGCATCAATATCCCGTCCAGCCGTCGGAAGTAGCCCGATAGAACCCCGATAAAGGTACCTAGAAACAGCGACAGAAGCATCGCGGTCAAGCCCACTGCAATTGATGTGCGCCCACCCTGGATCATCTGTGCCAGCGCATCACGCCCCAACCCGTCCGTGCCCAGCGGGTGGGCCAGCGAGGGGCGCTGGTCCATCGCGCCAAAATCATTGTAAGCGGGATCAATCGGCCAAAGGAATTTTCCAAACAGGACCGCGAAAAGGATCAGGAGGAATACGAACGAAGCCAGCATCGCGCCTTTGTGGTGGCGGAACTGGTCCCAGATATCCCACCACTGGCTGCGCGGGGCTTTGGTTGGCTGTGCTGTATCAGTCATAGCGGATCCTCGGGTCCAGAATGCCGTAAAGGATATCGGCAATCAGGTTGAATATCACGATCAGGAAGGCAAAGATAAAGGTCAGAGTCTGCACGGTGGGCAGGTCATTTGCCTCGATCGCCTTGATCAGCATATCGCCGATGCCGTTCACCTTGAACACCTGTTCGGTGATGATCGCCCCGCCAAACACGCCGGGAACCCCCAGTGCAATCACCGTCACAACCGGGATCATCGAATTGCGCAGCACATGCACCAGTACCACCACCTTTTCCGACAGGCCCTTGGCCCGCGCGGTGCGCACATAATCCTGATTCAGGTTATCCAGCATCGAGGCTCGCATAAACCGGCTGATCTGCGCAGCGTTATACAGCGCCAGCACGAACACCGGCATGGCTATCTGCTTCATCTGTTTCACAAAACTGGTCCAGTCGTTGACCACCAGTGTGGTGTCATAGATCGACGGGAACCAGCCCAGATAGACGGAAAAAATCACGATCAGCAGCAGGCCGGTAAAGAACGTCGGCACCGAAAAACCGATCATCGAGATAAACGTCCCGATCTGGTCGAACCACGAATATTGCTTATAGGCCGAAATTACCCCGATGGGGATCGCGATCATTGCACCAACCACATAGGACAGGCCAACTACCCACAGGGTTTGCGGCAGGCGTTGAACCACCACATCCATCACCGGACCGCGCCATTGCCAACTGATCACGCGCAGTTTGCCATCGGCAAAATGGGTGCCAAAGAAATGGTCGATCATTATTTGTGGCTCGATCACAAAGAACTGCACCAACCATTTGTAGAACTGGATGTAATTGGGTTGGCCCAGTCCCAGCGCTTCACGCATCTTGGCTTTCACTTCGGGTGGGACAGTCAGCGGCACATTGGCCGTGGGGTCACCCGGGGCGAGTTTCAGTAAGGCAAAGATCACCAGAGCGATGAACAGAAGCGTCGGAATGGCCAGCAGAAGTCGTCGGATCGTAAAGGTCAGCATCGGCGTCTCGGTTTATGATTCTGGGGATGTTGGGGTAGGGGCGGCTCCGAAACATATCCGGGGCCGCCTGTGTTCGTTGGATTTACTTGGCGCGGGTCCAGTCGGCCACGTTCCACATCTGGCTGTCCCAAACGTTCATATCAACGCCGCCCAAGGTATTGGAGCGGGCAGATACGCTGGCGCGGTGGGTGATCGGCAGTATGATGTAGTTCTGCATCAGCATGTCGTTCATCGCTTTGGCCAGTTCGGCACGTTTGTTGATGTCACCGGTTACGGACATCTCTTTTACAAGGGCCTCGTAATCGTCGTTACAGAAACGCGGCATGTTGTTGCCCTGCCACTGGTTTTCCGGCGAAGGAATCTGGGCGCATGTCCAGCTTGCCATGTAACCTTCCGGGTCTGTGCCGTTGAAGTTGTTGGTATACATTTCAACATCGGCAAAGAATTTCTGGAAGGTGTCGTTCGAGCCCGGATCGGAACCAAAGAACACAGAGGCCGAGATGTTGCGCAGTTCGACTTCTACGCCGATCTGGTTCCACCACTGTTTGATAGCCGCCTGATATTTCTGGCGAACAGCGTTTGTGGATGTCTGATACAGGACCGACAGACGCACGCCGTCTTTGGCGCGGATGCCGTCAGAGCCTTTGACCCAGCCCGCATCATCCAGCAGTTTGTTTGCACCTTCAATGTCCTGTGTCAGGCAGGAATCATTAGCGGTGGAGACATAGATCGCAGGTGCCGGTAGCACATTACAGGTCGGCTTGCCGGTTTCGCCATAGCCGATTTTGGTCAGCAGGGCGCGGTCAATTGCCATCGAAAGCGCTTTGCGCACATTGATGTCTGACAGGAACGGGTGCGGGTGCTTTATTGTGCCGCGCTCATCCCCCAGATCGGGGCTGACGTCGGTCAGGTTGATCATGATCCGCTCGACCGAAGTGCCGAAACCCTTGATCACGGTGCCTTTGCCCGCGGATTCCATGCTGGCCAGCACATCGGGGGACAGTTGTAGGTTCCAGGCGTAATCGAATTCGCCGGTTTCCAGAACCGAACGTCCAGCTGCCTGTGCATCGCCGCCACCTTTGAAGGTCACTGTTGCGAATGCCGGTTTGTTCGGATCGCGATAGTTCGGGTTGGCTTTGAACGAAATCACGTCATTCGGACGGAAGTCGGTGACCACGAACGGGCCAGTGCCGATCGGGTTGAAGTTTTCGGTGGTGCACTCCTGCGCCTTGGCACCAACACAGTTTTCAAACTGAGCCTTCTGGATGATCGGTGTGCTTGCACCAACAAACGGGCCATAGGGGAAGGGTTTTGGTTCCGAGAAATGGATAACGGCAGTGCGCTCATCCGGTGTGTCAATGCTGGCAACGCCATCAAAATAGTTGGAAGAGGCACAACCACCATCCGGGTCGGTGCAGTATTCCCAAGTGAATTTAACGTCGGATGATGTCACAGGGGTGCCGTCAGACCATTTCAGGCCTTCGGTCAACTTCCAGGTAATGGTTTTCAGGTCGGCAGAAACACCACCGTTTTCAACGGTTGGAACTTCGTCTACCAGCCAAGGGACAATTGCGCCGCTTGCGTCGTAACGCGCCAGGGGCTCGTTAACCAATGCCGCTGCGTCCTGCTCTTTGTTGCCGCCGGACAGATACTGGTTCATCGTCGATGGCGCTTGCCAGTAGATGATGTTCAACTGGCCGTCTGAGCCACGTTCGGCAAAGGCCGCGGGGGCCATTGCAAAGGCACATGCTGCGCCCATAAGGATTGTTTTCATTTTCATAGGTCTTATTCTCCTTGTTGATGTCTTGGCTCGAAATCTCACAGGCTCGCGGTTGGATCCGCGGCGTTTGTTGTCATGTTCATGTGAAAAGGGGCAGTCCAGCCTTGCGCGGATTCGCAATTGCGAATTTTGCCGTAGCAATGGTGTTGAACTGTTACAGTGCCTTTGAAAACAAAGGCGGGCAGCGCCCAATCGGGCATATCGCACCCCCAGGTGGTTCTTGTTTTTATACCGGCACTTTCCATCCGGCTGCTTGATTTGATAGACGTTAACATGATTTTTTAGCGTATCAACACCTAACTGCCTGACGTGGCGCAATTTCTTACCCGATGTTCAAATTTTATCCGCAAGGTCTTGACGTTGCCCGCATCCGCGCCCAACCTGCGGCCTTGCCAGAACATAGGAGAGAACGGTGCCCCAAATCTATTCCGCACGCGAAATGCTTGAAAAGCTTGTTTCTTTCCCGACCGTCAGTTCGGAATCAAATCTGGAGCTGGTGGACTGGGTCGAGGACTATCTGGCCAGCCACGGCGTTAAATCGCACCGTGTTTACAACGCCGAAGGGACCAAGGCGAATCTCTATGCCAACATCGGCCCCGAGGTTGAAGGCGGGGTGATCCTGTCGGGCCACACCGATGTGGTGCCGGTCGAGGGGCAGGCATGGGATACCGATCCTTTCACCGTGGTGGAAAAAGACGGCAAACTATACGGGCGCGGCACTTGTGACATGAAAGGCTTTGACGCGCTGGCACTGGCCGCCGTGCCGCTGGCACTGGAACGCGGTATCAAGCGTCCGATCCAGATTGCTTTGTCCTATGACGAGGAAGTCGGCTGTGTCGGGGCGCCCGATATGATCGACGCAATGGCCAAACATATGCCACGCGCATCAGCGGCGGTGATTGGCGAACCTTCGATGATGAAGGCGGTCAGCGGCCACAAGGGGGCCTTTGGCATCCGCACCCATGTGCATGGCTACGAGGTCCATTCCTCGCTTATCCACACCGGCGTTTCTGCGGTGATGGAAGCGGCCAAACTGATTGACTGGGCCAACCAGATGAACGCCATTAATGCGGCTGCCCCCATCCCGCCCGAGGCGGCCGATTTTGTGCCACCCTATACCACGCTGCATGTCGGTATTATTCATGGCGGCACCGCGAATAACATCACCGCCAAGGATTGCGAATTCGGGTTGTTTATCCGCTGTGTACCCGGTGACAACTTTGATCAATGGACCAAGGCCTATCTGGACAAAGTGGCCGAAGTCGAAGCCGAAATGAAAGCGATCCGGCCCGAGGCATGGATCGAAACCCATGTGACCAAAGGTGTGCCGGGGCTGAAACCCGAAAAGGATGGCGCCGCCGAAGCCCTTGTGCGGCGGCTGACCGGTGACAATTCCACTAATGTTGTGTCTTACGGCACCGAGGCGGGCCAGTTTCAAACGCGCGGGCATTCTGCAATCATTTGCGGCCCCGGAAGTATTGATCAGGCGCACCAGCAAAATGAATTCATTGAAATCAGTCAGTTAAAGGCGGGCGAGCAGTTCATGCACCGTCTGATTGACTATCTAAGCGAGGACTAAGTAAATGCCCATCAAGAACCGGTTTGCCGACCTGCACGACGAAATCACTGGCTGGCGCCGCCACCTGCACGAAAACCCAGAATTGCTGTTTGATACACCCAAAACATCGGCCTTCATCACCGAAAAGCTGAAGGAATTCGGCTGTGACGAAGTGGTCGGCGGGATCGGACGCACCGGCGTGGTGGCCGTGATCAAGGGCAAGAGTGATACATCCGGTAAGGTAATTGGCCTGCGGGCGGATTTCGATGCGCTGCCAATTCTCGAGGCCACAGGGCTGGAGTATGCCAGCAAGAACGAGGGCGTGATGCATGCCTGCGGTCATGACGGCCATACCGCAATGCTGCTGGGGGCGGCAAAATACCTGTCCGAAACCCGCAATTTTGACGGCACCGCTGTAATGATTTTCCAACCCGCCGAAGAAGGCGGCGGCGGGGGCAAGGAAATGGTCGATGACGGCATGATGGAGCGCTGGAATATTCAGGAAGTCTATGGCATGCACAACTGGCCACAAGCCGAGGTGGGCAGTTTTGCTATTCGCCCGGGGCCGTTTTTTGCCGCCACCGACCAGTTCGAAATTGCGGTTGAAGGCAAGGGTGGCCATGGCGCAATGCCACATACGGTGATTGATACCACCGTTGTGGCCAGCCACATCGTTCTGGCGCTGCAAACCATTGTGTCGCGCAATGTTAATCCGGTGGAAAACGCAGTGGTGTCCGTCACCAGTTTTGAAACCGAAAGCAAAGCGTTCAACGTGATCCCGCAGCATGTCCTGCTGAAGGGCACTGTGCGCACCCTGACCACTGAAAATCGTGATCTGGCCGAGGAACGGTTAAAGAAATTGGCCACCGCCACCGCCGAGGCCTATGGTGCCACGGCGACGGTCAACTATATCCGCGGCTATCCGGCGATGGTGAACAGTGATGTTGAAACCACCTATGCGGCAGAAGCGGCTGCCAGTGTTGCGGGCAATTGCGAGGATGCCCCGCTGGTGATGGGCGGCGAGGATTTTGCCTTTATGCTGGAATCCCGCCCCGGAGCCTATATTCTGGTCGGCAACGGCGATACGGCGATGGTGCACCACCCAGAATACAACTTCAACGACGAGGCCATTCCGGCCGGCTGTAGCTGGTGGGCCGAAATGGTGGAAAGCCGGATGCCGGCAAAGTAGGGCCGCGATGAAACCCTTTCTGATCCTGCAACTACGCCCCGAGACCGAGGCGGCAGATGATGAATTTCAGGCCTTTCTGGATAAGGGGGGCCTGAAGCCACAGGATGTCCGCCGCATCCGGCTGGATTGCGAGGATATTCCGCAAGACCTTGATCTGTCAGCGTATTCCGGTGTGATCGTGGGCGGCGGCCCGGGCTGTGTTTCAGACCCGCCCGAGAAAAAGACACCGGTTGAAGCACGGATCGAGGCCGAGGTGTTGGGGCTGATACCGCAGATATGCGAGCAGGACGTGCCGTTTCTGGGGTGTTGTTATGGCATCGGGGTGCTGGGCGAATATCTGGGCAAAGTGGTCAGCAAGGAAAACTATTCCGAAGAGGTGGGAACCTCGGATTGTGCGCTGACGGATGCAGGCCGCGCGGATGCTTTGCTGGATGGCGTGCCGGAACGGTTTAGTGCCTTTGTCGGCCATAAGGAAGCGATGCAGCGGTTGCCCGAGGGGTGTGTGCATCTGGTCTCCTCGCCGACGTGCCCCTATCAAATGGTGCGCTTTGGTCAGAATGTTTATGCCACGCAGTTCCACCCCGAAGCGGATGCGGCAGGGTTTGAAGTGCGGATCGGGATATATAAGCACCGGGGGTATTTCGCGCCCGAAGATGCGGATAAACTGGTGCAGATGTGTCGGCAGGCGGATGTGTTTGCGCCCGAGTTGATCCTGCGCAATTTCGTGTCACGCTACGGGCGCGATTGACAGCAGGGGTTGCGCCGCCTGACGGCGTCGCCCAAGGCTCGCCCCTGCGGGGCTCGCCTTTGCCTTCGGCGAGGATATTTAGGAAAAGAAGAAGGGGGTTATCCGCCCGTATGGCTCATGTGGCGGGTCATCTGGCCGTCGGTGCGCTGGCGTGAATAGTCGAAATCGTGGCCCTTGGGTTTGGTGCCGATCGCTTTGTGGATCGCGGCGACCAACGGGGCGTCATCCTCGGGGTTGTCGCGCAGGGCGGGGCGCAGGTCCATGTGGCCCTCTTGACCCAGACAGGTATAGATTTCGCCGGTGCAGGTGATGCGCACGCGGTTGCAGCTTTCGCAGAAATTATGTGACAGCGGGGTGATAAAGCCGATCTTCTGCCCCGTTTCGTTCAGCCGGATATAGCGGGCCGGCCCGCCGGTGGTTTCCGACAGATCGGTGGTGGTGAATCGCGTTTCCAGCCTGTCGCGCAGATCCTTTAGCGACCAGTATTGCCCCAGACGGTTTGCTTCGCCCATGTCGTCACCCATCGGCATGACTTCGATAAAGGTCAGATCCAGCCCTTTGCTGGCGCACCAGTCTTGCAGGGTGAACAGTTCGTCCTCGTTAAAGCCTTTTACGGCGACTGCATTCAGTTTCACACGCAAACCGGCCGCCTGTGCCGCCTCGATGCCACGCAAGACCTGTGGCAGGCGGCCCCAGCGGGTGATTTCGGCGAATTTTTCCTCGTTCAACGTATCCAGTGACACGTTGATGCGTTTGACCCCGCAAGCCGCCAGTTCCTCGGCGTATTTTTCCAGTTGCGAACCGTTGGTGGTGACGGTCAGCTCTTTCAGCGCGCCCGAGTCCAGATGCCGTTTCATCGCCCCGAAAAACGTCATAATGCCACGCCTTACCAAAGGTTCACCGCCGGTGATGCGCAGTTTTTGCACGCCAAGGTCGATAAAGGCCGAACACATGCGGTCCAGTTCTTCGAGCGTCAGAAGCTCCTTTTTCGGCAGGAACTTCATATTCTCGGACATGCAATAGACACAGCGAAAATCGCAGCGGTCGGTGACGGAAACGCGCAGATAGGTGACGGCGCGGTTAAAAGGGTCAATCAGGGCAGGTTCCATGTAACCTGTCTATGCCTGTTATCCGTCAGCGGCAAGGGGGCTGACGTTTTGTTGAGGCATTGAACCACAGGCTGATCCGTCCTAACCTGAGTTCATGAAAAATATAGTTAAAACCAGTACTGTAGTAATTGCCGGTCTTTTTTTGACCGGTTGTGATGGAAATTTCAGTCAAGGTGGATTGATCAAACCCAAGCCGGAGCAGCCGGCCAAGGCCCAAAGCGAATCCGGCCCACGTCCGGCGGCGCGACCTGCGGGCGTTGCCGCCAAACCGGCAGCCACGGCGCATACGGCCGAGCAGTTTGACACCACAACGCCCGAGCAGCGCGCCGAGGCGGAGACAGCAAGCGGCAGGGCGCGCAAACTGGGCGTGACGATTGCGTCTTTGGGCAATCCGGCCGAGGCGGGGTTCTGGATCAAGACGCCTTTGGTCAGCAAGGCCGGTAAAGGGCGGGTGGAGTATCCGGCCACGGGCAAATCCGTGGCGGTTGACCTGATCCCGATTGACGGGCAGAAATCTGCCGGAAGCCGCGTGTCACTGGCCGCGTTGCGCCTGCTGGGGGCACCTTTGACGGGCCTGCCGGAACTGATTGTTTATACAGAATAAATGCAGGTTCGGCGGTTTATAACTCCGGATACGGACTGGGCGGTGATGTGGCGGAAATTCCGCTGGGATTTGCCCGCAAAATTCAATATCGCGAACAGTTGCTGCACCGCTTGGGCCAAGGCTGATCCTGACCGCGTGGCGCTGACCCATCTGGCGGCGGACGGGGGGCAGCAGGTCTGGACCTATGGGATGCTCGAGGCCGCATCAAACGCTCTGGCCAATGCTTTTGCCGCGCGCGGTGTGGGGCGGGGTGATCGGGTGGCGATCCTGCTTCAGCAGGGGCCAGAGGTGCTGATCACCCATTTTGCCGCCTATAAGCTGGGCGCGGTTGCACTGCCGTTGTTTACCCTGTTCGGCGAAGAAGCACTATCCTACCGCCTGTCAGATAGCGGTGCGCGGGTGGTGGTGACGGACGGGGCGAACCTGCAAAAGGTGATGGCGCTGCGGCAGGAATTGCCGGAACTGGCCGAGGTTTATTCGATTGACCCCGCCGCGTCGCCTGTGCGGGATTTGCACGGGGAAATCGCCGCCGGCTCGGCGGATTTTACCCCGGTTGTTACCACGTCCGATGATCCAGCCTTGCTGGTCTATACGTCCGGCACCACCGGCCCGCCCAAGGGGGTGTTGCACGGGCATCGGGTGCTGCTGGGGCATTTGCCGGGGATCGAGGTTCACCACGAATTCTTCCCGCAAAAAGGCGATTGTGGCTGGACCCCTGCCGATTGGGCCTGGGTTGGCGGACTGCTGAATATGGCGCTGCCCTGCCTTTATTACGGGGTGCCGCTGATTAGCCGCAGGATGCGCAAGTTTGATCCCGAAGAGGCCTATCAACTGATCATCCGCCACAACATGCGCAACCTGTTCCTGCCGCCCACCGCGCTGAAACTGATGCAGCAGGTGGATGTGCCGGACGGGGTGGATATACGGTCGGTTTCCTCGGGCGGCGAAAGCCTTGGCGCGCCGCTTCTTGCATGGGCGCAGGAGGCACTGGGGTGTCATATCAACGAGATTTACGGGCAGACGGAATGCAATCTGGTGATTTCCAGCCAAGGGGGCGGTGGGCATCAGAAGGCCGGCTTCATGGGGCCGGCGGTGCCGGGGCACGAGGTGGCGGTGATTGATGGGGATGGGCAAGAGGTGCCAGCGGGCGAGATGGGGGAAATCGCGGTGCGCCGCCCTGATCCGGTGATGTTCCTGCGCTATTGGAGCAAACCCGAGGCGACGGCGGCGAAATTTACGGGTGACTGGATGCGCACCGGTGATCTGGGGATGCGCGATGCGGATGGCTATTTCCGTTTTGCCAGTCGGGATGACGATGTGATCACCTCGGCCGGATACCGGATCGGGCCAAGCGAG
Source organism: Marinosulfonomonas sp. (assembly GCA_015488685.1). Classification (GTDB taxonomy): domain Bacteria; phylum Pseudomonadota; class Alphaproteobacteria; order Rhodobacterales; family Rhodobacteraceae; genus Profundibacter. The sequence goes on from WFNH01000121.1 coordinate 17,099, forward strand.
ATTGAAAATTGTCTGGGCGGGCACCCGGACGTGGTGATGGCGGCGGTGATCGGGGTGCCGGACGCGATGCGCACCGAGGTTGTAAAAGGCTTTGTCGTGCTGCGCGAGGGGGCGCAGTGGGAAGGGCTGGAAGCGGCCCTGATTGCGCGGGTGCGCGAAAAGGTCAGCCCGCATGTGGCACCACGCATGATCGAACGGGTAGACAGCCTGCCGATGACGGCCACCGGCAAGATCATGCGGCGGGAGTTGCGCGGGGATTGAGTGCCGGATGCCTCCGGCGGGGATATTTGTGCGAAAAAGAAACAGGGTGTTATTTGAGCTGGCGTGCGGCCTCTTTGCGGGCAAAGGGTTTCATCCGCTCGCCATATTGATCCAGAAAGGTGCGGGTGCGGTCGGCATCGTGTTTGGACAGATCACGCAGCCACCATGCGATGGCTTTCTGGATGAACCAGTCCTTGTCATCCACATAGCCAGCCGCCCAGCCCAGCACGCGGTCGCGGATCGCCAGATCGGCGGGTTTGGGGTGGTTCTGGCGGGTCCACGGCAGGGTGATCACCAATGCGGCGCGGCGGGTCCACATGTGCGGCGAGGTGGTCCATTGTTCGACCTCGTCAACACGCGCAAGGTCGGCCTGAAGCCGCTTGCGCCCCGCCATGCAGGCATGATCGGCCAGCGCCCAGCCGTCAAAATCGGGCACCCATGATTTGATCAGATCCCAGACGGCACCGTCAGGGCGGATGCGCGCCTGGGTCAGCAGTTTGGCGGCGGCGATGCGGGCCTCAAAGATGTTGCTTTGCCATAGGCCTTCGGCCAGTTGCACGCGGCCCGTCACGTCCAGATCGGCGCGCCATTTCTTGACTTCGGCATCAATCATCGGGTTGGCCACGCCCAGAAACGGGTGGCTGGATTTATGATAGGCGGCCATTTGCAGCGCCTTGCCGGGCACCGCGTGGGATTTCAGTGCCGCGATGGCGGTCTCGGGTGTCATTCCACCGTCACCGACTTGGCCAGATTGCGCGGCTGATCCACATCGGTGCCTTTGGCAATCGCTGTGTGATAGGCCAGCATCTGTGCCGGAACCGCGTACAGGATTGGCGCGAACAGCGGGTCCACCTGCGGCATTGAAAGGGTTTCCCATGCGCCTTCGCCCGCTTCCCTGATCCCCGCAGAATCCGAGATCAGCAGCACCTTGCCGCCGCGCGCCATCACCTCTTGCATGTTGGAAACAGTTTTGTCGAACAGCGCATCGCGTGGGGCCATCACCACCACGGGCATGGATTTGTCGATCAGGGCTATGGGGCCATGTTTTAGCTCGCCCGAGGCATAGCCCTCGGCGTGAATATAGCTGATTTCCTTCAGCTTTAACGCCCCTTCCAGTGCCAGCGGGAACATCGCGCCACGGCCCAGAAACAACACATCCTGCGCCTCGGCCAGTTTGCGAGAAATGGCTTTGACCTCGGGGCCAGTGTTGATCGCAAGGCTTAGCAATCCGGGCAGGGTGCGCAGGGTGGCAAGGTGGGCGGCAAGGGTTTTATCCTCCAGCGCGCCCTTGTCCGATGCGGCCTTTAGCGCCAGCGTGGCCATCACGGCCAACTGGCAGGTGAACGCCTTGGTCGAGGCCACGCCGATTTCGGTGCCGGCCAGAATTGGCAGCGCCAGATCACTTTCCCGCGCGATCGAGGATTCCGGCACGTTGACCACGGAAACGATCATGTCGGCCTTGCCCTGACAGTAGCGCAGGGCCGCCAATGTGTCGGCGGTTTCGCCCGACTGGCTGACAAACAGCGCCAGCGTGCGGGCCGGAATCGGCGGTTCGCGGTAGCGAAATTCGCTGGCCACGTCCACTTCGACCGGCAGGCGGGCGACCTGCTCGAACCAGTATTTTGCGGTCAGGCAGGCCAGATAGGCGGTGCCGCAGGCGACCATGGTGATGCGGTCGAATTTAGTGAAATCGATGCCATCCTCGGGCAGGGTGATGGCATTGCCATCGGCGGTGATGTAATGTTCGATTGCTTCGCCCAGAACGGTGGGCTGTTCGGCGATTTCCTTGGCCATGAAGTGTTTGTGCCCGCCTTTTTCGATCTGGGTGCTGTCGATGTTCACGGTCTTGATCGGGCGGTAAACCTGCTGGCCGTCCGCATCGCGGATTTCCACGCTGTTGCGGGTGACGACGGCCCAGTCGCCCTCTTCCAGATAGGTGATGCGGTTGGTCATCGGCGCCAACGCAATCGCGTCCGAGCCGACATACATTTCGCCATCCCCGTGACCAATCGCCAAGGGCGAGCCTTTGCGGGCGGCGATCAGCAGATCGTCTTCGCCATCAAACAGGAAGCAGAGCGCGAATGCACCCTCCAGACGCGACAGGGTTTTTTGCACGGCCTCGCGCGGGCTGTCGCCTTGCTGAATATAGTGGTGGGTCAGAAGGGCGACGGTTTCGGTATCGGTTTCGGTCTGGAATTCGATGCCTTCACTGGTCATTTCCGCACGCAATTCGCGGAAATTTTCGATGATGCCGTTGTGTACCACCGCGACCGGTCCGGCCCTGTGCGGATGCGCGTTGCCAGTGGTGGGCGCGCCATGGGTGGCCCAACGAGTGTGGCCGATACCGGCCTTGCCAGCCAGCGGATCATGCACCAGCAGATCGGACAGGTTGACCAGCTTGCCAACCGCGCGGCGGCGATCCAGTTTGTTGTTATCGATGGTGGCAATACCCGCGCTGTCATAGCCACGATATTCCAGCCGTTTCAGAGCTTCGACCAATAGGGGGGCGGCTTCGTGATTACCAAGAACACCAACTATTCCACACATACCCTAGGCTCCTTTGTCGCGCTTTGCCTTGGCGGCTTTTAATTTGGCAAACAGCTTGCGGGCCATGCCCGGTTTTGTTTCCTGCCGCGCGCGGGCCAGCGCCAGCGCCCCGTCCGGCACATCGCGGTTAATCACTGATCCGGTGGCTGTCATCGCTTCGTTTCCAACCGAAACCGGCGCAACCAGCATGGTGTTTGAGCCGATGAACGCGCCTTCGCCGATTTCGGTGCGGTGCTTCATAAAACCGTCATAGTTGCAGGTGATAGTGCCCGCGCCGATATTGGTGTGCGCGCCAATGCTGGCGTCCCCGATATAAGACAGGTGGTTCACCTTGGCCCCCTCATGGATCATCGCATTCTTGACCTCGACGAAATTGCCAACCTTTGCGCCTTCGGCCAGTTCTGCACCGGGGCGCAGGCGGGCGTAGGGGCCGACAATGGCACCGCGTGATACATGGCAGCCCTCGAGATGGGAAAAGGCGCGGATGGTGGCGCCGGATTCAACCGTCACATCGGGGCCGAATACGACGTTGGGTTCAATCACCGCATCACGGCCGATTGCCGTGTCAAAGGCAAAGAATACCGTGTCGGGGGCAATCAGGGTGACGCCGTTTTCCAGTGCTTCGGTGCGTTTGGCGGCCTGAAACAGGGTTTCGGCACGGGCCAGTTCGGCGCGGGTGTTGATGCCAAGGGTTTCGGCTTCGTCACAGGTGACAACGCTGGCGCTCAGCCCGCGTTTGCGTCCGGCGGCGATGATGTCGGTCAGATAATATTCACCACTGGCGTTGTCATTGCCGATGGTTTGCAGCAGATCGAACAGCGTGGCGGCATCGGCTGCCACCAGACCACTGTTGCACAGGATGATGGCCAGTTCTTCTGGGGTGGCATCCTTGGCCTCGACAATCCGTTCGAATTGCCCGTCACGCACCACCATGCGGCCATAACGGCCTGGGTCGGCGGCCTCGAAACCCAGCATCACGATGTCGCTTCCATCCGCGCGGGCCTGCGCCATTCTGGCGATTGTGTCGGGCGAAACAAAGGGAGTATCGCCAAATACCACGATGGCATCCCCGTCAAAGCCCCCCAGCGCCCCGGCGGCCTGCAAAACCGCGTGGCCGGTGCCCAGTTGTTCGGTCTGGTGCACGATGGTGGCGTCAGGGTCATAGGCCAGCACGGCAGGCTCTACCAGTTCGGCCTTGTGCCCCGCGATCACCACGGTTTTTTCCGGCGAAACCGCACGCCCCGAAGCCATCGCATGCACCACCAGCGGCGCGCCGCCCAGCGGGTGCAGCACCTTGGGCAGGTCCGAATTCATCCGTGTTCCCTGACCCGCGGCCAGAACGATTAATGCTGTTGCCATATGCGTCTGCTCTTTTCTTTTTGTCGCTGCCCGTATTATCGCTTATAGGCGTGGGGGCAAGTCACTTGTGTTTACGCATTATTACAACAGCAGGCAGGCCTTCGCCAAGAGGGGGCAAAGGGTGGGACATGAAAACGGTAATTTTTGATCTGGACGGGACATTGGCAGACACCAGCGGCGATCTGATTGTGGCGGCCAATGCCTGCTTTGAGGCGCTTGGGCACGGGGCCATGCTGGATATGCAGGCGGATCAGGCCACGGCCTTTGCCGGTGGGCGGGCGATGTTGCGACTGGGGTTCGAACGGCTGGGCGCGGACGATATCGAAGCCCGGATTGACGAGCAGTTTCAGCCGTTTATCGGCTATTACGGTGCCAGCATAGATACGCACACACGGGTCTATGACGGAGCGGTAGAAGCGGTGCAGCGCCTGCTGGATGCCGATTATCGCGTCGGCATTTGCACCAACAAGCCCGAGGGGTTGGCCGAGGATCTGATGCAACGGCTGGGTATGCGTGATATGTTCGGCGCGCTGATCGGGGCCGACACCCTGCCGGTGCGCAAGCCCGATCCAGCCCCTTATGTGGAAACGGTGCAGCGGGCCGGTGGTAATCTGGCGCGCTCGGTGCTGATTGGCGATACGGTGACGGATCGCGAAACCGCGCGGGCGGCGGGGGTGCCTTCGGTGCTGGTGACATTCGGGCCGACGGGGCGGGATGTCGAGGCGTTGCAACCCGAGGCATTGCTGGATCACTACGATGAACTTTTTGACCTTGTGGAAGGGGTGATCGGCTGACAGACTGCGCAGACGGAGACCGATATGAGCGACAAATTCACCGGTAATTTCACCCAGCAGGAACCGATCCCTGATGAGGGGATCGAGGCGGCGCTGAACGTGCTGCGCCACGGGCGTTTGCACCGCTATAACGTGGCCGAAGGCGAAGCAGGCGAAACCGCCTTGCTGGAGCAGGAATTCGCCACCTATATGGGGTCGAAATACGCGCTGGCAGTGGCTTCGGGCGGCTATGCGATTTCCACGGCGTTGCGGGCTGTGGAGGTGGTCGCGGGCGACAAGGTGCTGACCAATGCCTTTACATTGGCCCCCGTGCCAGGCGCGATTGCCAGCCTTGGGGCGGTGCCGGTGTTTGTCGGTGTGACAGATGCGTTAACTATTGATCTGTCTGATCTGGAAGGGAAAATTTCCGAGAGCGGGGCAAAGGTTCTGTTGCTCAGCCACATGCGCGGGCATATCTGCGATATGGACGCATTGATGCGGCTTTGCGATGCGGCTGGTGTGCAGGTGATCGAGGATTGCGCCCACACCATGGGGGCACGCTGGCGCGGGGTGCTGTCGGGACGGCACGGGGTGATGGCGGCCTATTCGACCCAGACCTACAAGCATATGAATTCGGGCGAGGGCGGATTGCTGGTGTCGGATGACGCCATGCTGATGGCCCGCGCGGTAATGCTGTCGGGCAGCTATATGTTGTATGAACGCCACCTTGCGGGGCCGCCTGCGGATGCCTTTGAAAACCTGCGCTACGAGGTGCCCAATATTTCGGGGCGGATGGATAACTTACGCGCGGCGATCCTGCGGCCACAACTGCGGGCGCTGGACCGGCAGGTGGCGGCGTGGAATGACCGTTATCGCGTGGTCGAGGACGGCTTGCGCGGCACTCCGGGGCTGACCGTGATTGAACGGCCAAAGGAGGAGGAATACGTCGGTTCCTCGATCCAGTTTCTGTTGCTGGACTGGGCGGAGGATCAGATCGACGCGGTGTTGCAGCGCTGTGCGGCGCGGGGCGTGGAGCTGAAATGGTTTGGCGGGGCCGAACCCAGCGGCTTTACTTCGCGCTATGACAGTTGGCGTTATGCGCCAAAGCAGAGCCTGCCGGAGTCTGACCGCGTGTTGAAAGGCATTCTGGATATGCGCCTGCCGCTGACCTTCAGCCTGCAGGATTGTGAACAGATCGCCGGAATCATCCGTGCCGAAGTCGGAGCGGTGTATCAGCAATGGGCGGGGTGATGCGCGATCGGGCGATGGAGATTTTCCGCGCTGGCGTGGCGGCGGCTGATCCCTTTCAGGCTGTGGACAAGGCCTTACAGGCCAATCCTGTTACTGCACCCGGCAAACTGTTTGTCTTGGTCGTGGGCAAGGCCGCAATGCGGATGGCACAAGCAGCGGTGGCGCATGTGTCAGGTGCAGAAGTAATTGTGATCACAAATTATGAAAATGCATATCAGGTTGATTATGCAGAAGTATTCGCCGCTGGGCATCCCGTTCCTGATGAAGGTGGGGCCGAGGCAGCGCGCTATGTGATCACAAAACTGCAAGCGTTGGGGCAGGGCGATCAGATGCTGGCGCTGATCAGTGGTGGCGGCTCGGCCTTGATGCCCGCACCGCCCAAAGGGATCACATTGCAGGACAAAGCCGAGGTGAACCGGCTGTTGCTGTCTTGCGGGGCTGATATTGGCGAAATGAACCTGATCCGGCAGCAGATTTCCGACCTGAAAGGCGGCGGATTGTTGCGGATTGCCGCACCGGCAAAGGTGCGGGCACTGATCCTGTCGGATGTTGTGGGGGATGACCTGCGCCTGATCGCCAGCGGGCCGACGGTGGCGCCGGTGGGAACGCGGGAACTGGCGGTGGACCTGCTGAAATCCTATGCAGTGTGGGACGATCTACCCGTATCGGTGCAGCTGCATTTGTCAACGCCAGCGCCGGATTTGATGCCTTTACCACAAGCAGAAAACCAGCTGGTCGGATCAAATCCGATCAGCGTTGCCGCGATGAAACAGGTGGCGGGGACGGCATGCATCTATCCTGATCCTCTAACCGGAGATGTCGCCCAAGCGGCGGAAATTGTTATGAAATCCGTTAAAGGCATAACCCTGTTCGGTGGCGAAACCACCGTCAAGCTGACCGGAACGGGCCTTGGTGGGCGCAATCAGGAACTGGCGCTGCGGGTGGCGTTGCTGGCCGAACAACAGGGCTGGGGGGATGAGTGGGTGTTCCTGTCCGGCGGCACCGACGGGCGCGACGGGCCAACGGATGCGGCAGGCGGGATCGTCGATGGCGGCACCCTGAAACGGATGCGTAA
>WFNH01000122.1 GCA_015488685.1 Marinosulfonomonas sp.
CGGAGATGTGTATAAGAGACAGCTGCCCGCACCGGCCCCCAAACCTGAACCCGAACAAGTTGCGGAACCGGAACCTTTACCAACAGTCACCGCAGAAAACGCGCAAAAGGCATATGACGAAAGCGGGTTCTGGCAACTGTCCCCGTCTTCAGGAACAACCCCGCCGGCCGAGCAAACCGGTGATACATTCTATATTGCATCCGTGGACCCGAAAATCACTTCGCATGACGCGGTGGCGCTGCCTACGATTTCACTGTCGCCGGACACGCGGGTTACCCCGCCGCAGAACCCGCCGATCGCCAATAGCGAAAGTTTTCATCTGGATGATCGCGGCTTGGTCATTCCAACGACAGAAGGCACCCTGAACCCGGACGGCGTCCTTGTATTCAAAGGCCCGCCCCCCGTTAAACCCGCTGTGCGTGGTAACCGGGCACCGGATGTCACCCCCGTATCCGATGATCGTCTGGCAGGATTCAAACCGGCCCCGCGCCCCGCAAATCTGGTGCAGGCAAACGAAACCGCACAGCTTGGCGGAAGAACCCGTTCCGAACTGGCCGGATTTCGCCCCAAACCGCGCCCGTTCACCGCCAAGGTCGAAGAAGAGCTTGACGAAACCCCGACGGAAAACGCCGTGGTCCTGTCGCGCCTGCCCAACCACCGGCCACGCAATTTCGCCCGACTTGTCGCTCGCGCCCGCGCATCGGCCCCGTCCGAACAGGCGACCGCCGCCGTGGCCGTGCCGCGCAATCAGACCGTAACCCCGCCGGGGCCGACCCGTGGATCGGTCGCCCGGCTGGCCACAACAAAGAATGCAATCAACCTGCGCCGCACCTCGTTGATCGGGGTATTTGGCAGCCCGGGCAACCGCCGCGCTTTGGTGCGACTGTCAAACGGGCGTTACGTCAAGGTCAAAGTTGGCCAGCGGGTTGACGGTGGCAAGGTGGCCGCGATTGGCGAAGCCGAACTGCGCTATATCAAAGGCGGGCGCACCGTGATCTTGCGGATGCCGAAACTCTAGACGCTATTCCGCGGCAAATTCCCCGTTCTCGATTTGCTCGCGCTCAATCGATTCAAACAGCGCCTTGAAGTTCCCTTCGCCAAAGCCGTCATCCCCCTTGCGCTGGATAAATTCGAAAAAGATCGGCCCGACCACGGTTTTGCTGAAAATCTGCAGCAGGATACGGGTTTCACCCCCGCCCAGCACCCCTTCGCCATCGATCAGGATGCCGTGTTTCATCATCCTGTCCAGCGGCTCGTCATGGTCTTTCACCCGCGCGCGGCTCATCTCGTAATAGGTCTTCGGCGGCCCCGGCATAAACTCCAGCCCCTTGGCGGCAATCGCATCGGTCGAGCCGTAAATATCATCCGTCCCAACCGCGATATGCTGGATCCCCTCGCCGTTATAGCGCTTCAAATAGGCCACGATCTGCCCCTTCTCGCTGCGATCCTCGTTGATCGGGATGCGGATACGACCACAGGGCGAGGTCAGCGCACGGCTGAACAGACCCGTGAATTTGCCCTCAATATCAAAAAACCGGATTTCGCGGAAATTGAACAGGTCGGCATAGAATTTGAACCACTTGTCCATATTGCCCTTGTGCGCATTATGGGTCAGATGATCGAGGTAATAAAACCCGTCCCCCGTGGGGTGTGCATTGTCGATCCAGTCGAATTCGGCGTTATAAGGGCTGGTGTCAAAATACTGGTCGATGAAATACAACAATGACCCGCCAATTCCCATGATCGCCGGCACATCCATGGTTTTCCCCTCACCCGTATAGGGCTCGGCCCCCTTGGACACCGCATGGTCAAACGCTTTCTGCGCATCCACCACCCGCCAGGCCATCGACGGCGCACAAGGCCCGTGCTGATCAACAAAGCGCATCCCGAAGCTGCCCGGCTGATAATTCAGCAAATAGCTGATGTCGCCCTGCTTCCACAGCTCAACCGATTTGGTTTTATGGTTGGCCACATGTTTGAACCCCATCTTCGCGAACAAATCCCGCAGCGCCTGCGGGTCTTCATGGGCGAATTCGACAAACTCGAACCCGTCGGTTCCGGCAGGGTTGTCGGCGGAAATTGTGGCACGGGGGGCGTCATGGGGGAATGGTCCCATCGGTTTTCTCCTGTTTGCGTTTTTGCGTTCAGGACGAGGATAACAAGAACAGGGAGGGGTTCGTGCGCGTTTTCACTGGACTTATCTTGTTTTTGCGCGTCAATATAACGAAGATTATAATTTACACGCGAGAATTCCGCATGCCCTTGGATAAAACCGATTCCCGTCTTCTGGCAGAATTGCAAAAGAACGCTCAAGTTACCGCCGCCGAACTGGGCGAACTGCTGAACATGTCGCCCTCGCAGGCCGCGCGGCGGCGTCAGCGGCTGGAAACTGCGGGCTACATACGTAACTACAGCGCCAAACTGGATGCAAAACGGCTGGGCCTGACCGTGCAGGCCTTCGTTCAGGTGCAAATGGCGGCCCATGATGCGCAGGCCGCCGCCTCGTTCGTGCGCCACGTCAAATCCCGCCCCGAAGTGATCAGCGCCTGGACCCTGACCGGCGAGGCCGACTACATGCTGCACGTCTATTGCGCCGATCTGGCCGCGCTGAACACGTTGATACAGGACGCCCTGCTGCCCCACAGCGCCGTTGCCCGCGTGCAAAGCCAGATCGTGATGAATGAACTCAAGGCCGACGCGCCCTTGCCGGTCTAGCTTCTTCTTTTTCTAAATACCTGCGCCGCAGGCATAGAATCTTTACCCGTCCGAAACCCCGGCCTCGGCAAAGGTGGACATGCCCGAGTGACAGGCAATCGCCCCTTTCATCACCCCAATCGCCAGCGCCGCGCCCGAACCTTCGCCCAACCGCATATCCAGCGCCAGCAATGGCTCTTTCCCAAGGTTCTTCAACACCTTGCCATGCGCTGCTTCAGCAGAAACATGCCCCGCAACACAATGATCCAGCGCACCCGTCACAGCCATCTCCAGCGTGGCCGCCGCCGCCGAACAGATAAACCCGTCCAGAATAACCGGTATCCGCAGATGACGCGCCCGCGCAATCGCCCCGGCCATCGCCGCCAGTTCCCGCCCGCCAAGACAGCGCAGAACCTGCAACGGATCCTTCAGCACATCTGAATGGCGCGCCAGCCCCTCGGCCACCACGCGGGTTTTCACCGCCAACCCGTCATCATCCACACCCGTGCCGCGCCCCGTCCATTCGTCCGCCGCGCCCCCGAACAAAGCCGCCACAATCGCCGCCGCCGATGTGGTGTTGCCGATGCCCATTTCGCCGGTCACCAACAGGTCTGCCGCGGGATCAACCGCGTTCCAGCCCGCAAGTAGCGCGGCAACCACCTCGTCCTCGCTCATCGCTGCATCCACGGTGAAATCCGCCGTGGGCCTGTCCAGCGACAAGGCATGCACATCCATTTTCGCCCCGAATGTCATAGCCAACTGGTTGATCGCCGCCCCGCCATGTTGAAAATTCAGCACCATCTGCTGCGTCACCTCGGACGGAAAGGCCGAAACCCCCTGCGCGCAAACCCCGTGATTGCCGGCAAAGATGATGATCTGCGGCGCGGTTAGCGACGGTTTCGCATCCCCACGCCACCCTGCATACCAGATCGCCAGATCCTCGAGCCGCCCCAGCGCCGCCGGTGGCTTGGTTAACTGGCTGTTACACTCTTCGGCCCCCTGCCGCGCGGCCGCGTCGGCAGCAGGTAAATCTTCCAGAATAGCGCGAAATTCGGCGAGCGTGGTAAATGTCATGTCGGTCCCTCGTTGATATCTTATGCCTTTTAGGTTTAACGCTATGGGGTGTGCAAGATGCAATGAAAAGGCCCTGTTGATGAGCAAACCCGACACCCCGCTGATCCGGCTGGCGGATATCCCCGCTGCAATCGGATTGCTGACCCGCCTGCCGGTGAAAACCGATGGTGCGCGCGGGGCGGCTGCGGCATGGGCCTTTCCTCTGGTCGGGCTGATCATCGGGGCGCTGGCGGCAGGTTTGGGCTGGATTGCGCTGGCGCTGGGGCTATCCGCCCCGATCACCGCCGCGCTGGTTATCACGGCGCAGGTGGTGATGACAGGGGCCATGCACGAAGACGGTCTGGCCGACACATTCGACGGGCTGTGGGGCGGCTGGGACAAGGACCGCCGGCTTGAGATCATGAAAGACAGCCAGATCGGCACCTACGGGGTGATCGCGCTGATACTGTCGCTGGGGATGCGCTGGACGGCGATAACCGCCCTGACCCACAGCGGGGCGCTGTTCATGGCGCTGATCGCGGCGGCCGCCCTGTCGCGCATGCCGATGGTGTTCATCATGGCCACCCTGCCCCACGCCCGCGACGGGGGCTTGTCCGCCAGTGTCGGGCGCGTCCGGAAAGACACTGCAGGCGTGGCATTGGGACTTGCCCTGTTGGCTTGTTTCATTGCGCCCGTCACTGCCAGCATCATCGCTCTGGCAGCAGCCACCTTAGCCGCTGCTGCCATCGCCCTGATCGCCCTGCGCAAAATCGGCGGTCAGACGGGTGATATTCTGGGTGCCAGCCAGCAACTCGCCGAAATCGCCGCGCTAATCACCTTCACCACACTTCTAACCTAAGCCCCTTGCTCTTCTTCTTTTCCCAAATACCTCCGCCGGAGGCAAAAAAGGCGCTGTCCCCGTCAGGGGGCAGCGCCTTGGGGCGACGCGCGTCAGCGCGGCGCAATCCCTGAAACGAACGTTTAAGCCGCAGCAACAACCCGCGACATCAGAATATCGATAATCCCCTGACGGGCCGCATCCTCGCCATCACCGGCCACAGCGGCAAATTCACGGGTCAACCGCTCCAGTGCGGCTTCATACAGCTGGCGCTCGGAATAGCTCTGCTCGCGCTGCTCGTCCGTGCGGTGCAGATCGCGCACCACCTCGGCAATCGCAATCAGATCGCCCGAGTTGATCTTTTGCTCGTATTCCTGCGCCCGACGCGACCACATCGCGCGCTTGACCTTGGCCTTGCCCTTCAACGTCTTTTGCGCATGTGCAACAACGTCCGGCGACGACAGCGCCCGCATCCCGACCTCGATCGCCTTGTTGGTTGGCACCCGCAGGGTCATCTTGTCTTTTTCAAAGGCAATCACAAACAGTTCCAGTTCAAACCCGGCAACCTCTTGCTTTTCAACCGAGACAACCTTACCCACACCATGGGACGGATACACAACAAACTCGTTAGGGCGAAAATCCAGTTTCTTCGACTTGCTCATTCAGTTCACTTCCTCGGTTCAGCGTCGCCACAACAAATAAAATTCAGGCGACAATAAACCACCCGTCAGGCATTCAGCACCGAGGGTGGCTACAGGTTTCGATATGTGTTTCACCCGTGAATATAGCAGAATTTATGCCCTACTTAAAGCACAGCAGTGCCAAACCCGCTATTCCACGTTATTTTACAGGCAATAACAGCCGGTATTTCAGGTAAAAACCACGCCAAAAATCCCGTCTGGGACATGCGTGAACGAATCGTTATTCGCTGCCTTCGCCCGGCTTCTCTGAAAAGTATTTCTCCAGCTTGCCATCTTCGCCATCGCGTTCTTCGGCTTCGGGCAGCGGATCTTTCTTCTCGATGATCACTGGCCAGATTTCGGAATATTTGCGATTGAATTCCACCCATTTATCCGTGTCCGGTTCGGTATCGGGGCGGATCGCGTCGGCCGGGCATTCCGGTTCGCACACGCCGCAATCGATACATTCATCCGGATGGATGACCAGCATGTTTTCACCCTCGTAAAAACAGTCTACGGGGCAAACCTCGACACAGTCGGTGTATTTGCAGGCGATACATTTGTCATTGACGATATAGGTCATGGGAAGCCTCTGAAATCTCAACCTTCCGCGCCTGACTATTCGCTTGCGTGCAATCAATCAAGGTAGGAACCGCGTAAAATGCGTGCTGTGCGACGATCTTTCTTGCTCGGGCGGCCCTTTCGCTCGATTTGGGCTGTCGGTTCGGGCTTTTCCTCGGGCGGGGTCAGGTCAAGATACAACGCCTGTGCCTCGGGGGCGGGGCCGCGGCGGGTGCCGATTGCCGCGATCTGGATCACCCGAATGCGGCGGGCCTGCGCAAAAGTCAGCGTATCGCCCGCCGTTACCGTGACCGATGCCTTGGAAATCCGCGACCCGTTCAGGCGCACATGGCCCCCCGTCACCTGCTTGGTGGCAAGCGAGCGGGTTTTGAAAAACCGCGCGTGCCACAACCATTTATCAACGCGGCCCTTATCCGGCGCGTCAGCCACGGATCAGCCCTTGTCCTTTAGCCCCATAAGCGCGGCGGCAAAGGGGTTGTCGGGATCGATTTTCTTTTCCTTCTTGGGCGGGCGCGCCTGATAGGTCTTCGCCCCGTCGCGTGGCGGGCGTTTGCCCTGCGGTTTACCGCGCGGTTTGCCCTTGCCCTGCGGCTTGCGACGTTCGCCGCCGCCCTGACGTTTGGGTGCCCATGTGAAGGTATAAAAGACCTCCATTTCGGGGGCGTCTTCGCTGACCTCGCTTGGCTCGGCAGGTGCCTCGGCTTCAGGAGTAGCTTCCTTGGGCGCTTCTTCAGCTTCAGGTGCAGCCTCGGCAGACGCTTCGCTGGCCTCGGCCTTGCCTTCCGGCTTGGCCTCCTCTGCGGGTTTCTCGCCCTCAACTGCCTTTGTGTCCTCGACCGGTGCAGGTTTGACCTTCACCCGTTCGCCTTTTTCGGCCTTATAGCCCAGCCCCTGCATCAGGTCGGCGAACTGTTCCAGCGTCATGCCGGTGATCGACAGCATATCGGGGTTGGCCTCGAACCCGCTGCGACTGTTTTCGGCGCGCAGCATATCGGCCAGACGTTCCAGCATATCAATCCGGATCGCACGGCTGCCCGCAGCGCGATAGCCGGACATGGTATCCCAGCCCTTTGGCGCGTCTTTTTCGGTCGGGATGGTGACCAGACCGGGCGGCGGGCTTTCGGGGAATTCGTCCAGTTTATGCGCCAGCGACCACAGCACCAAACGCAGGCGCGTCGGGGCGGGTTTCAGCAACAGCGGCATGAAAATTGTGAACTGGCCAAAGCGGATGCCGTGTTTGCGCAGGGTGGCGCGGGCGTCCTGATCCAGATCCTTGACCTCGGCCGCAACCTCGGACCGTGGCACGATGCCGAAATTCTCGATCATCCGGAAGGCAAAGCCACGCGCGATTGGCGGCAGAGTATCGTCCTTGGACAAGTTCAGCAGAGGTTCGAACAATGTCGCGACCTTGCGATCAATAAAATGCTGCAAACGGCGCTGCACCTTGGTGGCGACATCCGTTCCGGCCTCGTCATCAACGAATGCCACTGCCTGCGGTTTCAGCGCATCATCGCCCGACACCAGCTTGCCCACAGCATGTTCGCCCCACATCAACCCGCCCTGTTCGGTAAAGTCGATTTCCGTATCGGGCGCGTTATAGAACCGGTCGGCCAGCAGATGGAACTGCGGCGCAAGGGCTGCCACACTGGCAGCGCGCAGGGTCTTGGCCTCGTCGGCATTGGCGGTTTTGTCCTGCGTAAAGCGGAACCCCTCAAGACGGCCAATCAGTTGCCCTTCGACCGTCACTTCACCTTTGTCGTTCACTTCGGCCACGAGGCCCTCCTTCTGCTTCAACCGGCGCAGCAAAACGGATGTGCGCCGATCAACAAATCGTTGTGTCAGCCGCGCATGCAGCGCGTCCGATAGCCGGTCTTCTACAGCGCGAGTCGCCTCGCGCCAATGGGTTTCGTCATCTACCCAGCCTTTTCGTTGCGCGACATAGGTCCATGTGCGGATAAATGCCAACCGTTTAGACAGCGCATCGATGTCGCCTTGCGCGCGATCCAGCCGCTTGACCTGTCGCGCCAGCCAATCGTCGGGAATACGGTTATACTGTTGTAAATACGCGAAAATCTGCTCGAGGATCGCCGCGTGTTCGGCATGGCTGATGCCGCGAAAATCGGGGATTCGGCAAACATCCCACAGACGTTTCACGTCTTGCGGGCCGCCAATCCGCACCGCAACATCATCGCGCGCGGACAGTGTTTTTAGCGCCATAAGGTCGTCAGCCGTCCGCGCGCGGGTCAGCCAATGATCATCCGTGGGGGATTCGAGCGAGGCAATCAGGCGCGCGGCATTGCCAAATTCCAGCCCCGAATTGCGCCATTGCAGCTTCTTTACCGGTGCAAAACGGTGGTTGGTGATCGCATCGACCACGCCGTCCTCGAGCAGCGGCGCTTCGCCGGTTACCCCGAAACTGCCATGGCGCATATAGCGCCCCGCGCGACCGGCAATCTGGGCCAGTTCATTGGGTTGCAGCGGGCGCATCCGGCGGCCGTCGAATTTGGTCAGCGAGGAAAAGGCGACATGGTTGATATCAAGGTTCAGCCCCATGCCGATGGCATCGGTCGCCACCAGATAATCGACATCGCCGTTCTGGTACATTTCCACCTGCGCGTTGCGGGTGCGCGGCGACAGCGCCCCCATCACCACCGCCGCCCCGCCCTTTTGGCGGCGCAACAGTTCGGCGATGGCATAGACGTTATCCACCGAAAACCCGACAATGGCGCTGCGTCCGGGCATCCGGCTGATTTTCTTGGAGCCGGCATAGACCAGTTCGCTAAGACGATCACGGCGCAGGAATTGTGCCTTTGGCACCAGTTCGGCAATCGCACTGCGCATCGAATCCGAACCCAGAAACAGGGTTTCCCGTGTGCCGCGGGCGTGCAGCAGGCGGTCGGTGAAAACATGGCCGCGCTCGGGGTCGGCACATAGCTGGATTTCATCAATCGCCAGAAAATCGGTGCCCATGCCACCCGGCATCGCCTCGACCGTGCAGACCCAGTATTGGGTGCTCGGCGGCACGATGCGTTCCTCGCCGGTGACCAGCGCCACAACGGACGGGCCGCGCAGGGCGACAATGCGGTCATAAACCTCGCGCGCAAGCAGGCGCAGCGGCAGACCGATGATGCCGGTGCGATGCCCCAGCATCCGTTCAATCGCATAATGGGTTTTGCCGGTGTTGGTCGGCCCTAAAACGGCCGTGATCCGGTTGTCGTCAAGCATATCTATCCAACCCGTTCAGCGCCTAAAGCGCCACACCTTCAAGCCGCGAAACGGCCTCTTGCACTGTTTCGTCATGCGGTACCAGTTCCAGCACCTTGCGATAGGCCGCCAGCGCCTTTTCGGGTTTGTCCATTTCCTCGAGGATATAAGCCAGCCCCGTCAGCGCCCCGAAGTGGCGCGGGTTCAGGGCAAGGGTGGTGTGCAAATCGGCCAGCGCGGGGCCGAACAGGCCTGTTTCAAAATAGGCGGTGGCGCGGGTATAGTAGCCTTCGGCAAAATCCGGCGCGTGATCGACCAGCGCGGTCAGGTGTTCGATGGCCGCCTCAGTGTCCCCGTCTTGCAACGCATCGCGCCCGCGTTTCAACAGCAGGTCCATCGAGGCCGAGCCGCTTTGCGACCAGAGGGTTTCGATCTGTTTGGTGATTCTGTCGGTTTGCTCTACCGTGGCCAGTTGCAATTCGTCGAATAATTCGTCCACAGTCACCTCTTGCGCCCCTAAAGGTAGGGAAAACATGACTGTAAAAGCGAATGCCGTAACGATACGTTTGTGAATAGGGTTGATAATGCTCATAACAGGGCCAAGTTTAAACCATGCATCGGCAAGTTACGAGACCCCGATGTTCACGAATTGAAAAGGATGCCCCATGAGCGAAGTAATCGACACAGCCGTTGCCGCCCTGAACGAAAAGATTTCCGGCGGGTTCGACGGGATTGCCAAATTTGTGATTGGCGATGAAGGCGCCGTAATCATTGATTCCGATGGAGCACGCGCCGGTGATGACGACGCAGATGTGACCATGACGGCGGATGCCGATGTGTTCCAGTCGATTCTGGAAGGCGAAACCAACCCGACCGCCGCCTTTATGACCGGCAAGCTGACGATTGACGGCGATATGGGCATGGCGATGAAGCTGGCCTCGTTTCTGGCGTAAATGATGGAAAACGCCCCCCTGTATGAAGATATCGCACGCGCCCCTGACGGGGGTGTTGCCTATTGGCTGGATACGGATGACGGGGTGCGCATCCGTGTTGGCGTCTGGAATGAAGGCACCAAGGGCACGGTTTTGCTGATGCCCGGGCGCACCGAATATATTGAAAAATACGGTCTGGTTGTCGGTGATCTGCGGCAGCGTGGCTATGCCACGATTGTGGTGGACTGGCGCGGTCAGGGGCTGGCCGACCGGATGCTGGATGATCCCGACACCGGCCATGTGCTGAAATTTGCCGATTACCAGCGCGATGTGGCGGCAATGGTGCAGGCAGCGCGGGAACTGGAGATGCCGCAGCCGTTTTATATGCTATCCCATTCGATGGGCGGCTGCATCGCGCTGCGTTCACTGGTGGAGGGGCTGGATGTAAAGGCCTCGGTTTTCAGTGCGCCGATGTGGGGTATTCTGATTGGCCCCGTGATGCGTCCGCTGGCCCGCGGGATTGCCTGGGCCACAAGCACGGTCGGCATGGGGCATAAATACGCGCCGGGGACCAGTGCGCAAAGCTATGTATCCGTCGCCCCGTTCGAGGATAATCTGCTGACCACCGACCCTGACATGTATGCGTTGCTGAAAGAACAGGTCGCGGCACACCCGCGATTTGCGCTTGGGGGGCCAAGCATGAACTGGCTGTACGAGGCGCTGACCGAGTGTCGCAATCTGATGGCTATGGAAGCCCCCAAGGTGCCCACGCTGACGTTTCTGGGCACGAACGAGCGGATTGTGGATACAGCTGCGGTGATCAAGCGGATGCAGGACTGGCCGGGTGGTCGGCTGGAGAGGGTCGAGGGGGCCGAGCACGAGGTGCTGATGGAAGGGCCGGAAATTCGCACGCGGTTGATAGATCAGTCTGTGGATTTGTTCGGGCAGTATTCCTGAGCAGGGTTTGCGCTTTTGCCTTTGGTAGAGATATTTCGAGCAAATCCAATCCAAGAAAAGAAGAAGGAACGGTCGCGCTAAATCTTGCGCCAGTGGTGCATGATATCGGCGCCCAGTTGACGTTGCCCGATCAGTTCAAAGCGCGGGGCTTGGGCAAGGCGTTGCAAGCCTAGCGGGCCAAGCGAAGGCAGCCCTTCGGCCCCCAGCGCAATGCCGGCAGTAAAACCGATCAATTCGTCCACCAGACCGGCGCGCAAAAGCGAGGCGGCAAAGGCACCGCCGCCCTCGACAAATATCCGTGTCAAACCCGCCTGCCCTAGCGCATTCAGAATCGAGGCCGGATCAAGCGTGCCTTGACGGATGGCACAAGGGATCAGGGTGGCGCCCATGCCGGACCATGCGCTGACCAGCGCGGGATCGGCGGCATCCCCGTGGCAAAGCCACAGCGGCACATCGCCAGCCGTGCGGGCCAGATTGCCCGAGAGCGGCAGGTCAAGAGTGCGGCTGGCAATGATACGCACCGGCTGGTGGGCAATACCCAGATCGCGCACCGTCAACGTCGGGTCATCCGCCCGCGCCGTGCCGCCGCCGACCATCACCGCATCGTGGCGGGCGCGTTGCAGATGCACCATGCGCCGTGCCTTAGGTCCGGTGATCCATTGGCTTTCGCCGGTTGCCGTGGCGATGCGGCCGTCAAAACTGCTGGCCAGTTTCAGGGTGACCATCGGGCGGCCCTCCTGCACCCGTTTCAGAAAACCGGCGTGGGCGCGCAAGGCATCGGCCTGCATCCCCCCCGTTGTCACCGTGATACCGGCGTCACGCAAAATGGCATGCCCCCTGCCCGCCACACGCGGATCGGGATCCTCAAGCGCCGTCACCACCCGCACCACGCCAGCACTAACCAGCGTTTCGGCGCAAGGCGGGGTTTTGCCGTGGTGTGCGCAAGGCTCTAACGTGACATAGGCCGTGGCGTCGCGTGCCGCCGCACCAGCCTGTTTCAACGCCATCGTTTCGGCATGGGGTCGTCCGCCATCTGCCGTCCAGCCACGTCCGATGATCCGGCCATCGGCAACGATCACACAGCCCACCGCCGGATTGGGCCAGACACGCCCCAACCCGCGCGCGCCCAAGGTTAAGGCGAGCGCCATGAAGCGGGCGTCATGCGTTGCTTGGGTCACTCTTCCGTTGAGTCGTCAGGCCGCAATTCGCTCACGAATTTGTCGAAATCATCCGCTGCCTGAAAATTCTTGTAAACACTGGCAAACCGCACATAGGCCACGGTGTCAATCCGGGCCAGGGATTCCATCACGATTTCGCCAATCGTTTCGGATTTGATATCGGTTTCGCCCAGGCTTTCCAGCCGCCGCACAATGCCGGAAATCATTTGATCAATGCGTTCCGGATCAATCGGGCGTTTTTGCAAGGCGATGCGGATCGACCGCTCCAGCTTGTCACGGCCGAATTCCTCGCGGCGGCCATTGGATTTGATCACCACAAGATCGCGCAACTGCACCCGTTCATAGGTGGTAAAGCGACCGGCGCAGGCCGGACAGAACCGGCGGCGACGGATCGCGGAGTGATCTTCGGCGGGACGGGAATCTTTAACTTGGGTATCGACGTTTCCACAAAAAGGGCAGCGCATAGCCTCTCCATTGGGTTTGTTCAGGACTTATCCACAGGCACTATAGGGCAGCCGCAACCCTTTGGGTAGGGGGGAAATGCAACCGCAACATACAGCCCCCCTTGACCCTTTGGTAAGAAACGCGTAGCTGCTAGTTAAGAATAGTTCTTAATTGCAGTATCAGGACAAAAATTGACGCAAACAAACGGCTGGCGCCGCGCACAATCGGAAAAATCGCTGGCGGAATCCCATGCCAGCGTGCGCGTGTCCAAAGGGCATTTCCTGCGCCGGTTTTTGTCGTTTTTCGGCCCCGGTTATCTGGTGGCGGTCGGCTATATGGATCCGGGCAATTGGGCCACGTCGCTGGCGGGTGGATCGGCGTTTGGCTATACCCTGCTGTCGGTGATCCTGATTTCCAATGTCATGGCGATTCTGCTGCAGGCGCTGGCGCTGCGGCTGGGGATTGCCTCGGGGCGGGATCTGGCGCAGGCCAGCGGGGATGCGTTTTCACGTCCTGTGGGCTTTGCGCTGTGGTTGCTGGCCGAAGGGGCGATCATCGCCACTGATCTGGCCGAGGTGATCGGCACCGCAATCGGCCTGAACCTGTTGTTCGGTATCCCGCTGGAAATCGGTGTGGTTCTGACCGCACTGGATGTATTCCTGATCCTGTGGTTGCAGGGCAAGGGGTTTCGCAAACTGGAAGCTGTGGTGATTGCGCTGACGGCCGTCATTTTCGCCTGTTTTGCTGTGCAAATGGTCTATGCCGCGCCGGTCTGGGGGGACGTTCTGCGCGGGTTCATCCCGCAGCGCGACATCCTGCAAACGCCGGAAATGCTGTATCTGGCGCTGGGGATCATCGGGGCAACGGTGATGCCGCATAACCTGTATCTGCATTCCTCGATCATCCAGACCCGCGATATCGGCCCGACCCGTGCCGACAAGCTGGATGCGATCCGCATGGGCACAATCGATTCCACCGTGGCGCTGATGTTCGCGCTGTTCATCAATGCCTCGATCCTGATTTTGGCTGCTGCCACCTTTCATGTGGCCGGACAATACGAGGTGGCCGAGATACAGGATGCGCACCGGCTGATAGGCCCCCTTCTGGGCGCGCCGCTGGCCGCCAGCCTGTTCGCGGTGGCGCTGCTGGCCTCGGGGCTGAACTCGACCGTAACGGCCACGCTGGCAGGGCAAATCATCATGGAGGGGTTTATTCACCTTAAAATCACCCCGTGGAAACGCCGGCTGATTACCCGCGGCATCGCCATCGTGCCTGCCCTTATCGCCACGGTGATCTATGGCGAAAGCGGCACGGCGCGGTTGCTGGTGCTAAGTCAGGTGGTGTTAAGCCTGCAACTGCCCTTTGCGATGGTGCCGCTGGTGTTGTTCACGGCAAACAGCCGCAAGATGAACGGCCTGCCCGCCCCGCGCTGGCTGACCCATGCGGCATGGGTGATCACGGTGATCATCGTTGCGCTAAATCTGAAGCTGATCTGGGATGTGGTCACCGGCGCGGTTTCAATCTGACAATTACACATCTGCGCGATCAGGGGTAGTTTTCCCTTTGCAGATAAAGGAAACCATCGCACCATTCCCCTTTAACCCAAGGAGAATATTATGAGTGTAGCACGTGTAACCGAAATTTCCTCGACCTCTAAGAAAAGCTTTGATGACGCCGTCGAAGAAGGCGTCAAACGCGCCTCCAAAACCCTGCGCGGGATCACCAGCGCCTGGGTGAAAGAGCAGAAAGTGACCGTGAAAGACGGAAAAGTCAGCGAATTCCGCGTCAATATGATGGTGACATTCGTTCTGGACGACTAACCCGACAGCACCGGCGCGCGCCAGAATATACGGCGCGCGGACCGCCCTACTGGCAGCTTTCCCAGCGCTGTTCCTCAAGGTTATAGCATTGGCCGGCAGCGGTTTTGGCATCATAGATGCTACCCCCATAGGCAAACTCGACCGATCCGGCATCGCATTCCAGCGTGGCCAGCGTATCTTCCCCCTCGTTCACATCGATCAATCCGCTGATCTCGGCCTGAACTTCATCCTTTTCATCGTCGGAAAACTGCCGGTCAATGACACCGGCAACCACATAACTTGTCTTGCCGTTCTGAAATGTCACCGTTTCCCAAATCGCGCGGCCAATGCCCGGCCACGGGGTGTAATCGGCGTCAACGACCGGGACAGACAGGGCCAGATCGGGGGCTTTGCCAATGCGGCCGAAACGGTAGGTCAGCATGTCCCCGTCCACACAGACATCCACCGCTTTTTTCCCGTTCGAAAAGGTGCAGCTCAGGAATGTATCCTGTGGTGTGGCGCATTCGGCGAATGTTGTTTGGGGGATTATTAGCAAGGCCAAGGATGCAACAAGAATACGCATGGGGTTTCCTTTACTCGTAACTAAGATATGCCGCGACCTGACGATAGTGCGGGGCGTCGCGATGTTCAAACAGGTATATCCCCTGCCATGTGCCCAGTCGCATTTTGCCGTTTTGCACCGGAATGGACAGGCTGACCGGCAGCATCGCGGATTTGATATGCGCGGGCATATCGTCGGGGCCTTCATAGGTGTGGGTGAGGTAAGTCATGCTGGGGTCGGTGGTAAGTGGCACCAACCGGTGGAAATAGTTCCGCAGATCGGTCTGCACTTCGGGATCGGCGTTTTCCTGTATCAACAAGGAGGCAGAAGTGTGTTGCACCAACAACGTCAGCAGGCCATCGCCGGTGACCCAATCGGCGACTTGGCGGGTGAATTCATAGAGGCCGGGGCCGGAGGTGGGGATGGTGAAGGTGGTGTCCAAGCTCATTCCTAAGTTAGGTAAAATTTAATCCGCTTAACGCTCTGAAAATGATCATTGAACAGGGCGATTAAAGTATTGGCGTATTTCTACAAGCACTGCATCATCCAGCACCGGATCGTATGTGCCGCTAGTGATCGCATTTTTACCAGTAGGATCAAAATCAAAGACCAAACGCAGGCCCTCTTCCCACCACATACAAGCCACAGTATCATGCATTTCATTGTAACCGCGCGCGCAATCCCAATGGCCGAGTTTGTTAACCTTCTCCACTCTGGTTTGACCGATAATAACGCCATTGGGGCCAGAAACAGCGGGACTCTCGGTCCAGATTGAAAAAGTGTATATCTCTGACAAACCATGATCCGCATAGAAAATCGGGCCATTAGATGAGCCAATAACGATTAAATCATTTTCTGCACCGAATGGGTTTGGGCGGATAAATTCTGAAACGATACGTTTAGTAAATCGTTCGCTCAATGCCCGAACGGAAAACAGAATAGGGCTGTCATTACCGTTTACTCCGCCTTCATCAATTACATCCACCCCCGCAAAGAGCGGGCTTGCACAAAAGCACCATACCAAAGCAAACCTACGTATCATTACTGGTCCAAGAAACTCCGCAACTTCCGCGACCTGCTCGGATGCTTCAACTTCCTTAACGCCTTGGCCTCGATCTGCCGGATACGTTCCCGCGTCACCGAAAACTGCTGCCCCACTTCTTCCAGCGTGTGATCCGTGTTCATACCGATGCCGAACCGCATCCGCAAAACCCGTTCCTCGCGCGGGGTGAGTGACGACAGCACCCGCGTGGTGGTTTCCTTCAGGTTTTCCTGAATGGCCGAATCCAGCGGCAGCACCGCGTTTTTATCCTCGATGAAATCTCCCAGTTGCGAATCTTCCTCATCGCCAATCGGGGTTTCAAGGCTGATCGGCTCTTTGGCGATCTTCATCACCTTGCGCACCTTCTCAAGCGGCATTTGCAGCTTTTCGGCCAATTCCTCGGGTGTAGGTTCACGCCCGATTTCATGCAGCATCTGGCGCCCCGTGCGTACCAGTTTGTTGATGGTTTCGATCATATGCACCGGAATTCGGATGGTGCGGGCCTGATCGGCGATGCTGCGGGTGATCGCCTGACGGATCCACCATGTTGCATAGGTGCTGAATTTATAGCCGCGACGATATTCGAATTTATCCACCGCTTTCATCAACCCGATGTTGCCTTCCTGAATAAGATCAAGGAATTGCAGCCCGCGGTTGGTGTATTTCTTGGCAATTGAAATCACCAGACGCAGGTTGGCCTCGACCATTTCTTTCTTGGCTTGGCGTGCCTCTTTTTCACCCTTTTGAACCTGCTGCACGATGCGGCGGAATTCTGGGATGTCCAGCCCGACATACTGCCCCACCTGCGCCATTTCGGCGCGCAGTTCTTCAATCTTGGGGGTCGAGCGTTCCAGCAATGCCTGCCAGCCTCGGCCGGTCTTTTCGCCCATTTGCTCCAGCCACATCGGGTCCAACTCGTGATCGCGGTAGGCCTCGATGAATTCGCGCCGGTTGATGCGGGCCTGATCGGCCAGTTTCACCATGTTGCTGTCGATCGACATGATCTTGCGGTTAACACCATACAGCTGGTCAATCAGCGCTTCGATCCGGTTGTTGTGCAAGTGCAGTTCGTTCACCAGTTCCACAATTTCCGAACGCAGCTTTTGATAGGTGTTCTCGGCCTTTTTCGAGAAACTCTCGTCCTCGTTCAAAGTGGCCGAAATCCGCGTGTCCTGCATCTCCGACAATTTGGCATAATCGCGCGCAATCAGGTCCAGCGTTTCCAGAACCCGTGGCTTTAGCGCGGCTTCCATCGCGGCCAGCGACATATTGGCCTGCTCTTCCTCGTCATCATCATCATCGTCTTCTGTGGTAATCGGGTTGCCGTCAGCATCCAATTCCTGCGCCGCCTCTTTCTTGTCGGCGGACGCGGCCCCGGCAACGGGGGCCACAACTGGTTCTTCTTCCTCTTCCTCGCCCATGTGGTTGCCAAAGGTGGTTTCCAGATCAATCACATCGCGCAACAGGATTTCTTCGGCCAGCAATTCGTCGCGCCAGATGGTGATCGCGTTAAAGGTCAGCGGACTTTCGCACAGCCCCAAAATCATTGTGTTGCGCCCGGCTTCGATCCGCTTGGCAATCGCGATTTCGCCTTCGCGGCTGAGCAACTCAACGCTGCCCATTTCGCGCAGATACATGCGCACGGGGTCATCGGTGCGGTCCAGTTTCTCGCCACCAGTCACCGTCAAGGCAATGTCCTTGGTGCCTGATGTCGTGGCCACCTCGGTCGTGCCCTTATCCTCTTCCTCATCGTCCTCGATGATGTTGATGCCCATTTCCGACAGCATCGACATCACATCTTCGATCTGCTCGCTTGACACCTGTTCGGGCGGCATAACCTTGTTCAACTGATCATAAGTAACGTAACCCCGTTCGCGCCCGTCGGCGATCATCTTTTTGACGGCGGCCATGCCGGTATCGGCAATCTCGTCGTTGTCCTGATCGTTGGCTTTACGGGATGTTGCTTCTTTCGCGGCCATCTACAAGGTCCTTTCAGGGACTAGGTGATTCGGTTTTTCAATGCTGAAACGAATCAACACGCCGAATCACTGATTCGCAACACGTTTACCCTGTTTTCTTTACCTGTTCCTTAGCAAAGCGTTCACTTTTTGGCTTTTGCACCACTGTTTTGTGCGATTTCCCCCAGAAGACGGGCAAAAGCGTCGCGTTCATCGCGGTCCATCTGGGCGCCGCTGGGGGCGGTATCGAACATCGCCTTGTCCTCGTTTTCGCTGCGAACGGCCTTGTCGCGGGCCTCGGCGGCCTGTTTCAAACGCCACGTCAGACCTTCGTCCACGACCCCGCTGATGTCCTCCATCGCCTCTTCAATCTCGCGCAAAGCCCCGCGTTTGGCGGCCAGTTTGGCCAATTCCTCGGCCACGCACATGGCCGCAACTTCGGCATCTCCGGGGGTGCGCACCGCCGGTGAAATCTGCACATGGCGCGGGGCCAGAACCGATGCCAATGCGGCCCCTGCCTCGGTCTCGATCCGGTTGCGCAAATCTGCCGCGCCGCTGAATCGCAACAGGCAATCGCGCAAATGGCGGTGCTCGGGCGATGTGAAATCCAGCCGTTCCAGCTCGCCCTCGAAATCCGGCAAGACAGACGGGTTCAAAACCAGCGTGGCCAGAATGACCGCCTCGCGCAAATGTTCCTCGGCCCCCTGCCCCGCATTAACCAGCAATGACGATTTCGTGCTGGGTTGCACCGGTGCCGGCTTGCCCTTCCACGCACCCTTTTTGTTGCTGCGTTTTGGCGCAAACAGTTCCCAACGCATCTGCTTGATCGCCTCGCCGTAATGGCCGCGAATGGAAGGGTCCTTGATCTTGGCAATCGCCGCGCGCAATTTCTTATCCAGCGCGGCCTTGCGTTCGGGGCTGTCAAACACGCCGCCTTCAACCTCGCGCCGCCACAGCAGTTGCACCATCGGCAAAGCGCCCTCCAGCAGACGCTGCATCGCATTTTTGCCTTGCTGTTTCAGCACATCGTCAGGGTCCATTCCCTCGGGCATCAGCGCAAACCTTAACGACTGCCCCGCCTCCAGCAACGGCAGCGCCAAATCGATCAGCCGCAATGCCGCTTGCAAACCGGCGCGGTCCCCGTCAAGCGCGATCACCGGCTCGGGGGACACCCGCCACATCATCTGTAACTGGCTCTCGGTGATCGCGGTGCCCAGCGGTGCGACACAGGCGGGAAACCCCGCCTCAACCAACGCGATCACATCCATATACCCCTCAGCCACGATCAGCGGGGCGCCTTTACCCGCCGCCTCGCGCGCAGGGCCGTGGTTATAGAGGCTGCGTCCCTTGTCGAACAATTCCGTTTCCGGCGAATTCAGATATTTCGCCCGCGCGTTCGGGTCCATCGCCCGACCACCCAGCGCAATCGCCCGCCCGCGTGCATCCCGAATAGGGAAAATAATCCGGCCCCTGAACCGGTCATAAGGCTCGCGCCCGTCATCCGGACGCGCCGCCAGTCCGGCATCGATCACCAGATCCGCCGCCACACCTTTGCCGGTCAGATGGGAAAATATCCCCTGACGTGCATCGGGGGCAAAGCCGATCTCACAGCGATCCTGCGCCGCCTCGCTCAAACCCCGCCCCGCCAGATAATCCCGCGCCGCCCCTGCCGCGGCGGTCTTTAGCTGAAGGCGGTAATATTGCACCCCCTGCTCCATTACCTCGGCCAGTTGCGTGCGCTTGTCCGCCTTGGCCTGTGCCGCCGGATCACGCTTGGGCACCGGCATTCCGGCCTCGCGCGCGATAATCTCGACCGCCTCCATAAAGCCGACATTCTCGGTTTCCCGCACAAAGGAAATCGCGTCGCCCTTGGCGTGGCAGCCGAAACAGTAATAAAACCCCTTGCGGTCATCCACATGAAAACTGGCGGTTTTTTCCTGATGGAAGGGGCAAGGTGCCCACATATCGCCCTTGGCCTGATTGGATTTGCGGCTGTCCCACATCACCTTGCGCCCGACAACATCAGACAGGCTGATGCGGGTGCGCAATTCATCAAGGAAACCGGGTGGCAGACTCATGACCCCAATTATCAAGACCCCGCGTCCAGAGTCTAGCACCCATCATCTTTGTTCCGCAAATATCCGCGCCGCAGGCATAGAATCTTTTATCGCGCCGCCACCAACCGCATCGCACCCTGCAATTCATCCACCAGCGTTTTCGCCATCGAGCGCATCGCCATGATCTGGAACACCTCGCTCCCGACCCGCGTGATCGACACATGCAAATGCTGCAACTGCGTGCGCACCGTTTGCCCGCGTTTGAAATGGCCCGCCCGCATATCGACCGGCACCAGCCGCGCCAGCACATCTTCGGCCTGCGGCCCCTGCAATCGCAACACCGCCCAGCCGTCCGACTGATCCACAACAGCGGCAAACTCCGACAGCCGCGCATCCGGCGCAGGGCCGATCAGCATCGCCTGTTCCAGCCCGAACCAGACCAGCCGCGCACCCTCTTTGCCCGTGGCACGCCCCGCCGCCGGAAACGCCATCCCGTGCGCCTTTTTCATCGCATCCGACAAGGGTTTTCCCTGCCCCTTATAGGGCGATACCAGATGCATCGGTTCGGGTAGCGCGGCAAAAATCCGGCATGTGCCCACCTCAACCGGCAACAGCCCCCCGAATGCGGATTTTTCCATCAATTCAACCACGGCACCGCCCTCCGTCTGCATCAAAAAACACTGGTTCACACACCACACAGGCCGTTCGCACCCCGCGTAAATGGTCAACTATATCAATCACTTCCCCATGCCGCGCACGCCCGTTCTGTAGCATCGCCAGCGCAATCGGATGCCCCAGCGTGGGCGAATAACAGGGGCTGGTGACGAACCCCTGATCATTGTCCGAAACCGCCTCGGCCCCCTGCATAAACAGATGCGCCCCCGCCGTGATCAGCTTGGCCGCGCCCGCCGGTTTCAACCCGACCAACTGTTCACGCAACGGCCCCTTCAGACCGGGCCGCTCCGCCATCACCTTGCCGATACAATCCTTGGCAGGTGAAATCATCCGCTCCATCCCCAGATCAAACGCCGTTGCCCGACCGTGGATTTCCGCGTGGGTCAAAAACCCCTTCTCGATCCGAAGCACATTCAGCGCCTCAAGCCCATAGGCCCCGCCGCCCAGCGCCTGCGCCCGTTCCAGCAGCAAATCAAACAAAGCCGCGCCAAACCGCGCAGGAACCGCGATTTCATAGGCATGTTCGCCGGAATAAGAGATGCGAAACAGACGCGCAGAAACGCCTTTGATCCGCACATCCCCGCAGGCCATGAAGGGGAAGCTGTCGTTATCAATCGGCGCGTCAAACAGCCCGTTCAGCAACTCGCGCGATTTCGGCCCCGCCACGGCAAATTGTGCCCATTGCTCGGTGACCGAGGCAATCCGCACATCCCAGTCCGGCCGCAAACCCTGCAACACGAATTCCATATGCCGCATTACCTGAGCAGCCGCCGCCGTGGTGGTTGTCACCAGGAAATGCCGCGCGCCCAGCCGTGCGCAGGTGCCGTCATCCATCACCATCCCGTCCTCGCGCAGCATCAGGCCGTAACGCACTCGCCCAACCTTCAGCGATGACATCCGGTTGGTGTAGATAAAATCCAGAAACGCCGCCGCATCCGGCCCCTGCACGTCGATTTTGCCAAGGGTGGACACATCGCACACGCCCACAGCATTACGCACCATCCCGACCTCGTGATCACAGGCCTGTCGCCAGTTCTTTTCCCCTTTGCGCGGGAAATAGGACGGCCGATACCAAAGCCCCGCCTCGATCATCGGCGCGCCCATTTCCAACGATCTGTCGTGGCTGGTCATGAACCGTTCTGGCGCAAACCCCTTGCCCGCGCCCGCACTGCCCGTGGCGGCTATCGGCACCGGCACAAAGGGCGGGCGGAACGTGGTGGTGCCGGTTGCAGCAATGCTGCGCCCCGTGGCGTCGGCCAGCACGGCCAGCGCGCCGACGTTGGAATTCTTGCCCTGATCCGGCGCCATGCCTTGGGTCGTGAACCGCTTCATATGCTCGCTTGATGCCAGATTTTCCGTTGCGGCCAGTTCCACATCCTTAACTGTCACATCATTGGCAAAGTCCAGCCACGCCCGTTTGCGCCCCTGCACCTGCCACAGCGGCGTGATGGCGTATTCCGCATCCCCCGCCACCGGCAGCGGTATCGAGGGGGCTTTCATCCCCAGCGCCTTCAGCGCCTCTCTGGCGCGGAACACGCCGGATTTCAGCGCACCTTTGGTGCTGAACACCCCGCCCGCAGCACCTGCCACATGCAGGCCCGCGCAATTCTTGGGATCGGGCACAAAGGCGTGGATGCTGACATTCCAAACGGGCCGCCCGCCCAGATGGCAGGACAGGTGCAACGTCGGGTTCCAACCGCCTGACATCGCCAGACAATCCGCCTCGATCACCTCAACCCCGCTGGCAGTTTGCACATGCACTTCGCCCAGTGATTTGCGGCCACGGGTGTTGATCACCTGCGCGCCGGTGAACAGCGGGAAATCGCCGGATACAGCGGCATCCGCGCGGCTGTCGATCAGCGCCACCACCTCGACACCGGCCTCGTGCAAATCATGGGCCGTGCGGTGGGCATCGTTGTTGTTGCCAAACACCGCCACCTTTTGCCCTGCTGCCACGCCCCAACGGTTCAGATAGGAACGCACCGCACCCGCCATCATCACCCCGGGCCGATCATTCATCGGAAAGGCTACGGGGCGTTCAATCGCCCCCGTTGCCAGCACTGTTTGCTTGGCCGTAATCCGCCAGAAAGCCTCTAGCGGCGCATCGGGTGCGGGATTGGCCAGATGGGTTGTGACCCGTTCCAGCGCGCCATAGGTGCCGCCGTCATAAACCCCCGTCACCGTGGTGCGCGGCATCAGGCGCACGTTGTCCATCGTGGCCAATTCGTCCAGCACGCGGGCAACCCAGATATGTGCGGGTTCGCCGTCCAGTGGCTCGGTCTCGGCCAGCAGGCGCCCGCCCATGCGGCTGTCTTCGTCCGCTAAAATCACATCCGCACCGGCCCGCGCCGCCGTCAGTGCCGCCATCAAACCGGCAGGTCCTGCACCAATCACCAGCAGATCGCAGAACGCATAGGCCTGTTCATACCGCGCCGTATCGGGTTCGCCCGACAACGCCCCAAGACCGGCCGAGCGCCGGATGATCGGCTCGTATACCCGTTCCCAGAAGGATCTCGGCCACATAAAAGTTTTGTAATAGAACCCCGCCGACAGGAAGGGCGAGAACAGATCATTCACCGCCATCACGTCTAAATTCAGCGATGGCCAGCGGTTCTGGCTGACCGCAGTCAATCCCTCGTAAATCTCTTGCGTTGTGGCGCGCAGATTGGGCGTGGCATTGCCCCCCTGACCGACGGTCACCAGCGCATTGGGTTCCTCGGACCCCGCCGTCAACAGCCCGCGCGGGCGGTGGTATTTAAAGGACCGGCCAACCATTCGCACCCCGTTGGCCAGCAGGGCCGAGGCCAGCGTGTCGCCCGCAAACCCGTGGTAACGCTGCCCGTCAAAGGCAAAGGGCACGGTTACGCTGCGGTCAATCAGACCTTTGCCGTCAATCCTCATGACCGCCCCCTTTTTTTCGCCAAAGTAACGTTCAGGATTTCATGGGTCACCGTGTTGCGCTGAACCAACAACCACGCACCGCAGCCATATTCGTGCTGCCATAAATCGCGGGTCTCACCGGCGGGGTTGTCGCGGGTGTAAAGATAGTCATCCCACGCGGCAGGCCCCGCATCAGGTGCGGGGCGCATCAGGGCCACATCGGCGCCCTGATAATAGAATTCCCGCAGGTCGCGTTCACCACATAATGGGCATTTGATCCGCATCGCCTAGCCTTCCCAATCCACGCATTGCGCATCATCCACCTTGCGCAATTCATACGTCACCCATTGATCCGGCACCTCGGCCAAATCCAGCAAGCCAAGGGGGTTTTCACTCTCTCCCAGAACAAATTGCTTGGTTCTAAAAACAAGCATTTCATCATCAAATCTATTTAGGTAAATCCCGCCCGAATTTGTTGCACTAAGACATATCCAGCCAAGCGTCGCCCCCATGCCATCAGGCCATGGTTCGACAAAACACTCCGACCCCATTGCGAAATACTGCCCGCCTTGATTGTTGTCACGCGCAAGCCCTTGATTTGCAGCGATAACCTGCAAACCCGCAACAGGGCTAAGTTCCCATGTGCCAAACTTGACCATGATTTTTTGGACCACTTGCTGTGGATGCTTGGCCAAATGATCTGCCGAATAGGACCGCGCGTAACAGCCCGTTGGCATCGGCCAATTTCCAGGCGCTTTGGACTGGGCAAACCCACACACACCGGTAAAGGTCACCACCGTGGTTAATAGTACAATTTTTCTCAAAAATGTTTGATTCATTTTATTTCAAAAGGCATTTTATCTCTAATGCTCCTAGCAACACGATCAAGCTCTTCTCGCGGTGGGGTTTGGAAGTGGCGATTATCATACTTAAAACCGAAGCCATCACCGGCAACTCTCGGATAGATGTGAAGATGAAAATGGAACACTTCCTGCATGGCCGCTTCACCATCCGCGACAAACACATTGATCCCATCACATTTAATATCTGACGCCCTAATCGCAGCAGCTACCTTTTGCCCTACTTTGAATATGTGGCCAGCTATGTCCGGTGGCAAATCTGAAAGATAGGGAAAATGTTGCCGTGGAATAATCATGGCATGGCCTCTATTCACCGGCTCAATTGTCATTAGACCAACACAGACCTCGTCAGAATAGATTTCACTTATCGGATAAACCCCATCCAGAATTTCACAAAAGGCACAGTTTTTCACAGTTTCCTTAACCATCTATAACACCTGTATCTTGCACCACATTTCGACAAAACGTGTTGAAATAGCAGAGCTGCAAAACTGATAATTTAGTGCAAATTATGCTGTGCACCAGTCCCCTCCTCATCAATCAGATGGCCGGTCTTGAACCGCTCTAGCATATATTTTTCCGCCGTTTGGTACGGGCTGCCGGTGGCGATCAGATGGGCAAAGGCCCAGCCCGAGCCGGGCACCGCCTTGAACCCGCCGTAACACCAGCCCGCATTCAGGAACAAACCGTCGATATGGGTTTTGTCGATGATGGGCGAGCCATCGGGCGACATATCCATGATCCCGCCCCAAGACCGCAGCACACGCGCCTTGCCGATCATCGGCATCAAGGTCATCGCCGCCTGTGTCACCTGTTCGGCGCGGGGCAGATTGCCGCGTTGGGCGTAGGAGGCATAGAAATCCATGTCCCCGCCAAACACCAGACCGCCCTTGTCGGATTGGCTGATATAATAGTGCCCCATACCAAAACTGATCACCGTGTCGATCACCGGCTTTAGCCCCTCGGTGACGAAAGCCTGCAACAGATGGCTTTCGATCGGCAGGCGCAGTCCGGCCATGGCTGCCACCTGACTTGAGCGACCCGCCACCACAATGCCCACCTTTTTCGCCCGAATGGCCCCGCGTGTGGTCTGCACACCGCGCACACGGCCATTTTCAACATCAATCCCCGTGACCTCGCAATTCTGGATCAGATCGATGCCGCGCTGGTCTGCCGCGCGGGCATAGCCCCACGCCACCGCATCATGGCGCGCGGTGCCGCCGCGGGCGTGGTAAAGGGCACCGTGAATGGGGAAACGGGCGTTGTCATAATCCAGATAGGGCAGACGTTTGCGCAAAGCGGCCTGATCCAACAACACCGCATCATCGCCCTGATTGACAATCGCATTGCCCGCGCGGGCGAAATGGTCGCGCTGGCCATCGGAATGGAACAGCCGGTAAACCCCGCGTTGGGACAGCATCACGTTATAATTCAGATCTGCCGACAGCCCTTCCCACAGTTTCAGCGAGTGGGAATAGAATTCGGAATTGCCCGGTAGCGAATAATCGGCCCGCACAATGGTGGTGTTGCGCCCGACATTACCGCCGCCAAGGTATCCCTTTTCCAGCACCGCAATATTGGTCAGCCCGTGGTTTTTCGCCAGATAATAGGCGGTGGACAACCCATGCCCGCCGCCACCGATCAGGATGATGTCATATTCGGATTTTGGTTCGGGATTGCGCCACTGGGGTTTCCAGCCCTTGTTGCCGGTCAAACCCTGCCGCAACACCTGCCAACCCGAAAACCGCATGACCACCCCCAAATATATTCATGGGTACTCAAACAACTTCAAGGCAGGTTTTCAATAGCAAGCGGCAGAAAAACCGCCGCTTGCCGCTATTATTTAGGTCAGACGCCTTACAGCCCTTTGGCCTCGTAGGATTTGGCCACGCGGGTGATCGCCACGATAAAGGCCGCTGTGCGCAGGTCTTCAACATCGTCGCGCCCGTGCCAGACCGCACGCATCGACTGGTAGGCGGCGCGCATCGTGTCATCCAGACCCGAGCGCACCAGTTCCAGTTCGTCCGCGCCTTTCAGGTATTTCCTTTTGAAATCAGGCCGCATCGACCATGCATCGCCCAGATAACGGTCCAGCCGCTCCAGCTCATCTATAATCAACTGGTGGCGCGACTCTTCCTGACGGCGACCAAGACGGCCGAAACGGATATGGCTCAGGTTTTTGACCCATTCGAAATAGGAAACCGTCACACCACCGGCGTTGGCATACATATCGGGAATGATCACTGTACCCTTTTCACGCAGAACTTCGTCAGCGCCCGCCGTGATCGGGCCATTCGCGGCCTCGATGATCAGCGGCGCTTTAACCTTGGCGGCATTTGACAAGTTGATCACCGCCTCAAGAGCCGCTGGGATCAGGATATCGCAGTCATGTTCCAACAGCTTGGCCCCGTCCGCGTCATAATGCGTATCCATAAAGCCCTTCAGGCCACCATGTTTGGCCAGCCAGTCGTGGATTGCTTCGACATCCAGCCCGTCCGGATCATAAAGCGAGCCATCGCGTTCGATAATACCAACAATTTTGGCCCCGTCTTCTTCGGACAGGAATTTCGCGGCGTGGTAGCCCACGTTCCCAAGCCCCTGAACAATAATATTCTTGCCTTCCAGCATGCCGGAAAGGCCGGCTTGGGCAATATCCTCGGGGTAGCGGAAAAATTCGCGCAAGGCATATTGCACACCACGCCCCGTGGCCTCGACCCGGCCAGCGATCCCGCCCGCATGGGTCGGTTTGCCGGTCACACAGGCGCGGGCATTGATGTCGGTGGTATTCATCCGCGCATATTGGTCCGCAATCCACGCCATTTCCCGTTCGCCTGTGCCCATATCCGGGGCTGGCACGTTCTGGCTGGGATTGATCAGATCACGCTTGGCCAGTTCATAGGCAAAGCGACGGGTGATGATTTCCAGTTCGTGTTCGTCATATTCCCGTGGATCAATCCGCAGGCCACCTTTCGATCCGCCGAAAGGGGCCTCGACCAGCGCGCATTTGTAAGTCATCAATGCGCCCAGCGCCTCGACCTCGTCCTGATTGACACCCAGCGCATAACGTATGCCGCCTTTGACAGGTTCCATATGCTCGGAATGAACCGACCGATAACCCGTGAATGTCTTGATTTCGCCGCGTAATCTCACACCGAAACGCACTGTGTAAGTGGCGTTCACCACACGGATTTTTTCTTCTAACCCCGGGGCCAAATCCATAAGCGCGACGGCACGATTAAACATCATATCGACGGATTCACGGAAACTGGGTTCTTTTATTGCGGACATTTTGCTCTCCATAAATGTGGGGTGCGGCAGAATCGCGCACCCTTTGCAATAATTTGACCCTAATCCTGTTTCCAGAAACATAACACCGGATTTTTCGAATCGTTTTATTGGGAGAATCAGCAAACAATAATTAGGATTTGCCGATGATGGCTGGAAAATGGCGCGTTTCCACAACTATTAGGGCAGATATCGAAACAATCTTCGCGCATAACCCGTTGCAATAAATAAGTAATTGCATCTTTATTAATTAACCGACACAATATGCCCTAATTTTGCCACATCGCGCTTATTATATGTCCCCGCGCGTGGTGTGTTGCGTGTGTAAGAGTGTCGTCTGGAGCGATCCTCGGGAAAGGGTTAAGTTATGAGAACGATATTGCAGTCCTCGATTGAGGATAGAAAAGCACCTTTTGGAAGCAAAGCCCAAGGACGGGTAGCGGCATTCCTAAAACCATTTCAAAAGTTTCAAAAAGATGAAGAAGGTTCAATCATCATCTTTTCCCTTTTCATGTTTGCAATGATGCTGATGATTGGCGGCCTTGCCGTTGATGTCATGCGCGCAGAATACCAACGCACCGAGATACAATATACCGCCGACCGCTGTGCCTTGAGCGCATCCGGCCTGAGCCAGCAACTCCCTGCTGAAGATGTGGTTACCGACTGCTTCCAAAAGGCCGGCCTTGGATGGTTGAACCCGACGGTTGTTGTAGATCAATCGCAAAACAGCAAGAAAGTTACCATTCTACTGCCCGATCCCAAAATCAAAACCATCTTCTTGGCCGTTGACTGGTCAAAGGTTTTCAATGTTGCCGGTGGTGGGGCAGTTGAATATCTGAACACGCCTGCAGTAGCAGCGGCAATTGACGGTGTTCAAAAGGTCGAGGTTTCACTGGTGCTCGACGTATCCGGATCTATGCACAATTCATCTGCATCGGGCCGCAGAAAAATCGAGGATTTGCAGATTGCAGCGAAGCAGTTTGTCGATGCGCTTCTGGTAGATGCCCCTCACCCGGACACATACTCGATCTCGATTGTTCCTTATTCCTTCCAGGTAAATGCCGGTTCCGCCCTGTTGAACAATATGAATGTGTCCAGTGAGCATACCTATTCAAATTGTGTGGACTGGACGACATCCGAATATAACACAACTGCGGTTGATCAATCTGTGGAATTGCGGCGTGCCGGATTTGTTGCCGTGCGTAGCTATAATCGCCATCACTATCAAAATCTGTCCGCAAGCCATTGGTTGTGGAACTGCCCAACAGCCTCTGACCGACAAATCCTTCCCCTCTCGGGCGACCTGACGACCCTGCACGATTATATTGATGCCCTTTCGCCAACGGGCAACACCTCGACCGAGATGGGGATAAAATGGGGGGCAGCCCTGCTTGATCCAAGCATGAAGCCCGTTGTTGACGATATGATTACCGATGGAACCGTTGACCCGATGTTCTCGGGGCGCCCGAATAACTATGGTGAGGAAGGCATTTTGAAAGTCATCGTTGCCATGACGGATGGTGCGAACACATATAGTTATGAACTGCTGGATCCCTACCGCACGGGTATGTCAAATGTCTGGCGCGAAGATACATCAGGCACCGACAACAGAATTAAATACTGGGTCTACAATCCCAGCCACAGCGGCAGCAAAAAATACCGCTACTTGAAATACACTACGAGTGGCAGCCTTAAAATCGCTCAATGGGTCGCTGCCCCCAGTTCAGATGCCGAGCATCTGTCGATGGCTAAATTGTGGCGTGTTGCATCAACATATTTTGTCGCAGACCGGTTGCAATATAAAGCCGGGCTTAGCAAATACGATTGGGGCACCGGAACGTATCATAAATATGGACCAAGCGAAAAAGACCAAAGGATGGCTGCGATTTGTCAGGCTGCGAAGGCTAAAAATATCCTGCTCTACACAATCGGATTTGAAGTTTCGAATTCGAATGCCTTGAAACTGCAAAGTTGCGCAACAACTTCCGCCCATTTCTTCCGGGTTGATGGTGTTGATATTGCCGACGCTTTTGCTGAAATCGCGGCTCAACTGAAAAGTCTGAGACTGGTAAGATGACAAATACTGCACGCAAGATGCGGCGCATGGTGCGGCATATGCTGGATAGTGAAAGCGGGAACGCATCGATCCAGTTTGCGATTATGTTCCCGCTTTTCCTGACGCTGTTTCTGTCGTCTTTCGAGTTTGGCATCATGATGCTAAGACAGACGTTTCTTGAACGGTCCGTTGATTCCGTGATCCGGGAATTGCGGTTGGGGCAGCTTCCCAACCCTACACATGAAACAATCCGGACCGCGATTTGTGATCGCGCCCCTATTCTACCGGACTGCATGGACACCCTGATGGTCGAAATGCGTGTTGTCAGCACGGTAACATGGTCACCGCTGGCAACCGATGTCGTCTGCAAGGACAAAAGCATTGATATCAATGTTACTCCACCCGGCCCCGGATTTGTTAATGTAGGCGCAGCAAACGAAATGGTACTGGTCCGTGCATGTTCCGTATTTAAGCCCATATTCCCGACCACACAATTGGGGATGAGCCTGAAGCGAACCGATCTTGGCGGTTATGCACTGGTTGCCAATTCTGCATTTGTGAACGAACCAAGGTAAGGATGCGAATGTTACATTTCACAAATATAGCCCGCAATTTTTGGGAAGACGAAGCCGGAACAGCCGTCATCGAGACCGCAATCATTTTTCCGATGCTTATGACAACACTTGTCGCAATGAGCGTCTATTTTGATGCATTTCGGGTCAAAAGTGTTAATCTGAAAGCGGCCTATACAATCAGTGACATGGCCTCTCGTGTTGTTCCCATTCTGACGCCCGATTATGTCGATGGTCTGGGAACGATGTATCAATTCCTGAGCGGAAGCAGCAACCCGACATGGATTCGCCTTACTCTGGTTAGGTTTAAAGACAACGACCCGGCAATCACATCGGATGACGAATATGTCATTGAGTATTCCTATGGCACTCATAGTCAACCACCGCAAACAAACGCGACTCTGGTTGATATTAAAGACCGGATTCCCAAGATGGTAGACGGGGATACGACTTATATCATGGAAACCCACATGCGTTATGTCCCGACATTCGATATCGGTTTGAATGCCTATGATCTGGACCATGTGATCATGACGCGTCCACGGTCTGTTCCGGCATGTTGGCAGACTTGCATTAACTAGGGTTATTCTGGCGCAATTTTACTATTTATTGGCTATCGTTTTCTTTATTTGCCAGCATTCCCGCCAGAATTTCGGACATAAACTTTGCCTGCGATGCGGCTGTAACGCCGCCTACCCCGACCCGTTTACCTAGCCGCCACCAGATACCCGGCGCCCACGCCTTTTCCTGCGATGTCTTTGTTAATACTGAAAACCCATTGGATGGTTTCAGCGAAAACGACCCCCGCACGACCCCTTGCATATCGTCAACCCGTGCCAGAACCTGCCCGTCAGTGGTGCGCAATTCATCCCGCGTCAGGACAACCCCGTGCAGCGTAGCCCGCCGCATGAATTCTGCTAGCCACAACACCATTAAACCCAATGCCAACAATACAAACCGCCAGAACAGGGATACTGGCGGTGTTGCCAAAGCCACATAAACCAGCAAGCCACCCAATGTTACCAGCACCGCCAATCCGGCGTAGCGGCGTATTGTTGATGGCATAACAGTTGCGATTACTTCATTGTCCGGCATTCTTGGCTCCTCTTTGCTTGGGTCTGCTGTATTGGGTATTGCCCCCGAACGCGAGAGACAATTATCCCGCCACCGCCTTGCGCGCCATATCCCAATAGATCTCTTCCACCTTGTCCCGCGACAGCCGCCCGCCCTCGCGATACCATGTGTTTACCCCGGTCAGCATCGCAATCAGCGCCATCATCGCCAGTTTGGTATCGGGCACAGCAAAGACCCCCGCCTGCTGGCCCTCGCGCAGGATACCCTCCAACACGTCCTCGTAACGCTTGCGCAACTCTTCAATCACCGCGAAATTTTCCTCCGACAGGTTGCGCAATTCCATATAGGCGATGAACACCGCATCCGGTCGGTCCAGATGAAACCCGATGTGGAACCGCACAAAGGCCTCAAGCTGCGCGAGCGGCCCTATGCCCTTTTCCTGCGCCTCCCATGCGGTCAGCAAATCCTGCATATGCCCCTGCATCAGATCAAACAGCAGGCTTTGCTTGTCCGGCGTGTATAGATACAGCGCACCGGCCTGCACCCCGACTTCGGACGCAATCTGGCGCATGGAAACGGCGGCAAACCCGTGACGCGCAAACAGCTTCGAGGCCGCTTGCTGCACCTTGGGGCCGGTGATCTGGGAATGGGAACCTGTTTTACGTGCCATAGGCGATGTTTATCTGAACATGCGTTCATTTCAAAGCCCTGCTTGTGTCCCCCCCGCACAACGCCCTATTATCGGGCAAACATTTCGGGAATCCCCTATGCTGCGTCTTTCACTTGCATTTACCTTTGTCGCCCTGCTGGGTGCATGCAGTGATTTCCCGCAACTGGATAATGCAGTTTCCCCCGCTGCCAAAAACGCGCCCTACCCATCGCTTATTCCGATGGATCAGGCCCTTGCCAATGCGCAGGATGTGCAGATCACGGATGAAACCGTCAGCACCCTGAATGGCCGGATGAACGGGTTGAAAAACCGC
The DNA here is from genome assembly GCA_015488685.1 of Marinosulfonomonas sp. Classification (GTDB taxonomy): domain Bacteria; phylum Pseudomonadota; class Alphaproteobacteria; order Rhodobacterales; family Rhodobacteraceae; genus Profundibacter. The sequence continues at coordinate 32,366 of WFNH01000122.1, forward strand.
GCCACCCGCGCCAAACATCCGGTGATCGACAGTGAAACCCGCAACCGTCTGCAAGACGCCATAAATCGCCACCAATAAGCCCACCTGCCGCGTTGCACCGCGCCACGTTTGCCGCTACAGAATTTACCAACACAGATTCAGCCGGAGACCCGCAACATGACCGAACCTTTACGCCTTGGAATTGCAGGTCTGGGCACCGTTGGTGCAGGTGTGGTAAAAATCGTGCGTCAAAAGGCCAATCTGCTGGCCACACGCACCGGCCGCCCCGTGGTGATCACCGCCGTTTCCGCCCGTTCCCGCGACAAGGATCGTGGTGTGAACCTGTCGCAATACGCATGGGAGGACGACCCCGTCGCATTGGCCAAACGCGATGACGTCGATGTGTTCGTTGAACTGATGGGCGGCGCAGACGGACCTGCCAAGGCCGCCACCGAGGCCGCCATTGCCGCTGGCAAGGATGTGGTCACCGCAAACAAGGCGATGCTGGCGATCCACGGTCAGGAATTGGCCGAAGCCGCCGAGGCCGCAGGCCGCGTGATCCGCTTTGAAGCCGCCGTGGCCGGTGGTATTCCGGTGATCAAAGCCCTGACCGAAGGTCTGGTCGGCAATCAGGTGGAACGGGTGATGGGTGTGATGAACGGCACCTGCAACTATATCCTGACCCGCATGGAAAACGCCGGCCTGCCCTATGACGAAGTGTTCGAAGAGGCCAATCAACTGGGATACCTTGAGGCCGATCCGACACTGGATGTGGGCGGGATTGATGCAGCCCACAAACTGGCGCTGCTGGCCTCCGTGGCTTATGGCACCAAAGTGGCCTTTGACACCGTTGAAATCGAAGGGATCGAGCGCATCACCATCGAGGACATCGAGCAGGCTGCCGATATGGGTTACCGCATCAAACTGCTGGGCGTTGCACAGATGACAGGTCGTGGTCTGGAACAGCGCATGGCCCCATGCCTTGTCCCGGCCAGCAGCCCGCTGGGCCAGTTGGAAGGCGGCACCAATATGGTGGTGCTGGAAGGCGACCATGTTGGCCAGATCGTTCTGCGCGGTGCGGGTGCTGGCGAAGGCCCGACAGCCTCGGCTGTGATGTCCGATGTGCTGGATATCGCCCGTGACATCCGCGTGCCGACCTTTGGCCAACCGGCCACCACCCTGTCGGTGGTCAAACCTGCCAAATCCGCCGCCCCTGCACCCTACTACCTACGCATGATGCTACACGACAAACCCGGCGCGCTGGCCAAGATCGCTACGGCCCTGGGCGAAGCAGGCGTATCGGTTGACCGCATGCGCCAATACGGCCACGAAGAATCCAAAGCCCCCGTTCTGATCGTCACCCATAAAACCACCCGTGATGCGCTGGACTGCGCGATCCACAGCTTTGCCGCCACCGGTGTGCTGGCCTCGGACCCCGTCGCGATCCGCATCGAAACAGTTTAGCCAACAGGACCGAAAACCATGACCAAACAATCCGAATTCCAAGACCGTATGCTTTCACTGGGTCTGGCCCGCGTATCCGAGGCCGCCGCCCTTGCCTCGGCCAAACTGATCGGGCGGGGCGACGAAAAAGCCGCCGATCAGGCCGCAGTGGACGCCATGCGCACTCAGTTGAACATGCTGGACATCAACGGCGTGATCGTGATTGGCGAAGGCGAACGCGACGAAGCCCCGATGCTGTTCATCGGCGAAGAAGTGGGCACAGGCAACGGCCCCGGCGTCGACATCGCACTGGACCCGCTGGAAGGCACCACCCTAACAGCCAAGGACATGCCAAATGCGCTGACCGTCATTGCGATGGGCCCGCGCGGCTCGATGCTGCATGCACCCGATGTTTACATGGACAAGCTGGCAATCGGACCGGGCTATCCGACCGATGTGGTCACCCTTGATATGTCCCCTTCTAAGCGTATTGAAGCACTGGCCAAGGCCAAGGGCTGCGAAATGTCCGACATCACCGTTTGCGTTCTGGAACGCCCCCGTCACGAGGACATGATCAACGAGCTGCGCACAACTGGCGCGGCCATCCGCCTGATCACCGATGGCGATGTAGCCGGCGTGATGCATTGCGCTGAATCCGAAATTACCGGTATCGACATTTACATGGGGTCCGGTGGCGCCCCCGAAGGTGTTTTGGCCGCGGCTGCGCTGAAATGCATGGGCGGGCAGATGTATGGCCGTCTGCTGTTTCGCAACGATGACGAACGGGGCCGCGCCGCCAAGGCCGGCATCACCGATCTGGACCGCATCTATTCCCGCGACGAACTGGTGACCAAGGACGTGATCTTTGCCGCCACCGGTGTGACCGACGGATCAATCGTGCATGGCATCAAACGCGAACCCGGCTTTCTGACCACCGAAACCATCCTGATGCGCAGTAAAACCGGTTCTGTCCGGCGCATGTCATACCGGATCAAAACAAAGTAGGGCGAAATGGCACAGGCACTGATCCTGATTGATATCCAGACGGGCTTTGACAGCCCGTTCTGGGGTGCGCGCAATAATCCGGATGCCGAAGCCAACGCCGCCCGCCTGCTGACCCATTGGCGTGTCAAGGGCTGGCCCTTGTTCCACATCCGCCACCTAAGCACCACCGCAGGCAGCCCCTTGGCCGATGGGGATCCCGGGGCCGAATTCAAACCCGAGGTAATGCCACTGGATGGCGAACCGGTCATCAGCAAACACGTCAATTCCGCATTTATCGGCACAGATCTTGAGGAACGCCTGCACGGCGCATTTGCAACTGATCTGGTTATTTGCGGGCTGACCACCCCGCATTGCGTATCCACAACCACCCGAATGGCCGCCAATCTGGGGTTCGGGGTGACATTGGCCCATGACGCCTGTGCCTGCTTTGTCAACAACGCCGATATGTCGTGGAATCCCGGTACCTCGGCGCTAACCGCCGAACAAATCCACAATACCGCCATCGCCAATATTCACGGTGAATTCTGCACGGCCCTTGATACGCAAACCATTCTCGGCACATTCGCATGAGCGATTTCCTCGGCGTTTCCTCCTCGCTGAACGGGCGTCGTTGGGTCGGACCGACCGCGGATGATGACCGGCTGGCCGAAGCGATGAGCCAGCAAACCGCCCTGCCCCTGCCACTGTGCCGCATCCTTGTACGGCGCGGGGTGACGCCGGAACAGGCTGAAACTTTCCTTGAGCCGACGCTGAAAGACCTGCTGCCCGATCCGCTGACCCTAAAGGATATGGGGCCTGCCGCCGCGCGTTTTCTAAAGGCGCTGCAATCGGGCGAACGCATCGCCGTCTTTGCCGATTACGACGTGGACGGCGGCACATCCGCTGCCCTGCTGCTGGATTACCTGCGCCGGATGGGGCGGGATGCCACACTCTATATCCCCGACCGGATCAAGGAAGGATATGGGCCGAATGTGCCCGCCATGCAAAAACTGGCACAGGACCATTCACTGATCGTCTGCGTGGATTGCGGCACTCTTTCGCATGACCCGATTGCAGCGGCCAAAGGCGCGGATGTGGTGGTGCTGGATCACCATTTGGGCGGCGAGGAACTGCCGCCTGCCGTGGCCGTGGTGAACCCGAACAGGCAGGACGAAAGCGGCGATTACAGCCAGTTGTGTGCCGCCGGTGTGGTGTTCCTGATGCTGGTCGAGGTAAACCGCCAAATGCGCAGCACCGGCAAATCCGGCCCTGACCTGATGGCGATGCTTGACCTTGTGGCACTGGGAACGGTGGCCGACGTGGCCCCGCTGACCGGCGTCAACCGTGCGCTGGTGCGTCAGGGGTTGAAAGTGATGGCGCAACGCCAACGTATCGGCCTTGTGGCACTAGGCGATGTGGCACGAATGAACAGCGCGCCAACCCCTTATCACCTTGGCTTTCTGCTGGGACCGCGCATCAATGCGGGCGGGCGGATCGGGCAGGCCGATCTGGGCGCGCGCCTGCTGGCCTGCACCGATATGAACGAGGCCCGTGCGATGGCCGACCGGCTGGACCAACTGAATACCGAACGTCGCGAGGTCGAAGCGCAGGTGCGCGATGTCGCGATGGATCAGGCCGAAACCCGCGGGCTGGATGCGCCGCTGGTCTGGGCGGCGGGCGAAGGCTGGCATCCGGGCGTGGTGGGCATCGTTGCCTCGCGCCTGAAAGAGGCCACCAACCGCCCCGCCATCGTGATCGGGCTGGACGGGGACGAGGGCAAAGGCTCGGGCCGCTCGATATCCGGCGTCGATCTGGGCGCGTCGATCCAGCGGCTGGTGGCCGAAGGACTGTTGCTAAAGGGCGGCGGGCACAAGATGGCGGCGGGGCTGACTGTGGCGCGCGAGCAGTTGGAACCGGCTATGGCACGGCTGTCCGAATTGCTGGATAAACAGGGGGCAGGTGAGGCTGGCCCTGCGGACCTGAAACTGGACGGCATCCTGATGCCTGGCGCTGCCACGGTTGACCTGATCGAACAGCTGGACGGAGCTGGCCCGTTTGGCGCAGGCGCCCCTGCCCCGCGTTTTGCTTTTCCCGATGTGGAAATCAATTTCGCCAAACGGGTGGGTGACAACCATCTGAAAGTGACCTTTGGTGATGGTCTGGGCGCGCGGATCGAGGCGATTGCCTTTGGTGCCTTTGACGGGCCGATGGGGGATACCTTGCTAAATCACGGTGGTGCGCGGTTCCATCTGGCAGGGCGGCTGGAAATCAACACTTGGGGCGGTCGGCAACGGGTGCAATTGCGGCTTGAGGATGCAATGCGTGCCTAAGTGAATGTCGCGCTAATAAAATGCACAATTATCGCAAAAACCCTCTTGCGCCTTGGCGCGACTTTGCCTAGATACGCCTCACGTCACAAAGTGGCCCGTTCGTCTATCGGTTAGGACGCCAGGTTTTCAACCTGGAAAGAGGGGTTCAATTCCCCTACGGGCTACCAGTGATGTATTTTCCCAAATTTTCGACGCTGTTTTCGGGCCACGGGCTTTTGGCTTTTTTCGGCCCTGCAAAAATATAGGGCCGCCCTGCAGGCAGCCCTCTTCTCACTGGAATATGGTAAGGGTTAGAATACCAAAAAACCCTTAATATTCGCAGTCAGGACATTCCGTATCAATCAACCAACCGCCCGGTCCGGCAATCGTGTCTGGCAGGGCGAAAATCATTGCTTCACGGATAGCAAAAACCGTCAAAAAGCTAAGCCCGATCTGATCAAATGTAATTTGTTGAAGTAAGTCCATTGTACCCTCCGAATCTCTGTTGAAACAGTTTTGCCAAAAATTCAGGGCCTAAAAATGACTGAAACAGGCCGAAATATGTTCATTCTTTCTGGAATAAGGCAAACCCGTGGCGGGATTTACAAAGGGCACCCTGCAACCGGGCCTTGCAATGCTAACCAGACATGGACCCTTCCCTAAGGTCACCTTCGTCGCCCTTTGAAGATAGATCTTCCGAGAACACGGTATAGCAAGCCCGCCCTTTATCTTTTGACGCATATAATGCCAGATCGGCGTTCATCAGGATTTTGTCAGCTGTAATTTTCTGACAACCATCAGAAACGGTTGTGCCGATGCTTGCTGAAATCAGGCAGGGCTTGCCGCAATAGGGAATTGGCTCCTCCAACCGCCGGATAATCCTGGCGGCAATCTCATTTAACTTGTCAATGTCCGTCATCCGGTGAAAAATAAGCACAAACTCATCCCCACCGATCCGTGCCACCAGATCTTCTTTTCGGGTTTCATCAAGCAATACCTTGGCTACCGCTTGCAACACCAGATCCCCCGCCGCATGGCCCAGCGTATCATTCACCCTTTTAAAATAATCCAGATCCACTTGCATCAGGCCGAATTTTTCACCTGCCTCTACAAAATGGGTCAATACATGGTCCATTGCGCGTCGGTTCTTCAACCCCGTCAGCGTGTCGGAAAAGGCCTGCTCTTCAGCGGCAACCTTGGCCCCCTGCAATCTTGTATTCAGCTTACGGGATTCGGCCATGGCGGCCGATTTAGCCTCGATCAGGTAAAGCATTTCCACAGCCAGATCAGTGGCCGCAAAATCGCTGATTGTCAGGTCATAGTCGCGGATAGCATCTACAACAGATATTCCAAACGACATGTCCAACAACACCCCATCCCCCCCGTCGACCGGCACAGCAACCGCCTTTAGCGTTGTATTACGGCCATTTTGCACCACCAGATGCAACTTTTCTCCCTGTTGATCCAGGATACCGGATACCGTTCCGACGTCACATGGCCGACGAACCAAAAAGCAATCAAAGAACAACAGCCCGGGCAATTCCCGATCGGGAAAAAGCTTGGCTACCGTCGCGCCACACTGCCGAATTATTCCGTCCGTCGACAGCCATATATGCATTGGCATCATTCGCGCCAGATCTGCTGCGGTTATGCATATTTGATCCATCATACCCCCACTGGCCCTGCCAAACGGAAGTCCCGTCCATCAGCAAAGCTGCTTTGAATCAAGGTGATCGCAATTTCCTCGCATCCGGCTTCGCCATCGATATCCTTCAACAGAACCAGCGCCCCGTAATCGTCTGCCATAGCGCGCAGCACCCCGCGCATTACCCGCCCGAATCCTCTGGGTGGGCCTTTGCACACCAGGCGGAAATCATTCCCGTCACGCCCGCCATAGAGTGCCATTCTGGGCAGTTCCAGTTCCGGCAGGGCTAGTTTTGCCCGTCCGTTCAGATCATCCAGCGAATGCAGGAACTCCATATAGGTATCCCCGCCAAACCGCAGTAAACGGCGCAAAGATTCATTGTCGGGATTGGACACCAGATAGGTTCCCAAATCTTCAAGCAAGGTTTCACGGGGTTTTGACAAACAGTCGGACGCTGCCAGCAGAACCGCATAGATCAGCCCGTCATCGTAATCGAGCATAGCTTCAAACCGCTCAAACGGCAGATTTGCGCGGCTGACCACATCCTGCCAGACGGCATTGCCATATGTATCGCGCAAGAAGCACTCAAGCGAGCGGTTGATCAACCCGTGCATTCATCTCATCCTTGTCTACCGCCCTCTTCCTAGATCAAGAATATTAACAAATCTCCAAAGGGAAATGATCAATCGTTTCACCCTCCGACCACCCGGCCACAATGTCGGGCTGTAGTAACAGATAGGCAGATTGAAAGGAGTTCTACCCCAGCCATGCAGGCAAATGTCCGATGTCCGGCAGCACCACGTCGGCGTGCGGGGCCAATTCCTCATGGCAGGCAACCCCGGTGAGCACCGCAACCGGCACCATACCGGCGGCCCTGCCGGCCACCAGATCATGCACGGAATCCCCGACCATAGCGATCTGTTTGCCCGGCAGACCGATATGGTCCGCAAAGGCCGACATCATTCCCGCCTCGGGTTTGCCGCCGAAACCGCTGTCTGATCCGACAATGAAATCGAACATGCCGGAAATACCGGACGCTTCCAGATGTGCCCGCGCGGGGGCCTCGCCATCATTTGTGGCCACACCCAGTTTCAGCCCCATCGCCTGAAGCTGCAACAACAAGGGGATCAGCGGGGTGGCCTCGACCATCGGCACCTGCGCGGCCGCCGTATTCAGGCGATTGGTCAGTGTTTCTACTGTTTCATTCTCAAAGAACGGCAGCAAAGCAGCAGCAATATCGGGCGGAGTGTCGAAGATCACCATTGAATCGGGGGCGAATTTTCCTGTGTGGATATCATATCCGATGGCTTTCCCCATGCGGGCGGCCAAAACCTCGTCCCCTCCGGCCTCGTCCAGCAGCAGGGTTTTGGCCCAGATGCCCCATGTGGCATAAAAATCGAACAGGGTTCCATCCTTGTCGAACAATATTGCCTGAATATCCATAATCTTTCACATCCCGTTTGCATCCCGCCGCACCCTGCCCGCAGAGGCGCGGCTTGGCAACAGGAATTGACAGGGTCGCGCCACTGGTTGACAGTGTCAACTATGGACACAGACACATCATACCGCCTTCACCGCTCATTGGGATATCAACTGACTCTGACAGCACGGATGCAGGAGCGCCGGCTGGATGAGCAATTGAAAACCATAGGCCTGACGCGGATCACATGGTGCATCCTGCTGGCGGTGCTGAACGAAAGCCTGCCCAACCCATCCGACATTGCCCGCTTTGTCGGCATTGATCGCACCGCCACCTCGCGCGCCTTGCGCCAGATGGAGGCCGACGGGATGATCCGGCGCACCACGGGCAAAGGCGACGGGCGCACCACATTGGTTGTGGTGACGGGCAAAGGGTATGAATTGCACCGGCAGGCCACCCCGATGGCGCGGGACAATGCCGAGCATTGGCAGGGCAAACTAACCGAGGCCGAAACAAAGGAATTCTGCCGCCTGATGGGAAAACTGCGCGAGGGCGAGGATGCTGCGTTAAAGCGGCTGTAAGGTTTTTATCGGAGTAATTATGAAAGAAATACATAGTATCCAAATCCAACAGCCTATTGAAACTGTATTTGACTTGGTCACCGATCCAAACCGTTTCCATGAATGGAGCACCTACGTCCGGCGCCTCGAAATTCTTTCAAGGGGGTCCTGGGGCGGGTTTGATCAGGCACGTTTCATACTCGTTCGGGGAAATCTTGAGGTTGAACTCATCGAGACCGTGATAAAATACGAGCGCCCGACTCTGGTTGCCAGCAAATTTCACATACTTCGCTCGACCCACACACCCAACGATCCATCACAAGGCGACCTTCCGCCCATTGGGGAAATCGATTTTCCCAAGGAATGCGTTATCGAGAAACGTTTTAAGAATGAGCAGAGGACTATGATTGAGCAGATGGATTTCATTCCAGAGGGGGAGAACTCGATGACCCTTAAGATAACAAAGTTAAGCCATCTTGGGCTTCTCCATTCAGTAGTTGCATGGACAAACATAATACTACGCAGAAGTCAGCTCGCTAAGACGCTTGAAGCGATCAAAAAGGCGGCCGAGAGCAACAGTGAATGAACTACGCCCCCTCCGCAAATGCCTATACATCTGGGGCCGTATCTACTGATAAGATATTGAACGGGTGTAACGGCCTCAATATCCGCAGAACTTGCCGCTACTGATAGATCAGCCATCCAGTTCCGGCCACAGCCCCCGATCCAGCCCGTCCACAAATGGCTGCAACTGATCCTTTAGTCGTTTCCACCCGCCAACCGAGCGCCGGTGCACCCCTTCGCGCACCTGTCCGACACTTGCGGTGCGCACGGCCGAGGTATTGCGCTCGGGGTGGGCCATGTCCTTGACCCAGTCAACACCGCAAAAACCGGCCAGCTTGCGGCTGGAGTCCTCGACATCGGCCACGATGTCCTCGTAGCCAATCGTCAGGATGCTGTCGGGGAAAAGCGCCTGCCAGTGCGCCATATACTGCTGGTGCATATTGGCGACCTGCGCCATTGCCTTCAGATCAAAAGTGTATCCCATCGCAGGCCGTGGAAAATAGGCGCGCCACATCGACAGCGCTACATCGCGCGGATCGCGCTGCAACCAGACAAACCGGGCCTGTGGCATGGCGCTGGCCAGAAACCCGACATAGCGGTAATTGGCCGGCATTTTGTCGACATAGGCGCTGGCGGTTTCGGGAAGGTCAGGCAGGGCTTGCATATAGTCCGTCGCAAAACTGTCCGGATCAAACCCCTGCCCGCCTTGCAACACAGCTTCAGCCAAACGCCCCGCCGTGGCCAATTCGCCAAACCCGGCAACCTCGGGGTGCGAGGTTAATATCTGTTCCGTAAGGGTGGTGCCGGAACGGGGCTGGCCGATCACAAAAACAGGTGTGGGGCCGTCATTCTGTTTGGCGATTAAAGGGGGTGTATCCCGTAGGAACAGCGCCAGAATATCCGCCATCTCTTGCGTCTCGCGGGCCATATCGAACGGGTGCTGGCGGGCGTATTGCCCGTTCGCCGCCTTTAGCGCCCGCGCGGCGGCAGCTATATCACCGGACTGCCAATAGATCACCGAAAGGGCAAAATTCAGCGCAATCCGGTCCGGTCCGTTGCTTGGCATCTTCGCCAAGGCCTTTTCGGCCAGCGGTAACAGGGCGGCATTTTCCTCGACCGTCTGTATCTGCGCCAGTTGGTGCATGGCATCCCCCTGCGCGGGATAGGCTGCCAGCAACGCATTCAACGCCGCCTTGGCCTGTTCCCGACGCCCCAATTCGTTCAACTGCGAGGCATACCGCTGCAATGACAGCAGATGCGACGGGTTGATCTGCAAGGCCCGCTCCAGCACTGCCAAGCCTTCTTCTTCGCGGTTCAACCGCGACAATGGCAGGCTGAGATTGGCAAGGGTTTCCGGATTGTCGGGGGTGATGGCCAGTGACGCCTCATAATCCGCCACCGCATCCACATCACGGCCCGTTTCGCTGTAAATCACCCCCCGCAGGTTATGCGCTTTGGCGTGGGACGGGTTTGCCTCCAATGCCTTGGCCAAGGCCTCTAACGCGGCATCGCCATTTCCGGATCGCATCTGCGACATCCCCAGTTGGTAATACAGCACGGACGGATCCGCCCGTTTACCCAACAGCTTGCCAATCAGCGTCTGCGCCTTTTCATGCTGGCCCGACATCACCAGCGCCTGCACCAGATTGTTCTGGTAGTTCTGATCCTTAGGCGCCATGCGCAGCGCCTTGTTGAAAAACAGGGCCGCCTCGCGCTCGTTCCCCGTTTGCGCCAGCGCCATACCGGTCAGATTGGCGAAATACGGCTCTTTGGGGAATTTCTTGTGCGCGGTTTTGGCGCCTTTGACAGCGCGGGCAAAATCACCGGCCTGTAATTGCGCCATTATCTTGTCTGCCAAAGCTTTAGCATTGGTCGCCATGTTCTGCCCTGCCCGTGTTTATTGTCCCTGCAATATAGGTGCAGGCCCCCCTCAGGTCCAGTTCACATCGGCCCCGCCGGGCAATGCCTGCCGCGCCCGCATCAGGGTTTCATATGGCAGGCCTTCGCCATCGCAATAGGCCATCACCCAGGCATCATCCATCATCACAAAATCCAGAACCGAGCCCAGAAACTCTGATTCTCCGGCCCGCGCCCGCAGGTCGGATTCGCTGGCGCCAGTGGCCCCCAGAAAAACCGGCAGCAACTCTTCGTTGGCAACCAGCCATGTAAGCACACTCAATGCGCGAACTTCCGCTTGTTTATTGTCCATTTCACACTCTGTCACTGCTTTGGAAACTATTTGTTAACCTATCTGACCAAAAACTAAATCAGAACAGGAAACTATTTAACAAGTGAGAATAAAATGGCGGGACGTATCCTGATTGCAGACGACGTTGCAACAAATCGCATCGTCATGAAAGTGAACCTGATGGAGGCCTGTTACGAGGTCTCACAGGCCTCGGGCGGGGCCGAAACCATTGCGCGTGCCCGCAAGGATTTGCCTGACCTGATCCTGCTTGACCTGCTGATGCCCGATATGGACGGGATCGAGGTTTGCAAGGTCCTCAAAAGCGATCCAGTCACCGCCGGTATCCCTATTATCGTTGTTACCGCAAAACACGACGGCCCTTCGCGGCTGGAAGCCCTGCGCGCTGGTGCCGACGATTTCATGACAAAGCCGCTGGACGAACAAATCCTGCTTGCCCGCGTGCGCAGTCTGCTGCGCGCTCGTGATACAGCCGAGGAATTGCGCCTGCGGGACAATACCCGCCGTGCCTTGGGCTTTGCCGAAGATTCCGAAACCTTTGATCAGCCGGCAACCATTGCCATCATTGCCGGCCAGTTTGACAGAGCGTTGAAATGGAAAACCGTCCTTTCCCAAAAACTTGCCGATCATTTTGTGGTTTTCACCAAGGAAACCGCCTTGCTCAGCAGTCATGGCACCGGTGCGCCGGATGTCTATGTTATTGCCTGTGATCTGGCCAAACCCGACGAAGGGCTGCGTCTGATGTCGGAATTGCGCAGCCGCCCGAACACGCGCCACAGTGCCATCCTGATGGTAATCCCCAAGGACGCGCCCCACAAGGCGTCGACCGCACTGGACCTTGGTGCAAATGATCTGATGCCGGACGGCTTCGACCCCGAGGAAATGGCCCTGCGTCTAAAGACCCAGATCCGGCGCAAACGGCAGGCTGATCGTCTGCGTGAAACTGTGCGCGACGGGTTGCGCATGGCAGTGATTGACCCACTGACGGGCCTGTACAACCGCCGCTATGCCGAACCGCATCTGTTACGAATTGCCCAGCGGGCCAAGGAAACGGGCCGCCCTTTCGCAGTGATGGTGCTGGATCTGGACCGGTTCAAGAATATCAACGACACCTACGGCCACAGCGCCGGCGATGTGGTTCTGAAAGAGATCGCCAACCGGATCAAGGACAACCTGCGCGGGGTCGATATGGTGGCCCGCATCGGCGGCGAGGAATTTCTGGTGGCGATGCCCGACACCCAGCTGGATCAGGCCCGCCATGCCGCCGAACGCCTGTGCCGCATTGTCGATGAAACACCGGTGCAGACGGATGACGGCAAAACCGTGATACCGGTTTCCATGTCAATCGGTGTTGCCATGGGCGGGCTGCACGATGACGCCCGCAGCGTCGAGCATTTGATCGAACTGGCAGACCGCGCGCTTTATGCCGCCAAATCGGACGGGCGCAATCAGGTCACGATCAGCCTGTCTGCGGCCTAGGGCGTGTCGGCTTTTTGTTATAACAGGTATCATGCCCTGCCGTAGGGGCCGTGATTGCATAGCCATGGCGTTCACTGGCAGGGCGTGATCAAAAGGGATCCCATAGGCCGGTTTTCATTCAAGCCTGCCCCTGGACGCACCACCTGATCCAGCGAGCGTCCCCCCCCCGCAAAACCACCGCATTATTCATCCCTGACAACAGCGTCGGCAGGTAGTACGCAGGGCTTCCTTTCTGCATACCGATCAGCTTGGATCGGTGCGGGTGGTGACGGATGATGATCCGGACGCGGATGGCAGTATGGTGGCCAAGGAAACCACCTATCGCCCCTTCGGCGAGGCGGTGGATTTCGCCGTCAGCCTGACCCCGCCCGAGACCAAGGGGTTCATCGGAGAACGCTTCGATGCCGACGCCGGTCTGCAATACCTGAGCGCGCGGTATTATGATCCCAAGCTCGCGATGTTCATCCAGCCGGACTGGTTCGAGGTGACGAAGGCAGGGGTCGGGACGAACCGGTATGCGTATTCGGGGAATGATCCGGTGAATAAGATTGATCCGGGGGGGGAATTTTGCTGTCGTCGATGATTTGGCAATTGGTTTTGCGATATTAGGCACCATCGCTCTTGAATATAGTTTTGACTATTTAGACGATGGAGAAATAAATGGAACTGGCCCGTTAGGTGACGCAACTGCTGGTGTTATTACTGCTGTTGGTGGTATTCTGTCTTCTGAAAGTTCTCGCTCAGGAATTGGCCACAATAGTGAGGGACTTCAGCCAGATGGTTCGTTTGTAACACCCGGTGGAAACGTAATTGGAAACCATGGTAAGCAAACTCGGGAGGGTTATATTGAGGGCAAAGGGCACACGCCAGAGTCAGTAGATGGTATTATAAATGACCCAGCAGCACAGGGACCAGGTGCTAGACACGATAACTCCACTGGCGAGGCAAGGGAAGGAACAACCGTCACAGTTGGGCAAAATGGCGATTGGGTTGTTACAAATACGAATACAGGAAAAGTGATACAGGTCAATGATCGCAATAATTCCAAACAGAAGACTCCAGAGTTTGACGATCAATTAGAAAGTGAAAATGATGACAGCTCAGACAAGTAAGGATATTTCTTCTTTCATTCAGGATTCAATGTCGCCAAGAGGATCAAACAATGTTTCTCCTGAAACGGTTTTGTTGTTTTTACCCGATCTTCAAAAAAGAGGATTTGTTATAACTCAGATGGAAGCTGCCAGACTAGATGATGAAGGAATGCAAACGCCTGATTTTGAGTATGCAGTACTGGGATTAAGCAAAAACGGTGACGATGATTGGGATAGTCACCACGATGTTGGGAGAATCACAAAACTGGTTATACATAGATTGGAACAAGCTATTGAAAGCCCTATGGAGTATGTTTTTAAAGTGTGGGTGGATGATTATAAAGACATATTAACTTGAAAATTCTGAGAGTGCCCAATCTTCAGTGGTTGAGTAATTTGGTC
>WFNH01000123.1 GCA_015488685.1 Marinosulfonomonas sp.
GCGGGGTGCCGGGGCATTGCCGCAGCCCGCACTAGAGCCTCAATCCCGTCCAGCGGCGATTGAAACACGTCTGCCACCCTCCATCCCTGACCGCCCTTACCGGATTGGTGTCGGGGATGTTCTGGTGCTTGCAACCCGTCAGGCAGGAACGACAGTTGAAGAATTGTCAGGGCTGCTGGCGGCGCAAAACCGTCGGCAGGGGTATACCGTTCAGGATGATGGTGCAATTGCAATTCCCGATGTCGGGCGAATTCCACTGGCCGGAAAAACTCTGGAAGAAGCCGAAACAATCGTATTCCAGCAACTTGTTGAAAACCAGATTGACCCGACCTTCAGCCTTGAAGTAGCCGAGTTTAATTCAAAAAGGGTTTCTGTTGGCGGCGCGGTGAAAAAACCCGCAATCGAACCCATAACCCTGACACCGCTATATTTGAACGAAGCCCTTGCCAAAGCGGGCGGTGTTGATGCGCCGGATGGGAAATACGTGATCTTACGGTTGTATCGAGACGGAAAATTATACCAGATGCCGTTGAAATCATTGCCGAATACCCAAATCCGCTTAAAAGACGGTGACCGGATTTTCGTTGATACCGATTATAAACTCGACCAGGCACAGGCATATTTCGAAGAACAGATCAAACTGGCAGAATTCCGGCAGAATTCCCGTATTCAGGCACTTAACGAACTGAATACAGAAATCTCGCTTCGGCGGGCTTCACTGGAAGAAAGCCGTTCCAATTTCAAATCCAGAATGGAGATGGATGCGGTGGACCGCGACTATGTCTATCTGGTTGGCGAAATTAAAAACCAAAGCCGCTTCCCCCTTCCGTTCGGGCGCAAGGCAACTGTTGCCGATGCGTTGTATTCCGATGGTGGTGCGCTGACAGAATTCGCGAACCCGTCGCAGATATATATCCTGCGAGCGTCGCCCAATCCGGCCGATTTCGGGGCGGTGACGGCTTGGCATATTGATGCGCGCAATGCGGTCAATTTCCTGCTGGCGACCAAAATGGAACTGCGCCCGAACGACATCATTTTCATCGCTGAACAGCCAATTACGCGTTGGGGCCGTGTTGTGAAACAGATCGTGCCATCGCTTATCACAGCAAGCATCGGTGCGGCTACGAATTAGAGCGTAGATTGAAAAACCCCGCCGTTGCTTAGCTGTGGCGGGGTTTTATTATCCCGAGGCTAGATTACTTCGCCAGCCACAACATATCCAAAGTGTGCTTTTTCGGCCCTGCATCTTCGCCAATCAGCAATGACCCGTCCGGCATTGCCAGAATGTTGTCAGGATTGGCAGGCAGGCTCATATCGCAACTTCCATCCTCGATTGTCTTGCCAACCAAATAGGGATCCAGTCGCGTCATGTTATAGTCGCTGCCGGTGTTGGCCACATAGACCCCGCCGCAATCCTCTTTGTTCAGAGCAATTGCGCCGCCATCGGTTTTGTCCCGCTCGCCGGTTACCCAATCGGGTTGGCCCCATGATTTATCCATGGTCCATGACAGCGCCGAAGCAGCCACATAAACCGTGTTGCCAAACGAGGTTGCACCTTCCAGTTTATCCCACTCGTTTGTAGCCCCCAGCGCGGCCGCCGCACGGCGACTTTCCAGAAACGCGGGGCGATCATCGGGATATGATCCAACTGCGCCATCCCCGTTCAGATCCTTGCCGGTTTTGCCCTCGGCCCAGTTCATGATGTCGTCATTCGAGATATAGCTGGTCTGACCTTCGACATAGTCATCGGTGGTGACATTGTCGTATTCAGCAATCCAGCCTTCGATCTGGGCATTGTTGCCGTGTGCCAGTTCAACCCACTCCACATCAAATCCGGCTTTTTGCGGATCCGGTGTGTCGTCCTGGGTCAGTTTGGCTGCATACAATGTGCCTGAACCCAGATCGCCTTTCACATCGGCCACAAATTTGAACAACACCCCGCCGGACGCGGTGTTATAAGTCTTGTCGTTGTATTTGGCGGAATCATCGTCGCTCATGTAAAGGGTGCGCGCATCCGGCATGATGGCGGCCGTTTCATGGCTAAGACGACCCGTGGCATATTGTTTGACAAAGCTGTAATCGCTGGCCGTTGCAGCGTTGTTGACCTCGAACAGATAGCCATAGCGATACGGGTTTGCCATGCGTCCCAGGTACTGCATCATGTTCTTGGGCTTGATATAGGTGATGTCGTTGCCACCCTTGTAGCCGGGGTTTTCATCGTCATCATACTGGTTTGGATGGTTCCAGACCGCCGAGTTGAAATAGAAATTTTCCTCGGCCATCAACGGCGTGCCCCAAGGGGTGACAGTGCCCGAGCAAACAACCTGCGCCCCGTCAATCGAACTGACGTCCAGCATGGCACCACCTGCCAGGTCAGCCTGCCATTTGCCGTCCACGCGCTTTAGCGGCAGGCGACTGACCGCACCGGCACCATCGCGTCCCGCGCCTTCCCAGCCGGTGTATAGGTAGGCAGTGTTACCACTTGTCGGGATGAAGCCGTTAAAATCGGGCGCATTAGATATATACATCAGATTGCCCGAGGTATCATAAACCCCGCCCAGCACCTTGCCATCGCCCAGCGGTTCTCCGGCTTTGGCAAGCACAATATAGGCCCCATCGGCCACATGCACGACGCCGCGCTGGTCTTCGGGTGGTATGGCCACGTCGCCTGCTGAATAGTTTGCCGTATCCAGCCCGTCGAAATAGCCAAGTGTAGCGGGCTGGCCGTCTTCTTTCAGGTAGTTGCTGCCACCGACGTGTTGGGCATTCAGGAATACCTCGCCCATGTCATTGACTGACAGGCCTGTGACTTCTGCACCTGCAGGCATTGTTGCCACGCGGGACAGGTCCTGTGCTGTTGCGGTATTTGCCAATGCGATTGCTGATAGCAGGGTCGTCCCCAATAGTTTTGCTGTAAAATTCATTTGGTCCTCCCAGATTTTTAATTGAGCATTCTCCATCCTACCGCAGAATCCTCGGGAGCCAAAATTTTATGGGGGAACTCAGTAATAACGGTAGAGCAGTTAATATCCGCACTAAACCATCCGGATCACATCTTTGTCGATTGCCAGCATATACCCGCGCCGCGCGATGTTCTTGACCAACAGTTCGCTGACCATCTGGTTGCCCAGTGAATCGCGCAGCCGTTTGATGCGGGTGGCGCCTGCGGCCTCGTCACAATCCGATGCCGGGCGGCCCGAGATCATACCCTCGATTTCCGAGCCTGACAACAGTTCCTCGTCCATCCGGGCTTCGGCCAGAACCGAAAGGGTTTCAATCGCTGCTTCGGTCAGTTTGAATTCCATGTTGTTCAGGTAAACCGTGTTTTCCTCGCGGCTGATCAGCAGGGAAGAAACCTGAATGCCTGTGCGCTCGATCTCGCCCATGCGTTTGTTCAGGGCAATGATGGTGACCAGAAACACCAGTGCCGCAATCAGCAGGGCGGTCGCGAACACCAGCAATACAAAGATAACTGTGCGATAGGACGCCAAGGTGTCGGAAAACGATGTGCCCGATTGCGCCAGAATTTCCAACAGCTTGATTTCGGCATTGTTGGTCAGGTCGTTATTTTCCACAAACAACTGTTCCACCCGGGCGTTGAACGCATTGGCGTCCGGCAGGTTCATGAACAGCAAAACAGCCGCCACCAGCAGGATCAGCACAATCGCGGCGATTCCCAGTGTGACAACCTTTGTTCCGGTTAAACGTGTCTCAGTAGCGGAGGAAGTATTGTCCGGCACTGTCTTTCCTTTCCTCAAGGCCCTCTGCCCCGAATATGGACAGAATATTCAGCAATTGCCAGCCATCGGCCGAAATGCGTTGGGCGATCTGCGGCTTTGCGGCCTGTGGGGTGCAGGCGGTATCGGGCAATTCGATCACACCATAATGCAGGCGCAAGGGATTGTCCTGCTTGGCCTTGTAATCAGCATAGCAGGACGCACTTGCGGGCGAGGCGGCCAATATGGCCAGGGTCAGGATCAGCTTTTTCATCATGTGTGGAACATGGCGGATTATGCGGTGCTATTCAATAACAACCACCCGTTTCCCCTGCTGCTATCCGATAACAATGCGCCGTTATTGTTTAGCGCACCGCTTTGCCCTCAAATTCATTTCATCGCTTCCGGCGAACACACGCCGGCTCATATCGAAAGGAAACGACATGACCAAGAAACTGATCGCCACCGTGCTCGCCGCATCACTTGCCGTTACATCTATTTCGGCACTGCCTGCCGCCGCAAAACCAAATGACGGTGCTAAAATTCTGGGCGGGCTGGCCGCACTATATATCCTAAGCCGGATTATCAAAGACAACGACCGCCGCCGTCCCGCACCGGCCCCTGTCCAGCCAACGGTGCCGAACCGTTGCCTGAAAACCTTTTACACACCCAATGGCGCCATCCGTGCATACGGCGCCCATTGTGTTGCCAAATACGCACCCCGCCTAAGCCTGCCGCAGCAGTGCAAGCGCCGGATCAACACCGACTACGGTCGTCGCAATGTTTACGGTCCCTATTGCCTGCGTGACAGCGGCTATAGCGTAGCGGTGCAGTAACCCCGAAACCATCGGGTAAAAGGTGCGGTTTTGTTGCGTCCACGCACCTTTGGGGCGGGTGAGCCGAAAAAAGGCTCCCCGCCCTTTTCTCCTTGTCAGTTGCATGTCTTGATTTCACATCCAAAATTCTGGATTAATAGATTCTCGCGCTAGACCCAAATCGGTATTTCGCGAAACCGTTTGCCGTGAACATATTATTCTTACTCGACAATTAACGGTATTCTTAATAGGAGTGCCTTGAATCCCTGAAATAATGCAGCGAATGGTGTTGATTATCTTGGGAAAACATCAACGCTGCATGAATGCGATAACAAGGACCTTTTGATGACTATTTCCAGTAACGAGTTAGACCGGATTTTTGCGGATACCAGAAAGCAATACCCAGAAGAGTTTCACTGGATATTTGACCAGAATAACGCGCGAATGCGGTGGCAAGTTGAAATGGTGCTGAAGAATGTTCCTGCAGGTGGGCGGCTCTTGGATATTGGTGCCGGTGTTGTTCCGTTTATGTTGATTTGCCAAAAGCTTGGCTATGAAACTATTGTTATTGATGACATGGAGGACGCAACCTACCAAACTGATTCAACAAAGCAGATTCTTAACGTATTCCAGGATGCGGGCGTTCGGTTGATAAACGGGGATGCTTTTGAAATAGGCTTGGGCGCAATAAGCGGTGAGACATTGAATTTGGTAACAAGCCATGATTCAATGGAGCATTGGCACAATTCCCCCAAGAGACTGTTTCACGAACTTTGGAAGCATTTGGACAAAGGCGGTCTGTTTTGGATTGGCGTGCCCAATTGTGTCAATCTTAGAAAAAGAATTACCGTTCCTTTTGGCAAAGGGAAATGGTCGCAGATGAAAGACTGGTACGAGCCGGAGATTTTCCGCGGCCACGTTCGTGAACCCGATGTGGGTGATCTAAGGTATATCGGCCGTGATATTGGTGCTGCAAAAGTCGAGATTGTCGGGAAAAACTGGTTGGGATATCGAAACCCTTCAAAGCTGATAAGAACAATTACACCTGTGGTAGATCGGGGAATGCAGTTTTTTCCCTCTTTATGCTCGGATATATATTTGTTTGCGTGGAAATGATCTTCTCTCGTCAGTGCTGTGAATAGCATATCAAAGCCACAAGAGGCACAGCGGGTAATACAGGGTTCGGTTTTCCATGGTCAAATTTGTTCCCGATTATGAATTTGAACAAACCGCTATAGATGCCGGTCACAGCCTGATTGCCGGCGTTGACGAAGTCGGGCGTGGCCCCCTTTGCGGCCCAGTCACCGCCGCTGCTGTTATTCTGGATCCGCAGAACATCCCCGCCGGCCTGAACGATTCCAAAAAGCTGACCGCCAAACGCCGCGAGGCACTGTATGATCTGCTGCTGGAATGCGCCATCGTATCGGTTGCCCATGCCACAGTTGCCGAGATCGACGAGTTGAACATCCTGCGTGCCTCGCATCTGGCGATGGAACGGGCGGTGGCCGGATTGCCGCAAACCCCCGACCACGTTCTGATTGACGGCAACCTGATCCCCAAGGGTTTGACCATTTCCGCGCAGGCCATTGTCAAAGGTGATGGCAAATCTGTGTCGATTGCCGCCGCTTCGATCATGGCCAAAACAGTGCGTGATCGCATCATGGTGGATTTGGCGCAACAGTATCCCGGCTATGGCTGGGAAAAGAACGCCGGATACCCCACAGCTGTGCATTTGGAGTCACTACAAAAACTTGGGGTGACCCCACACCATAGACGTTCGTTCAAACCCGTATACAAGATGTTGTAGCAAGAGATTTTTCTAACCTATTGATTCAAAAAAGAAATTGACGGCGAATCGCCAATGACTCATCCTAGGCCTCAACAACAAGCGCAAAAATGCGCAACCGTAGAGGCAGAAAATGACAACGAAAACCAAGACAAAAGCGGCTGAAAAGCTGCCCCTGAACCAGATCATTGATGGTGATTGCATCGACGTGATGAACAGCCTGCCTGCGGGTTCGGTTGATCTGATTTTTGCGGATCCCCCTTATAACCTGCAACTGCGCGGTGATCTGCACCGGCCCGACAATTCCAAGGTGGATGCGGTTGATGATGCGTGGGACCAGTTTTCGTCTTTTGCTGCCTATGACAAGTTTACCCAGAACTGGCTAAAGGCCGCCCGCCGATTGCTGAAACCGAACGGGGCGATCTGGGTGATCGGCTCTTACCACAACATTTTCCGCGTTGGGGCTGCGTTACAAAATCAGGGCTTTTGGGTGCTGAACGATGTTGTCTGGCGCAAAACCAATCCGATGCCGAATTTCCGTGGCAAACGCCTGACCAACGCCCACGAAACGCTGATCTGGGCGTCCAAGGAAGAAGCCAGCAAATACACCTTCAACTATGACGCCCTGAAAGCGCTGAACGAAGGTATCCAGATGCGCTCGGACTGGGTGCTGCCGATCTGCACCGGTCACGAACGCCTAAAGAACGAAGACGGCGACAAAGCCCATCCAACCCAAAAACCCGAGAGCCTGTTGCACCGGATTCTGGTGGCCACCACCAACCCCGGCGATGTGGTTCTGGACCCGTTCTTTGGCACCGGCACAACGGGTGCTGTGGCCAAGAAACTGGGCCGCGAATATATCGGTATTGAGCGCGAAGCGGCCTACCGCAAAGTTGCCGCCAAACGCCTGTCGAAAATCCGTAAATTTGACAAGGAAAGCCTACAAGTCACCCCTGCCAAACGTTCTGAACCCCGTGTGCCGTTCGGCCAGCTGGTGGAACGCGGCATGTTGAACCCGGGGGATGAGCTTTACTCGATGAACAACCGCCACAAGGTCCGCGTGCGGGCCGATGGTTCGCTGATTGGCGACGATGTGAAGGGATCCATCCATCAGGTCGGCGCCCATCTGGAAGGCGCGCCCAGCTGCAACGGCTGGACCTACTGGTGCTTCAAGCGCGATGGCAAAAAGGTTCCGATCGACCTGCTGCGCCAGCAAATCCGCGCCGAAATGGCCGAACGACCGAACTGATCTGATCTGTTCCAAGCGAATACCGCCGGTGCCTGTGGCCTGACTACAGAGCACTAACTTGCCCCGCCGTGCCCTCGGCGGGGTTTTTTGTTAAAATTCTTGAAATTGAGGAAGCTGATAAAGCTTTTCCACCGGCTTGCTGCTTTGAACTAGGGTTGCAATATATTTTAAGTTTGCACCACTACGTAGTGATGCTATCGTTCCGTGATAAATGCCATTGGAGGCTGGAATGCTCACACCTGCAGTGATGTTTTCAGGTGCCCCGAAAAACAGTTTTCCCGACAACACCTCAATTCTGAACACTGGTGATACCTCTACAACGCGTTTGTATTCTGATGGTTCAAGCATTAACTCGTCCATATCTAGAATTCGCAAAACCAGTGAGTTGATACCATCGGCTCCAATGCTCAACAAAAAGAATGCTCCTTCGTTTATTCTGGCTAATGAGAGGCTGTGCTCAAACCAAATATCGTCAAGTTCGGCATCAGGAAGTGCAAGGCAGGCGGTATCGGTTCCTACGCGGCGGGGGCGGGAATAGCTGCGGATATTCAACTCATTTATTCCCAGTTTCTCCATGCGAGCTTTGGCTAGTTTTGAAATTGAAGTGTTCGCATTTTGAAACCCTTTGCTTACCCTGTTTGCCAATCGAAGGGTTTCCTGAATATCGTAAATCTGATCTGAAGTTAGCTTTGCAGCCAGTTTCACGGCGTGTTTACCCAGCCCAAGGGATTCTCGACAATGTTGCATCCGTTTGCGCGGGTTTGTTTCGTGCTTGATTTCTTCGTGAAGGGTTACGCGGCGCGCTAGGAGGTCTTTTACTGAGGTGCTCAAAAATCCATCTTCTTCAAACCAAATGGTGTAATGCTGTGAAAGTGTATCTCTATTTGCGTGTTGTCACAACGGGTGGAGTGTTTGTAATGTTTGCCGGTTACTTGCATGATGTATCCATTCGTTGGACAATCATTGAAGTTGGGGGACATAACATGACCTATGTGATGGCAATCGACCAAGGCACCACATCGTCGCGAACGATATTGTTTGATGGCGATCTAAAGGTTGCGGCCACGGCGCAGCAGGAATTCACCCAGCATTTCCCGCAATCCGGTTGGGTGGAACATGACCCCGAAGACCTGTGGCAAACCGTGGTTCAGACCGCCCGAGATGCGATGGGGCAGGCGGCTGCAACTGCCGGTGATATTGCTGCAATCGGCATCACCAACCAGCGCGAAACCACAATTGTCTGGGACAGGAAAACCGGTGCCCCCATCCATAATGCCATCGTCTGGCAGGACCGCCGCACCGCGCCGATTTGCGAGGTGCTAAAGGCGGCCGGGCACGAGGATGAAATCACCCATAAAACCGGCCTGTTGCTGGATCCGTATTTTTCCGGCACCAAGGTAAAATGGCTGCTGGATAACGTCGAAGGGGCCCGCGCCAGTGCCGAAGCAGGCGATCTGCTGTTTGGCACGGTCGATTGCTATCTGATCTGGCGCCTGACTGGCGGCGCAGTTCATGCAACCGACGCCACCAATGCGGCACGGACCTTGTTATATAACATCCGCGATGGTCACTGGGATAAGGAAATCTGCGCCCTGCTGGACATCCCGCTATCCATGCTGCCCGAGGTGCGCGATTGCGATGGGGATTTTGGCGAAACCACCGCTGATCTGTTCGGCACCCCGATCCCCATTCGCGGGGTTGCGGGGGATCAGCAGGCAGCCACGGTGGGGCAGGCGTGTTTTGCGCCGGGCATGATGAAATCCACCTATGGCACCGGATGTTTTGCGCTATTGAACACGGGGCAAACGCTGGTCAGCAGTCAAAACCGTTTGCTGGGCACCATTGCCTATCAATTCGGCGGGGTCACCACCTATGCGCTGGAAGGCTCGATTTTCATTGCAGGTGCGGCGGTGCAATGGCTGCGCGACGGGCTGGGGATTATCAAGGAGGCCAGCGAAACGCAGGCGCTGGCGCAGGCAGCAGACGCGGGCCAGAATGTGGTTCTGGTGCCCGCCTTTACGGGTCTTGGCGCGCCTTACTGGGATGCCGAATGTCGCGGCGCGGTGTTCGGGTTGACCCGTGGCACAGGACCGGCCGAACTGGCCCGTGCAGCACTGGAAAGCGTTGGCTACCAGACCCGCGATTTGCTGGAGGCAATGCAAGCCGACTGGCAGGGCGCAGGTGGCGAAGCGGTGTTGCGGGTGGATGGCGGCATGAGCGCCAGCGACTGGACCATGCAGTTTTTGTCCGACATTCTGGGCGCGCAGGTGGACCGCCCGACGGTGCTGGAAACCACGGCATTGGGGGTGGCGTGGATCGCGGGAATGAAGGCGGGGGTTTACCCCAGGCAGGATGAATTCGCCCGTAGCTGGGCGCTGGAGAAGCGCTTTCAACCGGCAATGGATGATGCGGTGCGTGATGCAAAATACGGCGCGTGGAAGCGGGCGGTCAAAGGGGCGATGGGTTATTAATTAGCAACACTAACGGCTGATTTTGGCCGCGACCTTGTTTGCACCCATGCGGCACTCTACATCCTACCTTATGAAACGCTGGATCCCCTTTATAAAATCTGACCCTGTTGTCGCCGTGATCCGCCTGTCCGGCGCGATTGCCGCTGGCGGGCGCGGCTCGCTGAATGATGAAACGCTGGCCCCCGTGATTGAAAAGGCTTTCAAGCGCGGCAAACCCAAGGCCGTGGCGCTGCTGATCAATTCGCCCGGTGGCTCGCCGGTGCAATCGTCACTGATCGCGGCACGCATCCGTCGGCTGGCCGAGGAAAAGAAAATTCCTGTGGTGGCCTTTGTCGAGGATGTGGCGGCTTCGGGTGGTTATTGGCTGGCCAGTGCGGCGGACGAGATCATCGCGGATGAAAGCTCGATCATCGGGTCGATCGGCGTTATTTCCATGGGGTTCGGCCTGAACGAATTTATCAACCGCCACGGGGTTGAACGCCGCGTTTATACTGCCGGTAAATCCAAATCCATGCTGGATCCGTTCCAGCCGGAAAAACCGGCGGATGTGAAACGGCTAAAGGTGATGCTGGAGCAAATCCATGTAAACTTCAAAACCCAGATCACCACGCGACGGGCCGGAAAACTGCCCGAGGGCAAGGATTTGTTCACCGGCGAAATCTGGGTCGGGCGCGGGGCACAGGATGTCGGGCTGATTGATGGAATCGGGCATCTGGTGCCGGTGATGAAAGAGCGCTATGGCAAGAAGGTGCGTTTTGCCCGTTACGGGGTAAAGCGGTCGATCTTGCAACGGTTTGGCGCGCGCATTGTGGGCGATGCGCTGGACGGAATAGAGGAACGTGCGCATTTTGCGCGGTTTGGGCTGTAGAATATGGTTAAAGTTGTCAGCCTGTTTTTGATCGGGATGCTGGTTCTGGCGATGTTCGGTCGTCTGCGCTTCCCCGGTCAGACCAAGCTGGAAAGCCGCAAATGCCCCAACTGCGGGCGTTACCGGATCGGCAGCGGGCCTTGTGTCTGTAAGCGAAAGAACAAGGGTTAGAAATGGATTGGGTGTATGCCGGCCTTGGGCTGGTTATTTTGTTGCTTGCAGGGGATGCACTGGTCAAAGGCGCGGTGAACCTGAGTCTGCGGTTGGGTGTGCCCGCGCTGATCGTCAGCCTGACAATTGTGGCCTTTGGCACCTCGGCCCCTGAATTGCTGATAGCGATTCAGGCGATCCACGATGGTGCGCCGGGATTGGCGCTGGGCAATGTGGTGGGGTCCAATACAGCTAATGTGCTGCTGGTGCTGGGCATACCGGCGTTGGTTGCCACCTTCCATACCTCGGAATGTGATACGCGCAAGAATTACCTGTTTATGATATTCGCAACCCTGCTGTTTATCGCCATGTGTTTTCTTGGACCGATTACCTGGATTCACGGGGTGGTCCTGTTGGCCGCTCTCGGGTTTGTGCTGTCGGATTCGTTTCTTGAGGCGCGATCACACCGCCGCGAAAGCAAAATTGCCTGCGCCGCCGAGGATAATCTGGAAGACATCGAAGGCGCCGATCTGGATATGCCGTGGTGGCAAATCGGGGTATTTATGGTGCTGGGCCTGATTGGTCTGCCATTGGGGGCGAACCTGCTGGTGGAAGGGGCTGTGAACATTGCCACCTATTACGGGGTTAGCGAAACAGTGATCGGGCTGACGCTGGTGGCTGTGGGCACATCGCTGCCCGAATTGGCCACAACGGTTATGGCCGCCGTACGCAATCAGGCGGATGTGGCGCTGGGCAATGTTATCGGATCGAATATGTTTAACCTGCTGGCAATCATCGGCATCGCCAGTTTCGTTGGCGATATTCCGGTGGCCGACGGTATCTTGCGGTTTGATCTGTGGGTGATGCTGGCATCATCGGCACTGTTGATCCCGTTTGTGTTTTTCAAACAGAATATCACCAAAGGCTGGGGCGTGGTTTTATCTGCGGCTTATGCAGCCTATGTTGTTGCCATCTTGGTTTAATGGGAGGGCGACATGACAAAACGTGCATTGGTAACGGGGGCAGGCATCCGGCTGGGGCGCGCGATGGCGCTGTATCTGGCGCGGCGCGGCTATGACGTTGCGGTGCATTACGCCAGTTCCGAAAAAGACGCAAACGAAGTTGTGGCGCAGATACAGGGCATGGGCCAACAGGCCGTCGCCCTGCAAGCCAACCTGCTGAATGAACGCGAGGTTCAGGCGTTGACTGGTCGTGCGATTGACGGTTTGGGCGGGGCGATTGACTGTCTGGTGAACAATGCCTCGATCTTTGAATACGACACGCTGCAAACTGCGACACGCGAAAGTTGGGACCGGCATATCGGATCAAATCTGCGGGCGCCATTCGTGTTGACCCAGTGTTTCGCTGCGCAGGCCCCCAAGGCAACACCGGATGAAAATGGCGAACCGTTATCATCTGCGCTGGTGGTGAACATGCTGGATCAGCGGGTGCGCAAGCTGACACCCGAATTCATGACCTACACGATTGCCAAAATGGGCCTGTGGGCCTTTACCCAAACGGCAGCACAGGCGTTGGCCCCCGATATTCGCGTCAATGCGATTGGCCCGGGCCCGACATTGCGCGGCGCACGCCAATCCGAGGGCCACTTTAGCAATCAGCGCGCCAATGTGCCGTTGGGGCGTGGCGCGCATCTTGAAGATGTGACAGCGGCGCTTGGCTATTTTCTGGATGCTCCGGCCGTAACAGGGCAGCTTTTGTGTGTGGATGGCGGGCAAAATCTGGCATGGAAAACCTCTGATGTGCTTGGGGTTGAGTGATCATCCGGCCAAAGTTGTGCACTTTTGATCAAGCGGTCACATTACTGTTACAAATTTCTTAATGAATTCAATAATTTGCCCTGTGGAAAGAAAAATATCATATAAAAACAAATACTTAAGAAATTGCCTAAAAATTAGGCAAATCGGCGAAATCGCCCGAATTAAACGAAAAATTCGGGATGGGGCAAAGTTACCTACAAACTTATCCACAGTTCCGGTGGAGATGTTTTCTCTTGCCAGATAACGGATAAGGTTGCAGCCACAGGCGGGAATCACTTTGGGGCGCAGATGAGCGACGCGACAGACGACAAACCGGCAGATGTACCCTTGACGGGGCACGCATTGATCCGCAGCTATCTGAACACGCTGGACGGCAGTCCCGGCGTGTACCGGATGCTGGATGCCGAGGGCCGCGTTCTATATGTCGGCAAGGCACGGCATCTGAAGAAACGTGTCTCGAATTACGCCAACCCGCGCGGGCATACGGTGCGGATTGCGCGAATGATCCACCAAACCGCCAGCATGATGTTTCTGACCACCAAAACGGAAACCGAAGCACTGTTGCTGGAACAGAACCTGATCAAGCAGCTAAAACCCTATTACAACGTGCTGCTGCGCGATGACAAAAGCTTCCCTTCAATCCTGCTGGCCAAAACCCATCCCTTTGCCCAGATCAAGAAACACCGTGGCCGTAAGGGCGAGGTTGGCAGCTATTTCGGCCCCTTTGCCAGTGCCGGCGCGGTTAACCGTGTGCTGAACCAGTTGCAAAAGGTGTTCCTGCTGCGCAACTGCTCGGATTCGATGTTTTCGGGTCGCACGCGGCCCTGTCTGCTGTATCAGATCAAACGCTGTTCGGGGCCTTGCGTCGGGTTGATCACGGAAACGGAATATGCCGGTCTGGTGCGGGATGCCGAACAGTTTCTGGCGGGTAAAACAACCAAGGTTCAGGAGGAACTGGCCACCCAGATGCAACAGGCCAGTGATGCGCTGGAATTTGAACGCGCCGCGGCCCTGCGCGACCGGATCAAGGCGTTAACCCAAGTGCAGCAGGTGCAGGGCATTAATCCGCAAACCGTGGCCGAGGCGGACGTGATTGCGCTGCATATGGAAGGCGGGCAGGCGTGCGTTCAGGTGTTCTTTATCCGCGCCAACCAGAACTGGGGCAACAAGGATTTCTACCCGCGCACGGGGGCAGGGGCCGAGGAGCACGAGGTGCTGGAAGCATTCCTTGGCCAGTTCTATGACAACAAACAACCGCCGCGCCAGATTTTGCTGTCGCATCCGATTGAAAACGACGATCTGATGCAAGAGGCCCTGAGCCAGAAGGCCGGTCGCAAGGTCGAACTTATTGTGCCAAAGCGCGGCGAAAAGGCCGAACTGGTCGAGGGCGCTGCCCGCAATGCCCGCGAAAGTCTGGCCCGCCGGATGGCGGAAACGGCAACACAGGCGAAACTGTTGAAAGGGCTGGCCGAAGCCTTTGATCTGGATGCCCCGCCCAAAAGGATCGAGGTTTACGACAACTCGCATATTCAGGGCGCGCATGCTGTCGGGGCGATGATTGTTGCGGGGCCGGAAGGCTATATCAAAAGCCAGTACCGCAAGTTCAACATCAAGGATGCCGAGCTGACCCCCGGTGACGATTTCGGCATGATGAAAGAAGTGCTGGGCCGCCGGTTCAAACGCCTGTTGAAAGAGGATCCCGAGCGTAAAGGCGACAACTGGCCCGACCTGCTGCTGATTGACGGCGGCGCGGGGCAGGTTTCGGCGGTGGCCGAGATCATGCGCGAATACGGGGTGGACGACATTGCGATGGTGGGCGTTGCCAAAGGCGAGGACCGCGATGCGGGTAAAGAGGAATTTTACCGCACCGGCAAACGCCCCTTTGCCCTGCGGCATAATGATCCGGTGCTCTATTTTGTGCAGCGCCTGCGCGACGAAGTGCACCGTTTTGCCATCGGTACCCACCGTGCCAAACGGGCCAAAGCAATGGGCGCAACGCCGCTGGACGGGGTTCCGGGCGTAGGTGCAGCCCGAAAACGCGCCCTTTTGGCACATTTCGGCAGTGCCAAGGCGGTCAGCCGTGCTGGGTTGGAAGATCTTAAGAAAGTTGAGGGAATTTCGCACCGGTTGGCAGAAACACTCTATGACTTCTTCCATGATAAAGGTTGAGCGGTTAAGGATAGCGATATGACATGGAATGTGCCCAATATTCTGACTGTGATCCGCCTGCTGGCGGCGCCCGCTTTGGCGGTGATGTTTCTGTATTTCAACACCCCTTGGGCGGACTGGTTCGCGCTGGTTTTATTCGTAAGTGCGGCACTGACGGATTTCGTCGATGGCTATCTGGCACGGGCATGGAAGCAGGAAAGCAAATTCGGCGCGATGCTGGACCCGATCGCGGACAAGGCGATGGTGCTGATCGCGCTTTTGGTGATCATCGGGTTTTCCGGTGTGAAGGCTTGGATATTGCTGCCCGCAACGATGATTTTCTTTCGCGAGGTGTTTGTTTCGGGCCTGCGTGAATTTCTGGGCGACAAGGCCAGCAAACTGAAAGTCACGAAGCTGGCGAAATGGAAAACCACGGCACAGATGATTGCCATCGCAGTGCTGTTTTCCCAAGGCATATTCGCGGACCGGTTTGTAGAACTGACACAGGCGATGGACCCGCAGATGATCGACGCTATTCTGACTGGCCAGCAAGAGGACCTGAGCGGATTGTTGTGGGTACAAAAAGGTGCGGCTGCCAGCTATTATGGCGGCATTGTCCTGCTGTGGATTGCGGCGGGTTTGACGCTGATTACTGGCTGGGACTACTTTGTCAAAGCACTGCCGTTTCTAAAGGATGACACGAAATGATTGACGTTCTGTATTTCGCATGGGTGCGTGAGCGCATCGGATTGCCGAAAGAACAGGTGGAAACCGGCGCCACAACGGTGGCCGAACTGGTCGAGGAACTGAAGGCCCGTGAAGAGCGCTATGCTGCCGCATTCGAGGATATATCGGCCCTGCGGGTGGCCGTGGATCAGGAACTGACAGATTTTGGCGCACCACTGGCCGGTGTGCGCGAAGTGGCGTTTTTCCCGCCGATGACGGGCGGCTGAAAATGACCGTTCGGGTTCAGGAACAAACGTTTGATCTGGGAGCCGAGGTTCAGGCCTTTACCCTTGGGCGCGATGATGCAGGGGCAGTGGTCAGTTTTACCGGTATCGTGCGCAACACGCCGGATGGTGATCTGGAGCGCATGGAGATGGAACACTATCCCGGCATGACCGAAAATGCCCTGAAAGGGATCGAGGCCGAGGCGATGAAACGCTGGAACCTGAAGGATTGCCTGATCATCCACCGCTACGGCACCCTGCGCCCCGGTGATCTGATCATGATGGTGGCCACGGCCTCCCCGCATCGTGGTGACGCTTTCGAGGCCGCAATGTTCCTGATGGATTACCTGAAATCCCGCGCGCCGTTCTGGAAGAAAGAATTTACCACCGATGGGGCCGAATGGGTCGCGGCCAAGGACGAGGACGAAGATGCGCTGACCAAATGGTAAGCGTTTAGTCTCGGTTAACCTTTTCCACATAGGCGCGCAGTTCTTCTGCCTCTTGCCTTGCCGCGCGTAGCCCATCCATCGCGGCCGACAATTCTGCCTCGGTCTGGGACAACTGGTTGGTCATTTCCGCTTCGCGTTGTTGCAAATAGGTGATCGCCTGATCGCGGGTTTCCTCGGCTTCGTGCAGGGCCTGTGCCATGTTATCCAACTCGCCCAGATCGGCCTGCGAAACACGGGTGAACCGGTGCAGCAGCCAATGTGCGAACCAGCCCAGCACAAAGGCCACAAACAGAATGATCGCAATGGCGGTGATAATCTCGGTTCTATTCATTCGGTGTGGTCTCCGCCGCTTCGGGTTGGCTGTTTCCGCCGGTATCGGTTTGGGGTTGTTCTACTGCCGGTGCCTCCATCTGTTCAAGGCCCGTCGCCTCTTCTTGCACCTTTTCCGGCACAATCAGTGTGAACTCGATCCGCCGGTTGGCCTCGCGGCCCTCTTCGGTCTTGTTGTCGGCAATGGGCACCGATTCGCCATAGCCCTTGGCACGCATTCCTGTGGTCAGAACCTTGCGTGCGATCAGCCCTTGCAGAACCGCATCGGCGCGGGCCTGTGACAGGTTCAGGTTCATCACCTCGCGGCCTTGACTGTCGGTGTGGCCGGCAATCTCGATCCGTGGCTTGTTACACTTCTTCAGGACGTCCGCGATCCGGTCCACAACGGCCTGACCGGCACTGTCCAGTTCTGCGGATCCTGGGGCAAAGCTGATTTTACGTTCAGTCAGTATGTCATTGATTTTGTCTACACATTCGGCCGGTTTTAACAGGCCTGCAACGGGATCCAGTGCTTTTTCGTATTTGACATCAATGCCATAGTTTTCCGATGCCCCCAGCTTGTCTGACAGCAACCGCGCTACATTGGCGCGGGCATCGGGATTTCCGGTCACGCCACGCACATCAACAAAGCTGTCCTGCACGACAACGCTGCCGTGGTTCAGTTCCGCCAATGCCTCGAGCGCGGCAAGAACGCGGATCGGCCAGCCGTCTGGCAGTTCTTTATCCAGACGGGTCGCGTCATAGACCGCCTTGCTGCCGAAACGGGCGCGGGAATAGCTGTCAATAGCGGCGCGTGTGCGTTCGTCAGTGACGCGGCCGCGCAATTGCACCTGTCCTTCGGGGCTAAGTGTGGCTACGAATTCGGGCGCGCCTGCGCCTTCGCCTGTGCCATCGATTTTGACCGGTTCCGGCAAAACAGAGTGCAACGAAAATACATCGGGCAGGTCTGCTTTCAGCTCGCCTACTACGCGGTCAAATGTGGCCTGTGGTGTGGTATCCAGCGCAACCAGTGTCACATCGGCATCGGAAAAAGTGATGCTGCCGCCGCCAATCTCTTTTAGCGCTTTGATACCGCTTGCAACGGCGTCGCCCCAGGATGTGGTTGGCACACCCAGCCCGATGGTGCAATCTGTTTTCCCGCTTAGTCCAACGTCCAGTGCGGCGCTGATTATTTTGGCGTGAGTGTCGGCACTATCGGCGGAACAAGCATCGAAATAGGCTTTGTCGCCATCTATGATGAACCGTGTGGTAAAAGGTGTGATCACGGGGCGCGGGGCGGTAATTTTGGTGATCAGAGAAATATTATCGGGTGCCTTGCTGGCCAATTCAGCTTCGATCTGTCTTTTTTCCTCAATGCTTCCGGCAATGGCAGTTACCGCGACACCATCTTCCGATATCGACACCTTGGATTTTGGCAGATCATGCACCGCTTTCAGACCAAACTTCAGGGCATCTTCCCAATCTTCGGGGGCCGGATAGTCGCTTGTGTCCAGCATATCTGTGATTTCGGTACCTTTGGTCAATCCCGCGATTGACGACACGATCTCTTCGCGGTCCGAGGACGTCGGAATAAGCCCTATTAATGAAATCCCTTCGTTGTTTCGCAAGATTTCAACGCTGAACTTTGGCGGGGCGATGGCTGCTGCGTCCCGAACATCCATACTGTTGATCACCCGCTCTGCATCAACAATGTTGTTCGCAATTGTCAGCGCCTTGAAGCGCGTTGCCTCGTCAGGTGCAGTGCCGCTCAGTTCTACCCGCAAGCCATCTACATGCACTGAAACCCATGTATGGTCTTGTGCAACCAGCGCATTCGTAACATCCGCAAGTGACCGTTCTTCGATGAAATCTGCTGCGCGCATGGCCCCAAAAGTGCTGGCGGTGCCGGCAACCAAAAAGATGACAAGGATTGAGAATATTTTGGAAAGGCGCATGATAACTCGGATTGTCCGGTGAGGTTTTTCTCTGTCTAGGCTGCATCTTGCCGATGTTCAATCACAGCAATAGCGCAACGGCAAGAAACAGCGCAAAGATCAGGCCTGAATCACGGTTGGCGCGAAACAATCGCAAGCAGATTTGCGGATTGTCCGTATTCAACACGCGCATTTGCCATGCCAGATGCCAGCCAAAGGCCCATGGCCCGGCCAGCGCGATCACCATGACCATCGGGTTCTGGTTGCCCGCAAGCGACAGAATCACGGCCGCTGCCAGCAAAACTACGGATATTATCATGAATCCCAGAAGCCATTTCGCGGCGTTTTCACCAAACAGCCGTGCGGTGGATTTCACACCGATCAGGGCGTCGTCCTCGGTATCCTGAAAGGCATAGATGGTGTCGTAAAATAGTGTCCATGCAATGCCTGCCAGATACAGAAGAACGGCAGGCCAGTGCAGTTGCCCCGAATGGGCCGCCCAAGCCAGCAAAGCGCCCCAGTTGAACGCCAGCCCAAGGAACACCTGCGGCCACCATGTGAAGCGTTTGGCAAAGGGGTAAATCGCCACCAGCACCAGTGAACTGATGCCCAGCAGAATGGTGTAGCGGTTGAAGGTCAGCAGAATGGCAAAGGCCACCAGAGATTGCAGCGCCATCCAGACAAGCGCCCCTTTGACGCTGACCTGTCCTGACGGGATGGGGCGTGAACGGGTGCGTTCGACCTGTGCGTCGATCTTGCGGTCGGTGATGTCGTTCCATGTGCACCCCGCGCCGCGCATCAGCCACGCCCCCGCAGCGCAAGCGACGATGATCCAGATATCAAACCGCCCGAAATCGCCACCATGCAGCGCCGCCAGCAGCACGCCCCACCAGCAGGGCAGCAGCAACAGCCATGTGCCGATGGGCCGATCGGCGCGGCTTAGGCGCAGATAGGGGCGGGTCCATTCGGGCGCGATTGTATCCACCCAGTTGCCTTTGACGGCATCGGAAACCTGTCCCTGTTGCTCTGGCAATTCGGAAGTGTCGGGCATATGGTTTAGTCCATGAAGAATGCAAAGATCAGGCTCTGTGTAACGCAGGCATTGGGGGTGGGGCAAACCATTCCTTTGACCCGTGATCAGGCGCATTACCTTTTCGGGGTGATGCGGCTGAAACAGGGTGCGCATGTGCTGTTGTTCAACGGCATAGATGGCGAATTTCTGGCCGAGGTGGTCGAGGCCGGTAAGCGCAAGGGCGCGCTGAAATGCCTTGAGCAAACCCGCCCCTTGCAGATGCCGCCCGACCTGTGGCTGCTGTTCGCCCCGATCAAAAAGGCCCGCACGGCATTTATCGTGGAAAAGGCCACCGAACTGGGCGTGGCGCGGATTTGTCCGGTGCAAACGCGGTTCACCAATGCCGAACGCATCCGGCAGGACCGTTTGCAGGCCCACGCGCTGGAGGCGGCCGAACAATGCGGCGCAACCTATGTGCCAGAAGTGGACGATATCCGGCGGCTGGATGCCATGCTGGCCGACTGGCCCGAGGATCGCCAACTGGTGTTCTGCGACGAAACCCTTGCGGGTGCGAGGGAAGTGCTGGCGGCGCAGGCCGAGCAGAAAAAATGGGCTATTCTGATCGGTCCCGAAGGCGGCTTTAGCAGTGAGGAACGCGCACAGCTATCGGCACTGCCTTTCGTCACCAAAATCAGCCTTGGCCCGCGTATCCTGCGGGCAGACACGGCGGCGGTGGCGGCGATTACGCTGTGGCAGGCCACGTTGGGGGATTGGTAGGTGAACACCAGACCCATCATTCGTCTGCATCTGTTTTTTGCCCGCGATGCGCCTTGTGCTGTAATTTTACGACAAGGCCCCAGCAAAGTGTTTCGGATGATATTGTGGAATGCC
Organism: Marinosulfonomonas sp.; assembly: GCA_015488685.1. Classification (GTDB taxonomy): domain Bacteria; phylum Pseudomonadota; class Alphaproteobacteria; order Rhodobacterales; family Rhodobacteraceae; genus Profundibacter. The sequence goes on from WFNH01000123.1 coordinate 20,527, forward strand.
GAAAATGACACCTTTGAAGATGGGCAATGGCTGCGCCACAAAGTCTATCCCGAGCGCTGTAGCATTTCCCCTGACGGCAAACATTTCATGTATTTTGCACTTGACGGGAAGTGGGATAGCGAAACCGAGGGGAGCTATACTGCAATCAGCCACCCACCCTATTTCACCGCTCTGGCGCTTTATCCTCAAGGTAATACATGGGATGGTGGCGGGGTATTTGTGGGGAATGATCTGTATATTGTGAATACCTATCCCGATACAAAGGACATCATTGGCCGCGCTAAGAATTTGGCGCGTGTTTTCCAAGTGAAACCAACGCGTCAGATCGCAACGGGTATCGTTCTAGCCGACGGAAGCCGCGCACCGCTTTCCCGTGAATTGCGGCTTCGGATACTGGAAGGGGATGAATGGCGCTCGCCGCTGGATCGTTATGACACACAGGGTGGTGTTCTTTACCGCCGAGAGGGATTGGAATTAAGGCCCATTCGCGACTTTACCGAGATGTCTTTCGAACCAATCCGCGCCCCATATGATACCAGAGATAGCGAAGAAGTGGTAAAACCCTGGCATCCACTGGATCAGGAAGAAGGAATAGAATGAGCGGTTTCATTCGCCCTGAATCCCGTGCATTTTTCTGGCGCTGGCGCGAAGTGCTGGTTGCGCTGGCTGTGTTTTTGTGGGGGCTGTGGCTGGGCCTGACGTCATTCGGATTGATCGCCGGATTCGGCTGGGTTGTTGCGGCATTCGGCACGGTAGGCCTGTTTGCCGGATGGCAACGGGCGCGGTTTCGCATGGGCGCTGGCGGTGCCGGCGTGGTGCAGGTGGATGAACGGCAGATCATCTATTTCGGCCCGCACGACGGTGGCACCGTATCCATCGAGGGGTTGATCCGCGTTGAACTGATCCCCGCTGAATCCGGCACGCATCACTGGTTGTTGGTCGAGTTGGGGCGGACCCCGCTGTCAATCCCTACCGATGCCGAACATTCCGAAGACCTGTTTGATGCTTTCAGCGTGCTGAACGGCTTTGCCACGCAAAAGATGCTAAACGCGCTGAATGCGCGCCCTGCTCAACCTGTCGTGATATGGCAAAAACGCACAGCCTATCTGCATTGACATCCCGCGCGTTTGGCTCCAACTC
>WFNH01000124.1 GCA_015488685.1 Marinosulfonomonas sp.
ACCTGGTAATCCAGTTCGATGGTACCATCTGGCGTGTCGATGAACACATCATGGCCGACAATGCGGAAACTGACCTGATCGGCGGTGTATTTGCTCAAGTCCAGCGTGTCGTTGCCGTAGTTGATTGTACCATGCCCGGTGATCACGTCATCGCCCGAAGTATAGACAATGGTATCATCGCCGCTGGACGCATCGATCACGTCATTGCCAGCGCCGGAAACAAATGTTTCGCCCTGCGCCGTGCCCGTCAAAACATCATCCCCCGCGCTGCCGAAGCTTTGCGTCGCAGCGGCAGTCTGCCAATCGGTCAGAGACGTGTTTTCCAATGTGACGACATCGCCATTGCCAAAGTCGATTTCAACATTGGCCCCAACCTGAGTCATAGTGTAACCGGCTGCTGCATCCGTCGGATCAACCGCGTTGCCATCATAGATCAGGTAATTGTTACTCGTATTGAAAACCGGAACGGTTGTCGTGCCTGAGCCGGAATTGATGTTTGTGGTACTGGAAGGCGCATTGTTTCCCCCACCAGAACCTGTTCCGCCAGATATGCTGGCCAGCCAATCCGTAAGTGAGAAGGTTGGTTCAGTATTCGGCATTGTAGCAGTGATAGTGCCACTCGATGACAGTGTCTGAGAGTCAAACCCACCACCTACAACAAACCATGGCCCAGTGGGGGAAGAAAGTGTTCCTACGTTTGATAATGTATCTACCCCACTCGCATACCCATACGGATTGGGGCCAGCAGAATCATCCCACTCGGGGGCATTAGGGGAATAATAATTAATCCAGAAGAAAGCATTAGTTTCGTCTCCTATTGCATCCAAATCAGAGGTTTGACCAAAGCTATAGCGGGTGGTGTAATCCGCTGTCCCAAGCCTAAGATCTGACCACTCGGGAAAAGGGTCACCCTCGTATTCAGGAGTATCAGGATCATCTGGTCCATAAATTGAGAAGTCTCGAGGGTAAGGATCGCCGCTATCCGGATCAATCGGCTGGAAATAGACATCAGTAATAACTTCCACGCTCGTTTGGATAGACATTGTCCCGGTATTTAGGAAACTGGCATCAAATATTCCAACCGCATAATTCTCATAACTCCCATCCAAGAGTGTCATTGATTGGGAATAAGCGATGAAACTCAGGTCGCTATTCGTGTCGGTGACCACTATTCCAACATCACCTTCGCTTACGCTGATTATGGAATCAGGATCTGTGGTGTCGTCGGTAAAGTCGTTCCCAGTATAAAATCTGTCACTACTATCTGGATTGACCACAACCACATCAATATCACCCCAGTTGAATCCGGCACCAAGACCCAGCATATCCAGATCAAAATCAGCGAAATTTTCTTCGGTTAACCCTTCAATATTCACGGTCATAATCCCAAGCGGTCCACTGGAATTATTTATCTGAAATCTATCGGCCCCTTCGCCACCCCATACAACAACAGTTTCGCTTGTATCATCAACATTGATCGTGAAGGTGTCAGCACCACCGCCCCCAGCAACCATCTGCAAGGTATCACCTTGGCCGTTCAGGGTAAAATCATCCGCCCCCTCGCCGCCGACCACAACCTCAAGACCTTGCGTGGCCAGATCAACCGTAACCCCGGCGTCGCCGGTCACAATCCCCACATCACGGCCAGCGCCACCCTCAACCGTGGTATCCGCCGCGTCAAAGATTAGAATGTCATCCCCGGCACCGCCCGAGAGGCTATCGGCATCACCGCCGCCGTAGAGGATATTCGCTGCATCGTTGCCGGTGATCGTGTCGGTATATGACGACCCGACAACATTCTCGAAATTTATAACATTAAGGATATATGCGGTGTCATTCATGGATATTGTTTCGGCTGCCAGCGAAACGGTTGCGCCGGAGAATACTGCCTGCGCTAAGTTTATGGTATCACCATGTAACCCCCCATCAGTTTCTTCAGAAAGGGCGTTAATAGTATTCAAAGCCGTCGTTATCCCGCTCAATTCACGGATCGTTAGCGTGTCGTTATTAACTCCAAGATGTAGCTCTTCAATATTAAACAATCCTGACTGAACATTTTCAGCTGAAACTTCTGCGGAAAACTGAGCGTTTGAACCAATTTTATCCAATGTTACTTCGAATTGAAGAGATGTGCCTGCAGAAAGGGCCTCAAAACTCGCATGATCATCATCTCCCGCCCCACCGTCGAGAAGATCATTGCCGAGTGAGCCTATCAACAAATCATTTCCAGCGCCGGCATGCATAAAGGTATTGTAAGTCAAGAGACTTTCTTCTTCCAATCCAGCATCCGCATTATTCGATCCGACAACGACATCACGAACTAGGAATTGTGCTATTCCACTGCCAATATAACCTCCATACGCGTTTGTTAAAAATGCATTGCCCTCAGAATAGGCATTCGAAACTGTGTTAGCAGCGACAGATCTGCCTTCTTGACCCTGTGACCAGAATAGATTGAGCAGGTCGGCTGTACCCCCATTCAAGAATGTGGATAACCCAGCAGATTTGAATGCTGCTAAAGCGGCAAACAAATCGTATGTATGTCCAGGATTGTTTGTATTCACGATGTTCTCGTTCCAAAATGACGCATCACCTAGACCGAGAAAAAGCGGATTCCCTGACCAGATTCCCGGATCGGAATCAAACGCTGAAAGTTGAGCCATGGCTTTTGTGGCATCATTTACGCCAATTTCGTGTGCTGTAGGGAGAGCATAAAAGGTTTGCCCACCGATGGTTTGAGTATTTTCAGAAATATCCTCAAACACTTTTACCGCAATTGCATTCGAGGCATTCTGCAGCACGGATTCAATGCCTGATACTGTCCCGCCAGTTCTAATTTCCAACTGGATTTGTGTATAATCGCGAATGAAATCCGACGCACCACCGACACCGCGATTTGCTTGTGCTGCAGCGCCAAACCAAGCGACCACATTGCTGGGCGCCGAGTTTCCAAAGGCGTCCGGTTCTTGAATGATCTCATATATTTTTGCATATCTGTCTGCATATGGATAGCCCGACGTAGAATTTTCGGCCGCAGCTGTGATTTGCGCAAATTGCTCGGCAGTAAAATAGTACATTTTTCTTCCCCCTAATAAGGATATCCGTTTATAATAACCCAAGATGTCATCAATCCTCCAACCTATCAAGAGTAGTAATGTGAAAATCTGGTTCAAGCTTTTGTTGTTTCTCTTTGCCCTAACACTTGCAGTGGGGGCTCAGGAATTACCTGTTGGCACATCGCTCATCCAGATGAACACCCGAACCTTTGATTTTCGTACTGACGTGCAAAAGATGCGAAAGGGGGAAGATGGTTTTGTTTTGACCAGAAGTGAATGGCTGTTAAAAGTGATCAAGAAAGACCCATATCTGGGCCAGCACGATAACCCTGATACGCTCTACACAATAGTTGAGATTCAGGTTCGTCCTGACCCAATCCGAACTTTTTGGCCTCCGGCTGCCCATTTCAGCCGCTATGTGCTGACCGATAACATTCCCGAAAAATTTATTGTTGACGGGTTTCAAACCTTTTCCTCCCACCCATCTAACCGAAGCCTTCTGTTACTCCCTATTGGCAATCCATATGATTTTTTCGTTACTTGCAGCGGTGTTAATACTGAGGAACGGGCGTATTGTGTGGTGGAGGAAACTTACCCGCCTGACCCAAACATCCGTCTGCGAGCAGACATTGTTGTTGTCACCAAGCCCCCCTTTCATTTCCGTGAAATCGCCCACCGCATGCGTGAAATAGCTTATTGTCTGGATGTAACGGATCGTTTGGATAAGGATGGAAGATCACCAGAGAAACCTGTCGATCCTAATGGAGAATTGCCGGTTTTGGATGATTGCTATGTCGAACCCACTTCGTAACCGGCGGCGGCCATAGCCTCGTTTCGCCTACTGACCCAAACATTGTACTGGTCAATAGCAGCAGAGAAAGTCGAGCCCGTTCGCGACATAGCAACATCTGTCCATCAAAGGTCCGTTTTCTTGACAGTTTCCTATGAACGTCTCCGCAATGGAAACCACGGGATAAATTCGCCAATTTACTCTGTCCAAGTATCATTGTATTGAATGCAATGTATTTCACGGATATTTGGACACAACCATGCTCATCGGCTACGCGCGCGTTTCAACGGACGACCAGAACCTTGATCTGCAACGTGACGCGCTGAGGGCCTGCGGGTGCGAGCGGTTGTTTGAAGATGTCATGACCGGGGCCAGGGCCGAGCGGCCAGGTTTGCGCAAGGCACTGGAGCAGCTTCGGGAAGGCGACACGCTGGTGGTCTGGCGGCTTGACCGGCTGGGGCGATCTCTGAAGGATCTGATCGTGCGGGCCGAAGAATTGAAAGAAATGGGTGTTGGCCTGAAAAGCCTTCAGGAAGCTATTGACACAACGTCCAGCGGCGGACAATTGATCTTTCACATTTTCGGGGCGCTGGCGGAATTCGAGCGCAATCTTATCCGCGAACGCACCCATGCAGGTCTGGCGGCGGCACGGGCACGGGGCCGCAAAGGCGGGCGGCGCAAGCTGCTGGATGCGAAGCAGCGCGCCCATGCGGTTGAACTTTACAAAGCCCGCGACCTGACTGTGAAAGAAATCAGCGCGCTGATGGGGATCTCGCGCCAGACGCTTTACCACTATGTCGAGGAATTCTCGGATGGGCCGTAAGGGAGTATCAATTCCAAGCGAAACCTTGCTGTCCCTGCGCAGCCGGCTGGCCTCTTTGCCCCCAAGGTCTGCCGCGCGCAAAGAAGAAGTCCAACGCATTGCCAGCCTTTTTGGCGTCAGCCCGTCGACGATTTACCGCGCCCTTAAGTCCTTCAGTCAGCCCAAGGGTTTGCGCCGGAATGACAGGGGGCATCCCCGCCGGTTTTCTGATCGCGAGATGGTCAAATTCTGTGAAATCATTGCCGCCATGAAGCTGCGCACCACCAACAGGCAGGGACGGCATATTTCAACCAACCGGGCGATTGAAATCCTTGAGCAGTACGGAGTGCAGACACCAGACGGTTTCGTGCAACCCGAACGGGGCCAATTAAGACCGACAACGATCAACCGTTGGCTGCGGACCTGGGGCTACGACCAACCCCGCATGACCCGCGCTCCGGCGGCAGTGCGATTTGAAGCAAAACATTCCAATGCCTTTTGGCAATTCGATATCAGCCCCTCTGATCTGAAGCATATCGAGCAGCCGGAATGGGTTGACCCCAAACGGGGTAATCCAACCATGATGCTGTTCAGTATTGTGGATGACCGCAGCGGGGTTGCCTATCAGGAATACCGCTGTGTCTATGGTGAAGATGTCGAAACGGCCCTGCGTTTCATGTTCAATGCAATGGCTCCAAAAGAGGATACCCCGTTTCAGGGTATTCCCGAAATGATCTACCTGGACAACGGGCCGGTGGCCAAAAGCCTTGTGTTCCAGAACATGATGGAGCGCCTGGGAATTAACTGGCAAACCCATATGCCAGCGGGATCGGATGGCAACCGCACCACAGCACGCTCCAAGGGAAAAGTAGAGCGCCCCTTTCGGTCGGTCAAAGAGGCCCATGAAACCCTGTATCATTTTCACAAACCGCAAACCGAGGCCGAGGCCAATAGCTGGCTGCGTAATTTCATCAACCGCTATAACGAGAAGCCCCATAGGCGCGAACCGCACAGCCGCCTTGAAGACTGGATCGCCAATTTACCACAAAGCGGCCTTCGGGAAATGTGCTCTTGGGAGCGCTACTGTGCGTTTGCCCGTGAACCGGAGCGCCGCAAAGTGGGAAGCGATGCGCGGATATCGGTTCAGGGAACCTATTACGAAGTGGATCCCGATCTGGCTGGTGAGGATGTTTTGCTATGGTGGGGATTGTTTGACCATGAGCTGTTTGTGGAATGGAATGACAAGCGGTTCGGTCCCTACCGTCCTGTTGGCGGCCCAATTCCATTGCATCGCTATCGCAAGCGGACAAAGTCAAAACGGGAAAAACGTGCCGATGTGGTCGCGTCTTTGGCCGAAGAGATATCCATCCCAAAAGCGGCAATGAGCGGCCCGGGGGTGCAGGCAAACTCCGCCGAGATTGTTCCCCTCCCCGGAATTGCGTTTGATGACCCTGATCCCTGGGGTGAAATCGCCTATACCAACCAGCTCAGTGCCCGCCGGGCCATTTCGCAACAACTTGCAAGACCTCTGGCCGAACTATCGAAAGATGAACTGAATTTTGTCGGGCGGTTGGTCGAGCGCACTTTAGATAAATTGGAAATAGAAACAGCCATCAAGGATTACTTCCAGCGCAGATAAAAAGGAACAGCCAATGCTAACCGCACACATCATGCAGCACTTTCATATTGAAAAAGACTGGTCACAGGCGGGGTACTTCGAGACCAGGCGGCTTTTACAGTTTCAGCAGGATGTGCGCGTTGCAATTTTGGCAGGCCGATTAATTGCAATCACCGGGCCAGTCGGTGCCGGCAAAACCGAAATGATCAACAGGTTGCAAAACCAGATTGCATCCGAAAAGAAGATCACCGTGGCGCGAAGCCTTTCTGTTGACAAGCACCGTGTCGCTTTACCTGCCCTGGTCACGGCCCTGTTTATGGACATTTCCGGCGATCCCGATCTGAAGGTGCCGACCCAGCCAGAACGCCGGGAGCGGCTTTTGCAGGATCTGATCCGGATCAATAAAAAGCCAATCGCATTATTTATAGACGAGGCGCATGATCTGCACGGCCAAACCCTGAATGGTTTGAAACGTCTAATGGAGATTATTGCGGCCGGGGGCGGTGTTCTATCTGTCGTTCTAATCGGGCATCCACGATTATACAATGATCTGCGCCGGGCCACGATGGAGGAGATCGGTCATCGCACAATCAAATTCGAGTTCGCCGGTATTGGTGATGAGCGTCTTGCATTCCTGCAATGGCTGCTCAAACAATGCCTGGCGAAAGGGGTGAAGCCCAATACCGTTATAGAGATAAGTGCACAAGAATATCTCGCCGAAAAACTGAGCACCCCCCTACAGTTTGCCGAACACCTGAACCGTGCCCTCACCGATGCTTACCGATTAGGTGAATCCTGCGTGACCCGTGATATTGTGGAGGAAACCATCTCAGCAGGTTTTGATGATCTGGACGCCCGTCTGGCCCGGATCGGGTATACCCCGAGGGCTTTGGCAACACTGGCAGATACCGGATTGCCGGAAATGCGACGGTTTCTCAAAGGAAAACTCGATTCCGATCGCACCGAAGAGCTCACAACCGTCATGCGTCAGGCCGGTTTGCCAATATAATCCAGAATGCTGGTTATAGTCGCACATAATGTGGTTTTGCCCCGATGATTGCAGTCGCGTCGCAATTAATGTGGTTATAGATGCAATTAATCCGGTTTCGGCAGGGCGGATAGACGCAAATAATCCGGTCGAAAAAAGCGCTATGTTTGCAGTTCGAACCGATTATAAATGCAGTTCGTTACAGATACCGATGGAACAGCGCAATTCGGACCCGACACGCTCCAGAATTGCGGCCTTCATTTTACGCGCCAAAGCCAAGGCACCGTCCAATTCGGACGTTGTGCCGCCAAGAGCCACCTGAAACTCGTCAATCGACCTGATGCGCTCCAACTCGCCCAGCTCGTCCAGAACCTCGGCGATCTTCTGATTGACCCTGACATAAAGCCGATGACGGCTTGGGCGAAAAACAATACCCGGACACATGTGTTTGGCATCATAAATCCGGGTGCCGACCTTTACCCCGAACGCCTTGGCTTCATAGCTGGCGGCAACCACCGCGCCGGACTCGGCCGAGACGGCGGTGATTCCCAGCGGACGGCCCCGTATAGACGGATCAACCTGTTGCTCCACCGAAGCAAAAAAGCTGTTCATATCAATGTATAAGGTTCGAAAAGGGGTCATTGGAGAAATTCCGTCTTGAGTTTCTGCGTTATATGTTCCTATTTTGTTCTCATGGTTGAACGCAAGAAACATCTTGCCAATGTCGCCTTTGGCGGTGCTTGGTCCGAAGAAATTGTAGAACGGCAAGCGCTTTCAAAAGTCATGTCTGCACTTGAGAAAGCTGCTGCGGAGTGTTTCGATCAGGACGTGTATTGCCGCGACTTGATTGATGCTCTTGGGTTTGTCCAGGCCAATGTC
>WFNH01000125.1 GCA_015488685.1 Marinosulfonomonas sp.
GAATTCGGGAGAATGGTTCTTTCGTTTCGTCATTTTGAATCGTCTTCCTCATTAGTCGATCCATCTTAACAACTGGTCCGAATTTCCGCGACCACCTCTCTAATCGGATTCGAGCATTCACCAGTCAATCCGAGGCAGCGTTTGCGATAGCAGATGCGTTCGGATTGTCGGGTGAATTCAACTGGATTGGATTTGCTCTAGGTCAGCGTAATCACATCCAATACCGCATCCAGGTGGGCCTCTTTGATTTCATCCGCACTCATCAGACAAAAGGCGGTTGAAAGGCCGTCAGCCGTGGCGGCTGTCGTGGCGGCCACAGTGACCTGGCTCCAATGCCCGCCAGGCTGGCCTGTCCGCGGATCAAGGATGTGGCCGAGTGCGCCGGAGTCATCAAACGTCGTGCCAAGCGGGGCGGATGTGGCAACGGCAGCATTGCTAAGGGGCACAACCCGGCCATCGGTATTGGCAATTTTCACCGGCCATGGCGCGCCGTCCGGCGCATTTCCAAGCGCCATAAATTCCCCCGTGTTTACCAGCACATTCCTGATCCCCTGCGCCCGGAACAACGCGGCAACCTTGTCCGCAATGAACCCCTGGGCGATCCCGTTCAGTGTCAGTGCCATGCCGGGTTTGGCAAAGCTGACCTCAAGCGGGGAAAACTGCACATTGTTCCAGCCTGTGCGCGCCTTGACGGCTGCGATTTGTTTTGCATCCGGTTGTGTGCCGGCTGCCGCGTTTTCGGCATAAAGTGCCCAAAGCGGTTGGATGCTGGGATCAAAGGCACCTTTGGTGCGGGCATTCAGCATTGAACAGATTGAAAGCAGCTCCAGCATCTCGGGTGCTGGCGCGGCCAGTTTTCCCATGCGGTTCAGGCGTGTTAGCTGGCTGTCTCGGCGCAGGCTGAACAGTCCTTCCAGCCGATCTATCTCGGCCACGGCCTGTGTGATCAGTGCATCCGCGTCGGAATGTTCCAGAAGGATTTGCGCCTCGGCTCCCAGGGCAATGCCGTGCCAGCTGGTGGTCGTTGCGCTGCCAAGGGTTGGCAGTATGCTGGCGCCAGCAAGAATAGTCAAAAAACGGCGGCGAGTGGTCATAGTCAGTTCTCCGGTGTGGTTGACGTGAACTCCACAGGGGAGAGCACGGTCTCGACAGGTATATCTTCAAGTTTCTGGATAGTGCCACCATGGGTGGCAGCAAATTTGCGGGCTTTTTCCATCGTGCCGAACGGGACGATTTCGGGTGCTCCCATACCACCCACGGCATCGGAGCCGACTACATAAAATGCATCTTGCGCTTTCATCCAGTTGTCAGCGCCGGGTTGGTCATAACTGGGGGCCTTGCCCATATCGTTGACATACAGCACAAGGACGTCGCCTTCCTGCTCGGGAGATTTCAGATAGGCCAGCCCGTCACGAACCTGCGCAAACCAGATTGGTGCGGAGGCCCCGTCAAGGAAGAGTTGCCCTTTGGGGCCTTTGTGTTCCAAAATGGCCATCTGGCAGTAATAACTTGCCGCGTTATCATCCAGCGTTGCAGCTTTGGGCAGTGCGCTGCTGGACTCATCTTTACAGCCTGCCAGTAACAGCAATGCCAAAAGGGTTTGTTTCATCATGGCTCGACCCTCCGGAAGGCGGCCCATGCCAGCCCCAATGCCAGCACCGGCCATATCAATAGCGAGGTCAGTTGCAAACCGAATCCCGAGGCCCTGCCTGCCGCCCCTAGCCCCGTTGCAAGGGTTGAGACGGTTTCGACCGGCATGTTAATCAGGCGGAAAGCATCAGCAGGATTGGCGACCAGCAACCACGGGAAAATGGTCTTGGTAAAGGTCCCCCCGTCGTCGGCAACCAGCGCGCCAAGCAAACCAAGGTCATACAGAACCACACAAACCAGCCAGATGATAATCACAATCCCCGAGGCAACACCGGTCTGTCTGGCCTTTGCTGAAACTGTATAGCCGATCCCCAGAAACGCTGCGCCAAGCGCCAGCGCGCTAAAGAACAATTCCAGCAGAGGTACATAGTTCAAGTCGGTTGTGCTGTATTTCCAGATTGTCAGCCCGGCTGTCAGCGCCAAACCGACTGCAACAGCAAACCCCAGCACCATTAAATGGGCGACAAATTTGCCCAGCAGGATTTCCCCGCGTGACAAGGGGTAGGTCAGGCTCAAAGCCAGTGTGCCGCGCTCTGCCTCGCCTGCAATCGCATCGAAGGACAACAACAGACCGATCAACGGGATCAAATAGACGGAAAGCGTGGTGACGGATGTGGTTGCTATCAATAACGGATCAACCCCCAGGGTTCCGGTTGGCGCCCCGCCGGCAAGGGTCAGAACCGAAGAAAACAATCCCATAAGGATCAAGGATGTGGCAACCCACATATTGCGTCGCGCAATCAGCAATTCCATGCGTGCAATAGCCAGAACAGACATTATTTTCCCTCCTGTTGCGCAACGGAATAATACCGGTACAGTTCTTCCAGGCTGGCCGGAGTGACATCTATATCCTGAACCACATCCCCCAAACCGGTGATCCTGCCCAACAAGGACAGCTTGTCCTCTTGTTGCACTTCAATCGAGACAGACGCGCCGTTGATCCGTGTTCCGCCAAGGCGGGCGGCCAGATCATCTGCCGTGTCCGGTGTCGCCCGTACGTCCACCTTGATCGGCAATCGTGCAGCTTGGCGCAGGGCGCCCAGACTGTCGTTGGCCAAAAGCCGGCCTTTGGCCATGATCGCGATCCGGTCCGTGCGGCTTTCCAGTTCTGTCAGTGCGTGGGACGACAGCAAAACCGCGGTGCCCCCCTTGGCCAGATCATCCACGATATCGTAAAATTCGTGCCGTGAAATCGGGTCAAGACCCGAGGTCGGCTCGTCCAGCAAGGCAAGGCGCGGTTGGCCAAGCAAGGCCTGCGCAAGCCCGACGCGCTGGCGCATGCCTTTGGAATAGGTGCGGATTTTACGGTTTACAGCATGGGTCAGACCCACCCGTTCCAGCAGATCGTCCGCCTCGCGGCGTTTCACACCTTTCAGGCGGGCAAAGTGATGCAATTGTTCACGCCCGGTCAATGCCCCGTGGAAGGCTACGCTTTCGGGTAAAAAACCCACGGCGGCCCGCGCCTTGCGTGATCCCGGCGGCATGCCCAGTACACGGATCTGACCAGACGTTACCGGTGTCAGGCCCAGTACCATTCGCATCAGCGTGGTTTTCCCTGCACCGTTATGGCCCAGCAATGCCACACGTTCCCCTTCCGCAAGGTTCAGGCTTACCTCGCATACTGTGTGCAGGTCGCCATAGGATTTTGAGACATTTGTAATGTCTAGAACTGTCATTTTATCTCCTCCCACAGGGGGATTTCGGGGAATGCCGGTTTCATAAGCGGGGCGCTGTCGATAACCCCGCCTGGCAATAACGCCGGAAACGCGGATTGTGACCAGCGGATAAGCTGCACCGCTGGCGAACCCAGCAAGGATTTTGCGGCTGGCTGGCTCCACAAAATCTGGTCCATAACATCGTTGGGCCGATAGGCAGTGTCTGCAATCCCGTCATTGTTCAGGTCGTATGCCATGTGATCGGACCAGTAATTCCCTACGCCATCCTTGCTCCATTCGACCCATTTGGAGCCGACATATTTAACCTGTGTGCGATTGCCGATAAAGGCATTTTTTATGAAATTATTGCCCTCGGAACCGGCTGTGAAATGGATGCCGATCTGGCAGCCCTCGAACCGGTTACCGGTAAAACTGTTGTGGTGCGAATTATAGATAAACACGCATTTTTTGCCGCCGTGAAGGACAGTGTTGTCCACCACCTTGCCCTTGTTGGTGTAGTTCATCATGATGCCGTGATCACGATCCCCATCGGACAAATTGCTCTGAATGAGAACATTGTCGGAATACATGATGGCATAGCCAAGGTGGTTACCTTCGGAAATATTGCCCGACACCACGGAATTATTGGCATACATGTAATGCACGGCAAATCGCAGGTCGCGGAACCGGTTATTGTTGAATTCATTATCGTGCGAGGTGTTGACGAAAATTCCGTCCCGCCCATAGCGCACATCATTCCCGATCACCTTGCTGCCAGGGGCATTCCAGACATAAACCCCGTTGCCGCGGTCGTTCATGCGCCGGTCTTGACGACCCTCGATATAATTATGCGTTACCAGCGCATCCGTGGCCCCGTGAATATCGATCCCTACAAGGTTCAGTAGGACACGGTTGCCCTCGACCAAGGCCCTGTGGGTGGTTTTATCCAGTGTGATTCCAGCATCCAGACCCTCTCCGCCCGAGCCGGATCCTATCACCGTCAACCCGCGAAGGGTCACATCATCTGCTGATACCGTAATGACAGATCCATTGCCTTGACCATCTATGGTGGCCCCGTTGCCAATAATGGTCAGCGGTACGGAAATCACGATTGCACCTTTGTAAAGCGCGTCTTTACTCAGGCGAAGGATATCCCCCGCCCGAGCCTTTTGCACAGCCTGAACCAGTGCGTTCGCTTGCGGTGGCACAGCCACCTCTTTTGCGCCGGCAACCGCCGGTAACAACAAAACAAGCAAAGCAAGTGCACGGTTCATATGTCGTATCCTATGCAGGTTCTACCAGCATTCGGCCGCGCATCTCCATGTGGAGTGCGTGGCAGAACCACTGGCAATAGAACCAGTGAACACCTGGGCGGTCGGCGGTGAAGGTAACCGAGGCTGTCGCCTGGGGTGCAACTTCCATCGCGATCCCGTGGTTGCCGATGGTAAAGCCATGGGTCAGATCGTCCACATCGTCGATGTTGGAGATATAAACAGTGACTTCATCACCCTCTTTGACCGTGAACTCTTCCATAGAGTAGGTCGGTGCCGAAGACCATATGTAAACGCGAACCTTGTTGCCTTCACGAATAACTTTACTGTCTTCCCCCAGAACAACACCGTCAGCTTTGGCCTGTGCCGTTGCATCGGCCCACATCGGGTCGTCTGCCGACCAGACACTAACGGGGTTCACAATATCACGGCGCACGATGATTGCGTCGTGCGGCTCGGCGAAAGTGGGGCCATCATGCACCACTTCCAGCGCACCGTCACGAATGTTGATCAACTGATCGTTCTCTGGTTTCAGCGGCCCGACGTTCAGGAACCGGTCCTTGGAGAACTTGTTCAGCGATACCAGCCACTTGCCGTCGGCTTCTTTGGTTTCGCCCATCGAAGTGTGGTTGTGGCCCGGCTGATACATCACGTCGGTTTTCTGGATGATCGGGTCTACGTCTTCGCCCGCATAGGCGCGCACGGCTTTTTCGATATCCCAATGCACCATCTGGCTGTCGAGGAACAGGGTGGTGTAAGCCTCGCCCTTGCCGTTGAACGCGGTGTGTAGCGGACCAAGGCCCAGCTCCGGCTCGGCAACAACAGCGGAGCGTGGATCGGCACCGTTGAATACGTCGTCGAGTTTCGCCCATTCGATCACGGAAACCGTCGGGGACAGCTTGCCGTTGACCATGACATATTTGCCATCGGGTGCAGTATTCACCCCGTGTGGCGAGTTCGGGATCGGGATATAAACAGTAAGGCCCGTGCCTGCTTCCTTGCGGCCATCAAGCACCTTTACGCCTTTATGCATCTCGTATTTGCCAGCTTTAACTGCGGCCTCGATGCGCTCGATGTTAAATACGACCACATGGTCCATCTCTTTTTCCATCATCCCCGCGAGGTTGGTGGCCTCTTCCGAGTTATAGGAAGACGACATGGCGTATTTGCCCTGATAATCGCAATCGGTGTTGTCAAGGTTGCCCGAAACCATCACCTGCCATGCAATCTCCATGGTATCGCCGTCAACAGCGGTAAAGATGGAAACATAGCCCGGTACGTCATCCATATTGGTGCCGTCATTGATCAGGGGCACGCGGTGTTCGCCATTGGCAAAAATATAACCGGTGCGCGGGTATTTCTGCGGGCGCAAGCCGTGGATGTCCGAGGCATTCGGGATCTCGATAATCCGGTCGGCTTTCATCACGTCACAGCGGATACGGGCAATACGGGTATTGGCCTTGTCGTTCATGAACAGGTAGCGGCCATCATAGGTGCCGTCTGTGAAGGACATATGAGGGTGGTGCAAGTCGCCGTTCTCATAGTCATACTTGCCGCGCTTGGCGAGGAATTCTTTGGTTTCCGGCAACAGATCCTGAGTCAAAATCTTTTTGGATTCATTTGTGATCCCCCAGCCGGTTGCAGAGCAACGATTGAAAACCGGAATGCGCATGAGCTCGCGCATGGAAGGCACGCCCAGAATGCGGACCTCGCCAGCCTGACCCGAGGACCAGAAACCATAGTATTCGTCCAGTTCACCCGGGGCCACGCTGACTTCTGCATCAGCAGCAGCAGCCGAAGTGGCCGAAATGCCGGTTGCCGCTGCGGCCAGCGCACCAACGGCACCAACAGCAGCGGGGCCGACAAGAAGGTCACGACGTGACAGCCCCTCTTTAATTACGCATTTTTCATGTTTATCTTCTGACATAACTGTCTCCTTATTTGTTTTTTGCATTAGGGTGATTGGTTAACCGGTCCAGAGCAGCGGCCGAGCTGCTCTGGGCCATTTTTGCACGCCGTTTGTCTTTTTTGACAACAACGGGGCATTTCGAATGATCCTGATACAGAACCTGACAATGCAGGCAGGACAGGCACTCGTTCGGATTGATCTCACCGGTCGGGTGGATCGACTGCACAAAACATTCGTTTGCACAGGTTTGGCACGGGGTTCCGCATTCCTTGTACCGTTTGAGCCAGTCAAACATGCGGATACGGCCCGGGATAGCCAGCGCTGCACCCAACGGGCACAGGTAGCGGCAATAGAAACGCTCAATGAACAGCCCGATTCCCAGCAGCACAGTGGCAAACAGCACGAATGGCCAACCACGCGCGAATTTCAGGATGATCGCGGTTTTGAACGGTTCGACCTCGGCGTAATGCTCGGCCAGGGACATCGACACCAGCGAAACCCCGAACAGCACCAGGAAGATCATGTATTTGATTGGCCACAGGCGTTCATGCAGACCCCAGGGCAACTTCCATTGCGGAACCTTGAAGAAGCGGGCAATCTGGTTGCTTAGTTCCTGCATGGCGCCGAACGGGCATAGCCAGCCGCAAAAGCCGCCGCGCCCCCAGAACAACAGCGTCACCGCCACCGAGACCCACAGGATAAACACCAGCGGATCCATCAGGAAAGCATCCCAGCTGAAGCCGGTGCGCAACGAAGCCCCGAGCGCCATCAGGTTGACAACAGATAGCTGTGCGTTCTGCGAAAATCCGAGAAACACCAGTGTTAACGTGAGAAACCCCATGCGGAACCAGTAGAAAGCGCGCGCATAACGGGTAACCTGCATTTGGAAAAAGAATACACCTGTCAGCACGGTCAACATTCCGATCAGCAATGCAATTTCTATCTTTTTGCTTTGCCAGATACGTTTCCACAATATGGAGCGGGCATCATTATCGGTCTGAGTTTGCTGCACGACCGGTGCTGCTTGGGGTTGGGCAAGCGTCGTAATGTAGCGCGGAGGCAGGTTATAACCAAGATCATACGTCAAGAAACTTTTCTCGAGCGCCCCGATGCGTCGCTGCACCAGCAATTGGACGCGGAACGGCTTTGTTGGATCAAAACCGGTGTCCGCCGCAATTTTGAAGATATCTTTCTCTTTGAAATTGGGGGCACCTTTGGCCGCAATATCAAGCAAACGCTTATGGTCGTGATCCCGGAAACGCACCGAGACGTCCCCTTGTACCAGCTGGATACGGTCGAAAATCCCACCACGCACATAGCCAGATCCCTTGAAGGAATACAGCCCGCGCCCGGCCAGCATAATGGCATTGTCGCCATCATCCAGCCATTCTGTCAGGTTTTTGTATTCGTTTTTACCTAACAGGCTTAACCCGATTCCGGGGGCAGAAATCAATGCAAGGTTCAGGTCGATATAGGTATCTTCCGGTGCTCCTTTTTCAGCATTCTTCAGCACACGGGGGTCTCCGGTAGCGGCAAAGGCTTCGTTGATCTGGCCGATATCCAGTGTCAGACGGCGGATGGAACCGTCCCCCATCAGGGTATCCCAGTCGTATACCGTCTTTTCATCCATGTTCAGCACATGTTTGGGGCCTGTGTCGGCGGCAGTATTTTCCAGCCCGCCAAGGCCCAGCGCCCGCGCTACCTTGATAGAAGCCCGCACAACTGTGTCATTGATAATCATAATGGTCACGGTCGCGCCGGAAATGATATCGACGTCATTATCCACGCCCTTGTCGTTGGCAAGGGCGACGATATCCAGCCCGACGTATCCATCGGTCATTTTCCGGATTTTGCTTTCGGGGATGCCGACCAGCACGATCGGTTCATGATGCTCTACCAGATCGGCCCGCAATAGCTTGCCGTCCGGGTCGATTGCGACCATCATGTGAATGGGTTTGCCCGAATATCCGGTTGTGCCGACAAAATCCGAAGTAATATAGGCATAGCCCATAATATCCGAACCTTTCATCACCGGAACAACCGGCACATCCGAACGCATCTCGCCATAGGCCGTTGCGCCGGGGACCAGTTCGGCGGCCGGCACCTTGGACAGAAAACGTTTCAATACAGGTGGGCCATCGGCACGGGCGCCCGTTCCGACCAAAAGCAGTGTTATAATAAGGGTAAGTGTGGCGCCAAGGCGCGAGATCAAAGCCATGTGAGACTCCTTTCAAAAGAAGTAGTCACAACAGGCCCTTTGATCATCAAAGAGGCAGGATACATCATCATATTTTCTTTGCTTGCTTTAGGCGGGCCACGATTGGCCGCCCAGTATTGTTCGGCTCCGGTGATATTCGCGATATCGTGGGCAAAACCAAGTTTCGCCTTTGTATATTCCGATGAAGAGCCAAAAAATTGAGGGGGAAGACCCCCTATTGTGGCGATTGAAACAAAACAGCATTTGCAGTTGATACAACACTTGTTTGGTGTTTCATCACTATCACTATTGTCGACCTGAACCAGCTTTGTGCCGTCGCCGCCACAAACCTCGATCCAGACGCCATTCCCGCTTGGTACGGCAGCGACAGCAGGGGATTGACCAAGCGACGCCAGTATCGCCAAAACGCCCAACAAGTGCCAAACCGCTAACCAGCGGTGTGACGGGCGTCTTTTAGTGGTTTGATACATAGAGACCGACTCGTTTCAGGCGACAGTACGGTATGCTATAGTCTACCGAAACCGGCCGTCCCCTTGATCTTGGTCAAGTATGATCAAAAAAATATTCAATCCGGCAGGTTTACGAGAGCCATGCCCAAAGTCTGGTGACGACTTGGGCCTGCCGGGTCTTGCGATTTCGTCTTGCCGGTATCATTAAGGTCAGGGCCTATTAATCCTGCACTACAGGTTTGTGACACTTTGCCAGTGGCAATTGGTGACGGAAAATCCCCTTCAATACCCCCGCCCCAACCGTTCCACATCGCCTCCTGCCAGATACCGCACTAGCCGCCACAGGTTGCGCGCGCCCTGCCGCAGCCATCCGGCCTGCTGATACCGCGCCGCACTGGTGCGGGCCACTACCGGCAACATGTGCAAACGGCCCCGCAAAGCACGCGCCATCGCCACGTCCTCCATCAGCGCCATATCCGCATAACCGCCCACCGCGTCGTATAAGTCCCGCGAAATCAGCAACCCCTGATCGCCAAAGGGCAACCCGAACACCCGCGCCCGCAGATTAGCCCAACCAGCCACCCAGCGCGGCGCAAATCCACCCGCGTCAAACGCCAGTCGGAAATACCCCGCCCCCTGTCCGCCCGCGATATGCGCCTGCACAATCGACGCCCAGCCCGCCGAC
>WFNH01000126.1 GCA_015488685.1 Marinosulfonomonas sp.
CCCAAGAGGAACGCATGATCGCAAAGGACGCCCTGACCCTGATCGGAACATAACATCATTACTGTTCCACAAATATCCGCGCCGCAGGCATCCCGAGGACCCAAAGGGGCCCGAGACATAAAGCGGCCCCGCAAGGGGCCTCTGTTTCACAAGGCCGCCGTCACCGCTGTGGCCGCGACAATATCTTCCACGCTTGCCCCGCGCGACAGGTCGCAAACGGGTTTGGCGAACCCCTGCAAAAACGGCCCCACCGCCTGTGCGCCCGCCAGTTCCTGCGCCAGTTTATATGCGATATTGCCCGCATCCAGCGATGGAAAAATCAGCACATTGGCATCCCCGCCTTCCACCCCTTTGGCCGCAGCAATTGCCGCATTCAGCGCCGCATCCGCTTGCACAGGGCCAATCACCCCCGCCAGTTCCGCCGCCTCGCGCACCATGTCCACCGACGCCCCACTGCCCGAAGTGCCGGACGAAAACGACAGCATCGCCACCCGCGCCTTGCCCAGCAACGCCGCGCCCGACACCGCCGAGGCCCGCGCGATATCGGCCAGCGTGGCCGCATCCGGTGCCACATTCACTGCGCAATCGGCAAACACCAATTCGCGCCCGTCGGGAAACACCATCAGGAAAAACGACGAGGGCAGTTTCACCCCCTCGGCCATGCCAATCGCGATGCTTGCCGCCTCGATCACCCGCCGCGTGGGGCTGACCGCTCCGGCCACCATCACATCCGCCTGCCCCGCCGCCACCATCGCTGCCGCGCGGATCAGCGGCTTTTGCAACATCCGCCGCGCCAGCGCCTCTTTCATCGGACGTGTGGCCAGCAGGGCTGCCAGTTGCGCTGCATCCGGTTCCGTCAGGGCCACCGGCATCGCCAAGCCTTCAGCCTGCAACCGCATTGCGGCCTCGTCAATCCGGGCGTCCTCGCCTGCTTCGGGAAACACCACCCGCAGGTTTCGCGCCCGCGCCATAGCGTATGCATTTTCCAATACCGGCATCTTTGCCACTCCTTCTATTCACTTCGAAAGGACACCGATATGAGCGACACCGTCAAGATCAATCGCGGCCTGAAAGGCATCTATTTTGAACGCTCCGCCAGCAGCCACATCGACGGGGCAAAGGGTGAACTGTCATACTGCGGCTATTCGATCCACGATCTGGCCACCCAGTCCACATTCGAGGAAGTCGCCTATCTGCTGATCCATGGTGATCTGCCCAACGAAACCGAACTGGCCGATTTCGATGCCCGCCTGAAAGCGGCCCGCCATCTGCCGGATGAAATCTATACCGTGATCGAACAGATCAAGGGCGGTCATCCGATGGACGTGCTGCGCACCGCCACCTCGGCCCTTGCGGCGCTGGACGAGGGAAGCAGCGACATTACCGAGGATGGTTTCATCCGCAACGGCATCAAGCTGACCGCACAGGTGCCGATGATCGTCGCCGCCCATCACGCCATCCGCAACGGGCGCACGCCGGTGGCCCCCGATCCCGCACTTGGCCACGCCGCCAACTGGCTGTGGATGCTGAAGGGCGAAAAGCCCAGCGCGGACGCCGCCCGTCTGGCCGATGTCGATTTCATCCTGCACGCCGAACACGGCTCCAACGCCTCCAGCTTTGCCGCGCGGGTGACCATCGGCACCGACGCCAATCTGCACGGCGCCATTGTCACCGCCCTGTCCACCCTTGCCGGCCCGGCCCACGGCGGCGCGGCCGAGGACGTGATGAAAATGGTGGCCGAAATCGGCAGCGCCGATAACGCCGCTGCCTATGTCAAAGCCAAACGCAAAAACCGTGAACCCGTCACCGGCTTTGGCCATCGCGTTTACCGCGCAGAAGATCCGCGCGCACGTCACATGCGCGACGGGGTAAAAAAGCTGTCACAGGAAATGGGGCAACCGGAATGGTATGACATCCTGCAAGCGGTGGTCGACGCAATGCACCCCTATGCGCGCCACGGTCTGAACGTGAATGTCGATTTCTATTCCGGCGTGATTTACCAGTTGCACGGCATTCCGATGGACCTCTATGTGCCTATTTTCGCCATCGGTCGTGTGCCCGGCTGGGTGATTCAGTGCCTTGAACAACGCCGCAGCAATATCCTGATCCGGCCCCTGACCCTGTATAACGGCCCCGAAATGCGCCCTTATGTGCCGATAAAGGAACGATGAATCTGTAACATTCGTATCAATACATACAAATTATTGCATGTTAGGCATGGATTTTGTAAACCGGCTGGAATAACACCGGAGCCGAATCCGGCCAGCAAACAACAGGGACGCGCATGACGCATCATCAGCCTGCGATTGAGACATCGCCAAAGGTCTCGGACGAAATCCGCAAAACGACGTGCTATATGTGCGCCTGTCGCTGCGGCATTAACGTGCATATGAAGGACGGCAAGGTTGCCTATATCGAAGGCAACCGCGACCATCCGGTGAACAAGGGTGTCCTCTGCGCCAAAGGCTCATCCGGCATCATGCAGGTCAACGCGCCTTCGCGCCTGAAAAACCCCATGCTGCGGGTCGGCCCGCGCGGGTCGGGCGAATTCAAGGATATTTCTTGGGAAGAGGCGCTGACGATCGCCACCGACTGGATGAAGCCGCTGCGCGAAACCGCGCCGGAAAAGCTGGCGTTTTTCACCGGACGGGACCAATCCCAAAGCTTTACCGGCATGTGGGCGCAGGCCTATGGCACCCCGAACTACGCAGCCCACGGCGGGTTCTGCTCGGTCAACATGGCTGCGGGTGGCATCTATACCATGGGCGGCGCGTTCTGGGAATTCGGACAACCCGACTGGGACCGCGCCAAACTGTTCATGATTTTCGGTGTGGCCGAAGACCATGATTCAAACCCGATCAAGATGGGCATTGGCCGCCTGAAGGCGAATGGCGGCAAGATTTATGGCGTAAACCCGATCCGCTCGGGCTATAACGCGGTGGCGGACGAATGGGTCGGCATCACGCCCGGCACCGATGGTCTGTTCATCCTTGCGCTGGTGCATGAACTGCTGAAGGCGGGCAAGGTTGACCTGAACTATCTGGCGCAATTCACCAATTCGCCGGTTCTGGTCAATGATGATCCGAAATCGGACGATTACGGCCTGTTCCTGCGTAACAAATCCGGCAAGATGCAGGTGATCGACCGCAAAACCGGCAAGCTGGCCGCGTTTGACAAAAAGGGCGTGAAACCCGATCTGGCCGCCACGCATAAGGTCGGTAAAACGCCCTATCGCACCGTGTTCCAGTTGATGGCGGAAAAATACCTGTCGGATGATTACAGCCCCGATGCCGTGGCCGAACGGTGCGGCATTTCCGCCGGTCGCATCCGCGCGATTGCAGCCGACATCGCCCGCGTGGCGTTTGACGAAGCGTTCGAGCTGGACATCCCGTGGACCGATTTTCGCGGTGACAAGCACAAGACAATGCAGGGACGCCCCGTCGCGTTCCACTCGATGCGCGGTATTTCGGCCCACAGCAATGGCTTCCAGACCGCGCGCGCCTTGCACATGCTGCAAATCATCCTTGGCAGTGTCGAGGCACCGGGCGGTTTCCGCTTCAAACCCCCCTACCCGAAGCCCGTCGAGGGCCACCCGAAACCGCATTTCGGCGTCACCCCCGGCAAGCCGCTGAACGGCCCGCATCTGGGCTATCCGCAAGGGCCTGAGGACTTGGGCCTGAAAGAAGACGGCACCGCCGTTCGCATCGACAAAGCCTTCACTTGGGAAAACCCGCTGTCGGCCCACGGGTTGATGCATATGGTGATCTCCAATGCCCATGCGGGGGACCCTTACAAAATCGACACGCTGTTCATGTTCATGGCCAACATGTCGTGGAATTCGTCGATGAACGCATCCGGCGTGATGGACATGCTGACCGACAAGGACGAGGATGGCGAATACGTCATCCCGCGCATCATCTATTCCGATGCCTATTCTTCGGAAATGGTTGCTTATGCCGATCTGATCCTGCCCGATACAACTTACCTTGAGCGGCACGATTGTATCAGCCTGCTGGATCGACCGATCTGCGAGGCCGATGCGATGGCGGATTCGATCCGCTGGCCGGTGATCGAACCTGACCGCGATGTGCGTGGATTCCAATCCGTGCTGATTGATCTGGGCGTACGCCTTGGCTTGCCCGGATTTGTCGATGAGAACGGCGATGCGGTCTACAAAGACTACGCCGATTACATCGTCAATCATCAACGCCGCCCGGGCGTCGGCCCGCTGGCCGGTTTTCGTGGCAAGGACGGCAAAGATGTCGGGCGTGGCGAGCCGAACCCGAACCAGTTGCAAGCCTATATCGATAACGGCGGCTTCTTTGAATCGCACATCCCGCAGGATGCATCCTATTTCAAACCGTGGAACGCCGCCTATCAGAAATGGGCGGTCGAAGTGGGCCTGTTTGATCATGAACAGCCCTATCTGTTCTCGATCTATTCGGAACCGCTGCGCAAATTCCAGCGCGCAGCCGAAGGGATTGGCGAACATCAGCCACCCGAACACCTGCGCGAACAGTTAAAGGTATCCATGGACCCGCTGCCGATCTGGTATGCCCCGAATGTCGAGGAAAACGAGGCAGGCGGCGAATATACTGTCACCGCCCTGACCCAGCGGCCAATGGCGATGTATCACAGCTGGGGCACGCAAAACGCATGGCTGCGCCAGTTGCACGGCCTTAACCCGCTGTATGTCCCGACCAAAATCTGGGAAGCACAAGGGTTCAAGGATGGCGATTGGGCCAAGGTTTCCTCGCCGCATGGATCAATCACCGTGCCGGTATCCCATCAGGCAGGCCTGAATGACAACACTGTCTGGACATGGAACGCCATCGGCAAACGCAAGGGCGCATGGGCGCTGGATGAAGGCGCGCCCGAGGCCACCAAAGGGTTCCTGCTGAACCACATTATCCACGAACTGCTGCCCGGCAAAGGCGACGGATTGCGCTGGAACAATTCCGATCCTGTCACAGGACAAGCCGCGTGGTTCGATCTGAAAGTGAAAATCGAAAAGGTCGCCCCGCCGGACGAGGTGCAACCGAACTTCCCGCCGATAAAATCCCCCGTCGGCAAAGGGCCGAAAAATCTGGCATGGAAGGTGGGCAAATGACACAGCTACCACAATCGACCGACAAAAAACTGGGCCTTGTGATTGATCTGGACACTTGTGTAGGCTGCCATGCCTGCGTGATTTCCTGCAAGGGCTGGAACACCGAAAACTATGGCGCACCGCTGTCCGATGTCGATGCCTATGGCGCTGATCCGCACGGCACTTTTCTGAACCGTGTGCACAGTTTCGAGGTGCAGCCCAATGCCGGCGGCTGTTCCCAAACCATCCACTTCCCCAAATCATGCCTGCATTGCGAGGACGCCCCTTGCGTCACCGTTTGCCCCACCGGCGCCAGCTACAAGCGGGTCGAGGACGGCATCGTTCTGGTGAACGAGGACGACTGCATCGGCTGCGGTTTATGCGCATGGGCCTGCCCTTACGGCGCACGCGAACTGGACCAACTGGCGGGCGTGATGAAGAAATGCACCCTGTGCATTGACCGCATCTATAACGAAAACCTGCCCGAAGTGGACCGCATCCCGTCCTGCGTGCGCACCTGCCCCGCCGGCGCGCGGCATTTCGGCGATTTCGCGGACCCCGAAAGCAATGTTTCCAAACTGGTCGCGGAACGCGGCGGGATTGATCTGATGCCCGAACAAGGCACCAAACCGGTCAACAAATACCTGCCACCCCGCCCCAAAGATACGCTGGAAGATGTAGATGCCTCTGCACCGGCCATGAAACCTGTTGCCGATACGCCCAAGGGCTTCCTCGGTTGGCTCGATAAAGCACTGGAGGCCCTGTAAGATGCATCCCGCACCATCCGTAATCTTTTTCACCGTCTTTTCCGGCCTTGGCTTTGGCTTTCTGGCCTGGCTTGGCATCGGCATCCCCGGCCCGCAAGGCTGGGATGCTTTCCCTTACTTCTTTGTCGCCTATCTGCTGGCGGTCGGCGGGTTGATTTCCTCGACCTTCCACCTTGGCAATCCTAAAAACGCGCTCAAGGCTTTCACCCAATGGCGCACCAGCTGGCTGTCGCGCGAGGCTTGGATGGCCGTTGGCACCCTGTCGGTGATGGGCATTTTCGCTGCGGCCAATATCTTCTTCAAAATCCAGATGCCCCCCTTGGGCTGGATCGGCGCGATCATGGCGCTTGTCACGGTATACACCACTTCGATGATGTATGCGCAGCTGAAAACCGTACCGCGATGGAACCACTGGTCCACCTCGGCATTATTCATCCTGCTGGCGCTTGGCGGCGGGGCGATCCTTGCCGGCGATGTATTCGGCACGCTGGTGTTTCTGACTCTGGCGTTTGTGGTGCAGATGTATGTCTGGATTGCGGGCGATCAACGCTTTGCCGCCCGTGGGCATACGCTGGAAACCGCTACCGGGTTGGGCACCATCGGCAAGGTGCGCCTGTATGAGCCACCGCACACCGGCACCAACTATCTGCTGAACGAAATGGTCTATGTCGTGGCGCGCAAACATGTGCTGAAACTGCGTCTGATTGCCCTGCTGATGGGGTATCTGTTGCCGCTGTTGCTGGCGGGCCTATCTGGTCGCTTGTTTGAGCTGCAAATCACCGCACTGGTTTCGCATATCATCGGCATCCTGACACAACGCTGGTTGTTCTTTGCCGAGGCCGAACATGTCGTGGGCCTCTACTACGACAAACGCTAAAATCTGCGGGCTGGCGCAGCAATGATAAGCGCTGTTAACGTTTGCGGCCGAACATCACGCTACCTGCAAAGGCCAAAACGGCGGCCACCACAATCCCCGGCCCCGCCGGTATCAGCAGCATCGCCCCGATCAACAACGCACCAACCAC
>WFNH01000127.1 GCA_015488685.1 Marinosulfonomonas sp.
GCCCTACATTTCGAATGCGCTCGCGCAGAGTGATGAAAACAGGGTTCTTTTTACGGCCGCTGAAAAGCCGGGGCTGATCAGTGATATGCTTACGAGTAGCTCAACC
This sequence comes from Marinosulfonomonas sp., assembly GCA_015488685.1. Classification (GTDB taxonomy): domain Bacteria; phylum Pseudomonadota; class Alphaproteobacteria; order Rhodobacterales; family Rhodobacteraceae; genus Profundibacter. Next base: position 107 of record WFNH01000127.1, read on the forward strand.
TGGATCAACGCGCACCCCGAGGATGTCCGTGGTCTTATCCAGGCCTGGGACGATGCTGTAAGATTCATCCGTGAAAATCCTGAAGAGGGCGGTGCGATCATCGCCGAGGCGGTCGGGTCCAGTATGGAGGAGTTCACGCCCGCTTTTGAGGGCGTTCGTCTCTATACGATCTCCGAGATGGCCAAATTCCTGGGCGGCGACTTCCAAGCCACCATTCAGGAAATCGGTGAAATCATGGCCGCGACCAACCCTGAACACATCAAGAAGATACCTGCCGCAGACGAAATTCTGGCAGTCGAAACCCTGATGTCGATGAAATAAACACAGAGCCTTGCCCGGCGCGGATTATCGTGCGCCGGGCAACACATTCCCTGAGGTAGAGACATGCAACCAAAAACAACCAAAGCGCAAATCCGCAAAAAGCCAAAGAGTGGTCTTTTCAGGCTGCGCGAAGACATTCCGTCAGGGCTTTACAGTGCCCTTGGCTTCATTATCCCGGCCGTGCTGATTTTCTTATGGTGGTTGGTGACCTATCTTGGCCTCGTTAAGCCTCTCTTTTTACCAAGCCCCGTAGCTGTGCTGGCCGAAGGTTGGCGGCAGGTCACGGAAGGCATTCTTTTTGCTGACGCCTCTGTCAGTTTTTATCGCATCACAATTGGCTGGCTGGCGGCAACGGTCGTTGCGGTCCCTATCGGCATCCTGATGGGGAACTTCCGTATCATCGAGGGGTCGTTAGGTCCCTTGATTTCGACCATGCGTTATATGCCGGTCGTTGCGTTGATACCCCTGTCCATTCTTTGGGCGGGCATTGGGGATGCGCAAAAAATCCTCATCCTTTTTCTGGGCACCTTCTTTCAGCAGGCCCTGATGATCATGGATAATGTAAAAAACATCGACATGAATTTGATCCGGGCGGGGCAAACGCTTGGCTTTAGCAATTCCGAGATACTTCGCCGCGTTATCCTGCCTGCCGCCTCGCCGGGCATCTGGGATACCTTTCGCATTACGATCGGGTGGACATGGACCTATCTTGTTGTCGCCGAGTTGGTTGCGGCAAGTGACGGGCTTGGCCGCAGGATCATGGACGCACAGCGCTATCTGGCCACGGATACGATCCTTTTCGGAACCCTCTTCATCGGTGTTCTCGGGCTTTTGACCGACTACGCCTTCAATAAATCGGGACTTAGATTCTTCCGGTGGAATAGTGACAAGCGATAACGACCATGACCAACAATACAACGATGCCCCGTATCAAGGTAGATGCTGTCGGAAAGATTTTTGACAGTGGCACCCAAGCCGTCCAAGCGATCAAACATATCGATCTGGATGTCCATGAAAACGAATTCGTCTCCATTGTCGGCACATCCGGCTGCGGAAAATCCACCCTGCTTAACATGATCGGGGGACTTGACGAACCAACATCCGGAGACATTCTTATCGACGGAGTGTCGGTTGATGGTCCTGGGCGAAACCGCGGCTTCGTCTTTCAAAGTTATAGCCTGTTTGAATGGATGACGGTTCAAGGCAACATCCGCTTCGCCCTTGAAAAAAGCAATTTCAGCAAGGCTGAAAAAGATGAACTGGTCGCTCATTTCGTTCAGGCGGTTGGCCTTTCCGGTTTTGAAAATTCCTACCCAAAGCAACTCTCCGGCGGCATGCGCCAACGCGTGGCCATCGCCCGTGCGCTGGTATACAAACCTTCGATCTTGCTGATGGATGAACCGTTCGGGGCGCTGGATGCCCAGACACGCGGGATGATGCAAGAACTTCTGCTTAAAGTATGGGAGGATCACAAGGTTACCGTTCTTTTTGTCACCCATGATGTAGATGAGGCAATTTTTCTTGCGGACAGGGTCGTTGTGCTTTGTAGCAGCCCGGGATTGGTAAAACGCACGATCGATATAGAACTTGAGCGTCCGCGAAACTTTGACATCGTCACGACCGCCCAGTTCGGCGAATACAAGCGGGACATTATGGCCGATATTCGCGAGGAAACCCTGAAAGTCATGGCAATGGAGAAACACGATGAAAGGTGACCAATGCGCACCAATTGCCGTGCATGAGCTTTCCTCGATGTCGAAAGCCCAGATAGCAAACCTGCACATTCGAACGGAAGGTGATCTTTCGGAATTTCTGGAAGGTGTGAAACCAATCATCGATGCCGTCAGGCAGGACGGTGATGCTGCACTCGTGCGTTTTGCCAAGCAATTCGACAAAGCTGAACTGACAGAAATAACCATAGAGGCGAGCAAGGACGAATTTGACCGGGCTTTTGACAGTCTGGACCGCCAACTGATTGAAACACTGGAATATGCGGTGGACAATATTCGCCGCTTCCATGAAGAACAGATGCCAAAAGAAATGTGGATGAAGGAAATTCGTCCCGGTGTGCTGGTGGGCGAGCGCTATAATGCCATAGACAGCGCCGCGCTTTATTCGCCGCGCGGGAAGGGGTCCTTTCCGTCGGTCACGTTAATGACCACCATTCCGGCGGCTGTTGCCGGCGTGCGCGAGCCAATCGTTATCACCCCGCCTGCGCCCGATGGATCAGTCGATGCCGCCACTTTGGTTGCCGCGAGGCTGGCAGGTGTGGAACGTGTATTCAAAGCAGGGGGTGCCGTTGCGGTTGCTGCCGCAGCGTTTGGTACGGACTCGGTTCCCAAGTGCCAGAAGATCGAGGGGCCGGGGAGCCTGTGGGTCGTGGCCGCAAAACGGTTGCTGAGTGGCGAGATCGCCTCTCACGTTAGAGCTGGTCCAACAGAAAGCGTGCTGCTTGTAGATAAGACCGCCAATCCTCGAACGGCGGCCCTTGACCTCCTGATCGAGGCGGAACACGGCCCGGATAGTTCCGTATTTCTGGTGACGCCTTCTGCCGATATCGCAAAAGCTGTTATCGACGCGGTCCCGGAGTTCTATCAGCATATGGATCGTAGACGGGTCGAATTTGCCACGACCGTGTTGAGTGGGAAAAATGGCGGTGTCGTGGTTACACGAGACATTGAAGAAGCCTACCAGTTCGTCAATGACTACGCACCTGAGCATCTTCAAGTGCTCTCGAAAAATCCGTTTGACCACTTGGCGCATATTAGAAACGCGTCGGAAATCTTGCTTGGCGAAAATCTACCCAGCTCGATCGCCAATTACGTCATGGGCCCAAACGCCGTTCTCCCCACATCCGGAGCGGCCAGGTTCGGTTCGCCACTTGGTGTCCACGATTTCTTGAAAAGCGCCTCTATCGGACATATTTCGCAAGCCGGCTACGCCGAAATGGCCATGCACACCAATCGCTTCGCCACCTATGAAGGGTTTGATGCACATCGCAATGCGGTGTCGGACCTCAGATTGCAACCTGCTACCTGAATATCCCCTGGTTCCCCGCTTCAATCAGCCAAAACCAATTCCGGTAGCTGCTTAGAAAAAGCAGATATCCACTTAAGAAACCCTCGGGTGCTGTTCAAACAAACCGAGCCACCTCATTCTGTGCGCGAGGTTTCACAACGATTGGGTGTCAGCCCGCACTCGCTGTATGTTTGGGTGTGAAAAACCTCATTTCTGAACTGCGAAAAGCGCGCGGCCTGAGCCTACAGGCCCTGGCCGATATGGTGGGGGCAAGCAATCAGCAGATCAGCCTTCTCGAGAAAGGCCACCGGGGGCTGCTGGGTTAAATCATTGCAATTGCCTTCATCCATTTTCACCAGAGTCTGGATTGTGAGTTTCGGATTGGATTGGCCTGTGGTTTCGATTGACAGAAGTAGACCACTGGTTTAAATATTTAGACCGGTGGTCGAATCACAACAAAAAACAGAAGGCGCAAGAGTGGAACGCGTGAAAAACATCAAAAACCCGGATGGCACATACTTGATGTGCCGCACTTCACTGCTCGCACTTGGGCTTGCTTTGACATTCTTTTCAGATATGCGCGGCAGCGCGGAGGTGGTTGCGTGGTTCATGCCCGTTCCCTTTCTGATTTATGCAACACGATACCGTAAACCGAAGGACCGGCTCTGGCTGCTTCTGGTTCTTGTTGCCGCTTCAATGCTGGTACTTGCCAAGTCCGCCTCGACCCCTTTGCTGGTCTCGTTGGGGTTTTCGGTCATGGCCGGAACGGTGATCGGTCTCCACTGGTTTCTCACCTACATTATCTGGGAAAGAATTCGCAGAAGGACATGCGAGAGGAGCGGTATCCTTGCCTTTCCCGTTGTCGCGGTAAGTTTCGAGTATCTGCAGGCATTCTTTACCCCGTTCGGGGATTGGGGGGCGCTGGCCAATACCCAAATCTCCAACCTTCCGCTTTTGCAAACCGCTTCACTTGTTGGTTTTCTTGGCATCTCTGCGCTTATGGCGTGGTTCTCGGTTCTGGTCGCCTCTGTGCTGCTCAAGGGCAGTTTCTCGGGCTTAAAGGTGCGACTCGCAGTTTTCGGCGTGGTCTTTCTCCTGCTCAATGTCTGGGGCGACTTACGTCTTGACCAGATACCGGACGGTCGTTACGCACGCCTTTCCGCAATTACCAATGACTTCGTTTTCACCGGCACCATTCCAGACCCCGACTCGCCAGTAGTCGCGCGCACCACCGACATGATGGTTGCAAATACGCAGAACGCTGCCCGACAGGGCGCAGAGCTGGCCGTGTGGGGAGAAGCCTCCACCGTCGTTTCGCAAGACGGTGAAAAGACGCTGCTCGACCGATTGCGGGGCGTCGCGATGAGCGAACAGATCGCCATAGTCGCCGCCTATATTGTGAAGCTCCCGACCGGTAGCCGTCACGGTCAGGAAAACAAGTTCATCTGGATTGATGCCGATGGCACCATTGTCGAGACCTATCTGAAACATCACCCTGTGCCGTTCGAGGGCAGCGAACCCGGCATCGCGCCCCTGAGGACAGTTGCGACTCCGTTCGGTAATATAGGCGGGGCAATTTGCTATGACTTCGATTTCCCGCGAGGGGCGCTTTCCTTTGCCCGGGTCGATGCCGATCTCGTAGTGCTGCCAGGCCTGGACTGGCGGGGGATGTTTCGGCGGCATTCGCTGATGGTGCGGATGCGGGCAATAGAGGGGGGCTTTCCGGTGCTACGCGCTGGCAACGAAGCAACCTCGATGGCTTTCGATGATCGCGGCCGCATCCTTGCGTCACTGCCCAGCTTCGGCCCCAACGACAGGCAGATGTCGGCCTACATGCCAATCGGCCACAACGTGACGCTCTATAGCCGTATCGGTAATTCCTTTGCCTATCTGGCTCTGTTGATACTGGCAGGCCTGCTCATCATGACAGGGCGCAACCGGTTGTCGGAAAAATAGTCAAACCATTTAGGGAGAAACACTTTGGAAATCACAATTCGCGCTGAACGCATCCGCTTCCTTCTAAAGCTGCTCGGAATCTGGGGCTCGGTCCTGATTTTGTGGAATCTGTTTGCGGATTTGGTTTATGGCTACTCTGCCCAGATGCGCGGCGTGGATTATTTCACCGCGCAGGTCGTCCCGATGGTGCTGAGCGCGGATGGTCGGCCGCACTGGCTGATCATGCTGGCGCAGACCGCCGGTTGGCTCTACCCGATCTACGCGCTGACCTATCTTCCCTGGTGGTTGGGGACACGTCGCGCCGGCTTCTGGTTTGGCACGCTGCCCGTGCTGCTTCTGGCCTATGCGCTCCTGATGATCGGGGGTATCCAACATGCGGGTTTTGCCTTCCTCAGTGTTCTTGAACAGGCCAAGGCGATGGTCGGCAGCACCGACCCCGCCTTTTTCGATCTCGCCCAACGCTACATCCTTGAGCACTTTATGGTCGGCGATCTGACTGCGGCGCTGGCGCTTCCCGCCGGGGCAACACTACTTGCGGTTGGAATTGTTTCGGGCAAAACGGTTTTTCCCCGCTGGTTCGTCATCGTCTCCCCACTGGGGGTGCTGGTTCTCACAATCCTTATCGGCCTTCCGCTTCCCGCGCCTCTGGCGGGCCTTGTCCTTGCTCCGTTTGGCACCTGGTTTATGTTGATCCCTAATGTTGCAGCTGTGCTGTGGTTGTGGAATCATCCGGATGCAGGAACAGCTGATCTGTTCCCCCATTCGGAGCAAAGGCCGTCATGAACAAACAAGCCAACCGAACACAATCGCAAGCGGATACGCCGCGGGCAAGATTTGATGCCTTGCCCGCTGAACGGCAAGCGCAGTTGCTTGATCCGGCCGAAGCGGAATTTGCCGCGCATGGTTTTGACGGCGCTTCACTCAACAAGATCCTGGTGGCCGCCCAAATGAGCAAGGGGCAGGCCTATTACTATATCACAGACAAGGCCGATCTATACCGTGCTGTGATTGAACGTGGCCTGCGGCGTATCGCAGCGGCTGTCAGTGGTAGCTTCGCCGAGCCAGGATCGGCAATCGAATTCTGGCAACAATTCGCCAGACTTCTCAGGGGCATTACCGAGGTCTTGTTGCAGGATAAAACGCTCGCTGCTTTGGCCCGCGGGATTTATCAAGGCACCAACAGTCAAGCCGCCCTGACTGAACCGTTGTCACAAATTCGCGCGCATGTGGACAAATTGATCGTTCTCGGTCAGTCTCTTGGGGCGGTTCGTACGGATCTGCCGCAATCATTTCTTGCAGATACGTTGTTTGCCACAATTCGTGAAATCGATCGCTGGTTTGCAGCCCACTGGTCAGAACTGGATGAGACAGAAGCCATGCGCCTCAATCAAAAGGCAGCTGAGATGATCGCCGTGATGGCCGCGCCCGCTCCGGGTGTTCCTCAATAAAGAGGCGCTTTTCCACCATGCCAAAGAAGTGCGATAAACAGATGAGGGGCAGCGCGGGTCCTTTTAGGATAGTTTCCAGGCACAGCCTGATTTCTCTTGAGGCTTTCAAGGCGGCCCTGACCGCCACGTTTCATTGATTATGCTAAAGCACCGGTCCCAATGTCGCGACAACATTATGCCATATCCGCTGTTGGACGGACCACCCTTCGACGTCTTCAAGCGTGACGCTGTCCGAACAGGAAATATAGTCATTCTGGCGATCGCAGACCGCCTGTGTGATCTTCTGATCCTGAACCAGCACATCGTTTTCGTAATTCAAATCAAAGCTGCGGATGTCCATGTTCGATGATCCCATGAAAACGACTTGCCAATCAATGGTCAGAGTTTTGGCATGTAGCAGCCCGTCGCGGTATTCATAAATACGGGCGCCGGCCTCGAGCAGTTTGCGATAGAAACTGCGGCTGGCGGCAGCCACGATCCACGAGTCGTTGTTCTTTGGCACGATCAGCGTGACTTTTACGTCGCGGTAGGCTGCGGCACAAAGGGCTTCGATCACTGTCGGGTCGGGGACGAAATAGGGGGTGGTGATCACCAGTTCGGATTGTGCCGTTTCGATCAGGGTAACGAACAACTGGGGTGAGGCCCGTAAGCGTTCTGTCGGACCATCCCCCAGCGCCTGTGCAACAAAGCCGTTCTTGACCGGCTGGGTTTCAATCTGGAATGCTTCGATCGGGGTGTTGTTTTCCTTTAGCCAGTCGCTGGCAAACAGCATCTGGTTCTGGGCAACGATTGGCCCCTCCATCCGCAGAACAATATCAACCCAGGGCGCATATTTGGGTTTGACCCTGAATTCGGGATCGGCGCAATTCTGGCTGCCGCAATAGGTGATCCTGCCGTCGATCACAGTGATCTTGCGGTGGTTGCGCAGGTCCAGACGGCTGGTCAGGATGGTGCGGATCGGTCGATCGATTGGTAGGGCAATAGACAGTTGCACACCGGCCTCGGCCATTTCTTTCCACAGCGGGGATTTGACAAAGGCACGCGATCCCAGCCCGTCCACCATCGCGCGGCAGGTCACCCCGCGTTTGGCGGCACGGATCAGGGCGCGGGCGGTGTTGGTGCCCGTGGTGTCGTCCAGCCAGATGTAATATAGGATATGCACTGTATCGATGGCGGCATCGATATCTTTGATCAGCCGTGTTCGGGCAATCTGTGCATCGGCCATCAATTCGGCCCTGTTACCATCGCGCGGGGCAAAGCCGTTGATTGAACGGGTGTATTTGAATGCCGACTGGAATTGGGGTTTCACCATTGTTTCCATTTTTTCGGGCGGTTCCATCACCTTGTGTGCATATTCATGAATGATCGCAAAGATGCGCCGCTGTTGCTGGTTTGCCTTATGGCCCAGATCAACCTCGCCAAACAGAAAATAGAGCGCCGAGCCGACAAAGGGCAGGGTCAGGATGACCATGAACCACGCCATGCGGGATGAAGGTAGAAGCCCGTCGCGCGCCAGAATCCGAATGGTAAACACAGTTACCAGAAGCGAATGGAGGAAAAGAGTATACATGCGGCCCCAATGCGAAGGATTGCTGTTTCAGGGTCAGCCTAACCTGAAAAGCGTGCAAAGGGGATAGAAATTGTCAGCCCTTTTTCAGACTCTTGCCGCTGCACTTCGGTGCCATGCAAAGCAGCCACTTTGGCCACCAGACTTAGCCCCAGACCGGCCCCCGGACTGCCGCGTTCGCGTTCCAGTCGCCCCATACGCTGTAGGGCTTTTGGCCAGTCCTGCGCGCTGATGCCTGGTCCTGTATCCGCTATGGTCAGCACGACCTTATCGTCAGTCGCTGTAAGCGATACATTAATTTCCCCGCCCGTCGGGGTGAATTTGACAGCATTGTCCAGCAGGTTGGAAATGGCGCGGGCAAGGAACTGTTTATGTCCCTCGATCATTGCATTATCGGTGATCTGCGCGTTCAGGGTCTGGTCTTTTTCCTCGGCCAGCGGTGTATAAAGCTCGACCGTATCCCTGACGATTTTTGACAGGTCCAGCGGTTCGATCTGGGATTGGGCCAGATTGGCCTCGACGCGGGCAATATCCAGCAGGTCGGTAAAGACCTGATGGACATAATCGGCCTCGGACAGGGCTTCTGCTATCATGTCGGAATTGTCCGCATCCGGATTTGCAAGCGCAGTTTCCAGAGTGTTGCGCAGGCGGGCCAGCGGGGTGCGCAGGTCGTGTGACAGGCTGTCGGTGACCATCTGTAATTCGGTCACCAGCGTTTCGTTTTTGGACAGCATGTCGTTCAGGGCTTCGGCCAGCCGGTCAAATTCATCACCGGTGCCGCGCAGGGGCACACGGCGGGACAGATCCCCGCGGGCGGTTTCGGTCGCGGCCTGCTGGATTTCGCCAACCCGTTTCAGGATCGAGCGCGACACGAACAGCCCGCCCAATGATCCGAACACCAGAAACGAGCCAAGCAAGGCCCAGGAGGCATATTTCAGGATGTCGCGGAATTCCCGCTGGCTGCGCAAATCCCGCCCGACCATAAGGCGCGCACCGCCGGGCAGGGCAATGGCCCGCAGGCCAACCAGCACGTTTTTATCAATATCGGTGCGCATCAGGCGGATAGTTTGCCACGATCCATCCATCGGCACTTCGGGCCAGCCGGACAGATTGCCACTGATCGGGTGGCCATCTGCGGTGGCGTACAGATATAGGGAATCCGCATTTGCACGCGAGGTCGAGCGGTCGGCAATGGCCGAGCGCAGTGCAAATTGCCCGCCTTCGATATAATCCCGAACCAGCCCGTTCAGTTCCGCATCCACCGCCTGTGCGGTCTGGTTTTCCAGCAGGCGCATCGTGCCGATATAAACTGCCCCCAGCACCACAGCCGAAGCCAGCAGCGAAGCAAAGATATGCAGGGCAAACAATCGCCGGATGGCGCTTTTGCCTTTATGGGGCAGGGTGGTCATTTTACCATCCGGTAACCGGCACCGCGCACGGTCTGGATCAGGGGTGTTTCGCCGGGGGCATCGATTTTCTTGCGCAAGCGGCTGATATGAACGTCAATCACGTTGGTTTGCGGATCGAAATGGTAATCCCACACGTTTTCCAGCAGCATCGTGCGGGTCACAATCCGCCCGGCGGTGCGCATCAGATATTCCAGTATCTGGAATTCGCGCGGTTGCAGTTCGATCTGACGGGTGCCGCGGGTGGCGGTGCGCGTCATCAGATCCAGCGTCAGATCCTGCACTTTCAGGGTGGTTTCATCCTGCGTTGCAGGATTGCTGCGGCGCAAAATGGCCTCGAGACGGGCCAGAAGTTCGGAAAAGACAAAGGGTTTGGTCAGATAGTCATCGGCACCGGCACGCAGGCCTTCGACGCGGTGGTCTGTCTGGCCAAGGGCCGACAACAGCAGAACCGGCGTTTGCACATTGTTTGATCGCATGGTTTTCAGAATGGAAATGCCGTCCAGTTCGGGCAACATCCGGTCCAGAATGATAACGTCATATGGGCCTTCCAAAGCATGGGACAGGCCCTCGACACCGGTTTTTACCCAGGTGGTGGAATGCCCAGCCTCGCCCAGTCCCTTTTCCAGAAAGCCGGCCGTGCTGGCATCATCTTCTATTATTAAAATACGCATGATGGATATATAAGGATATCGGAGGCCAGACACCATATCCGGCCCCCGATAAACTTAGCAGTCGTTACGAGATGGGAATGGCAACAAAACGACGGTTGCCTTCACGCTCGATCTGGGCCAGCACCGAAGGGCGACCGGCTTCTTTGGCTTTCTCAACTGCACTATCCACATCGGACAGATCGCTGATCAGTTTTTGGTTGACCGAAACCACTATGTCGCCTTCCCGCAACCCGGCCTCGGCCGCACCGCTTTCGGGGTCAACCGATGTGATCACCACGCTGTCCCCTTCGGATTGCAATGCCAGCCCAAGGGCGCCAAAGTTCATTTCCGGCGCTTGTTCCTGAGGCATGTTTGCAACCACATCTGTTTTCAGTTTGGCAATCTTTGGCTCCAGAACAACGGTTTTGCCACCACGAAAGACCTTCATCTCGGTGTTCTTGCCGATTTCCGCATCAGCCACGGCCAGCGTCAGGTCGCCAACATCACCGATTTCGGTGTCGCCAAAGCCGATGATTACATCGCCACTTTTCACGCCGGCTGCTTTGGCTGGGCTGTCATCCTGTACGCTATCGACAATCACACCTTTGGTTTTGTCCAGACCCAGGCTTTGGGCAATGTCATTGGTAACATTCTGGATGCTGACACCCAGCCAGCCCCGTTCGACCTGACCGTTTGTCACGATGTCCGAAACGATGGACTTTGCCAGATCCGCCGGGATCGAAAATCCGATGCCCACGCTACCGCCGGACGGGGAATAGATGGCGGTGTTCACACCGACGACATTCCCTTGGGCATCAAACAGCGGGCCACCCGAGTTGCCTTTGTTGATCGGGGCATCTACCTGAATGAAATCATCATAAGGGCCAGCGCCGATATCGCGGCCGCGCGCCGAAACGATGCCCGAGGTCACACTGCCGGTCAGACCGAATGGTGCGCCAACAGCAAAGACTGGGTCGCCCACCCGCAGTTTGTCGGAGTTGCCCCAGCCAACGGTGGGCAGCTTGCCATTCGCGTCGATTTTCAGAACGGCCAGATCGGTTTTCGGATCGGTCCCCAGCAGGGTGGCGTCAAATTCTCGCCCGTCTTTCAAGGTGACACTCAGTTTGTCCGCGCCTTCGACAACGTGGTTGTTGGTGACGATGATACCATCCTCGTCAATCACAAAGCCGGATCCCAGCGCCTGCATGGGCTGCGTGTCGTGAAATTGTTTTGGGCCGCCTTGCTGTTCATCAAAGAACCGTTTGAACATTTCCCCCATCGGTCCTTCGGGCAAATTGTCCGGTAGCATGTTTTGCGGGATGTTTTCGGCGGATTTGCCGGTATGTGTGGCAGTGATCTTGACCACGGCAGGGCTGACCACCTCGATCAGGTCGGCCAGATTGGCCGGTTGTGTCCAGGCAATCGGTGCCACAGTTGCGGTCTGGGCCGTGCCTTGCATCGGCATCATCAGGCCGACAGCGCCAATGGCTGCGGCGGTGGTGCCAAGCAAAATGCGGCGCATGGTGCTAAATTTGCGAGAGTCTCTCATTTTACGTTCCTTCCATGAGTGCTTCTTGCTCATGGATATGGCCACGCCGGATGGAGAGCGTATGACGGTAACATTACAAAAGCTTCATTTTGTACGGTCGAGAAGAGGGAATCTGTTGCTGAATCAGAGAAATAAACTCGATTTTCCACGATTTAATTTGTGGCGGGGATAAAAATGGCAAATTGCACATAAGGTACGGTGCCTTATTTTTGCCACACAACCTTTATTTGTATCGCGCATGTAAGCAATGAGTTGGCAAGAGCCTGTGTGTTGCTAGTTTGGGAACAGTACGAGAGTTTTTTATGGCAGTTTATAAATTGAACGATAGGCTTGATTTTTCTGGGCCAAGCTCGCCCGCTCATGTTTTTTATATCAACATATTTTGGAGCGGTTAAAGATATTGAAGCGGGATTTTCCGTGTCTATTTTAGGTGAAATCAATAGACACCAATAAGTAGAAAAATATATAATAAGCAAACGTATCTTCTGAATTGTGGCGAAAATAAAACGTGACAGATTAACAACAATATTGCATAAAAACAATCAATTACAGGTTTTTTGACCATGCTAATTAATACAGGCTTCACAACCTAAGTAATCCACCTTAAGGATATTATATAAATGCTGCACTGGCCTATTGGTGTGGTAAATTAGGATATCGGGTTTCTGTTTGCACCCCGGTTCCTGTGTTTGATTTGGAGACTTGAATGCGACTAGTTGCTACTATTCTGACCGCGCTATTTGTTATGCTGTCATCTGTCCCTCTCTGGGCGCAGGACAAGCCGCGAATTGCTTTTCTGTACCACACCCCCGAAGATACTATCGGTTGGTCATATCAGCATGATCAAGCCCGAAAATCGGTGGAAGAACACTTTGGAAACAAGATCGAGGTGAGCTACTTTTGGAACATTGCGGAAGGGGAAGAGGGCGAAGCCAAGATGAAAGAACTGGCCGCTGATGGCTATGATTTGGTTTTTGCTACATCCTATGGCTATCTGAATGGTGTTTTGAATGCTGCATTTGCCTACCCTGATACAAAATTCGAACATTCCAACGGTTTTGTTCGCGCCGCAAATTCGTCAACATACAGTATCCGAACCTACGAGGGGCGCGTTGTTCAAGGGATTATTGCGGGCAATATGACCAAAACAAACAAGATCGGATATATTGCGTCCTATGCCATTCCGTATGTTATTCGTGATATTAATGCGGCTTTCCTGGCAGCACGTTCGGTAAACCCGGATGTAGAGTTCGAGATTGTCTGGCTTAACACATGGGAAAACCACGACCTTGAGGCGCAAGCGGCACGCGACCTGATCGCAAACGGTGCCGATATTCTTATGCAAAATACCAATACCATCGAACCGATGGTGGTCGCACAGGAATTGGGCGCTTTTTCATTCGGTCAGGATTCAGATATGACCGCCTACGGCCCGGATGCCAGTCTGACATCTTCAATCGACCACTGGGCACCATATTATATCGACCGCATTCAGGCCTTGCTTGATGGCAAATGGGAGAGCCACGATACATGGGGTGGCCTGGCGTCGGGCATGTTGGAAATCGGGCCGTACTCGGACCTAATTCCGTTGCGCGTGCAAGCGCAAGCCAATGACGCAATCGCAAAAATGAAAGAGGGGCGCCTACACCCCTTCACCGGGCCTATCCGTAAACAGGACGGGAGCGGCTGGTTGGCTGCGGGTGAAACAGCAAGTGACAGTGAATTGCTAACAATGAACTTCTTCGTTGAGGGGATTACCGGGATTATCCCACATTAAACTAGAATTTAGTGGGGGAACTCGATGCAAAAACGTGAGAGTGTGATGAAAAACTATAATAAAATCATAGCAATGACCTTTGGGGCAACTTTGGCTTTGCTGGCACCTGCCGCCACAGCGCAGGACAATACGGTTACGCTGCAATCACCGGACAAGAACATTTCGGTGAAAGGTGAATTGGTTCGTGTGGATGACAAATTCTTCGTTATCAAGACCGTTGTTGGTGAAATGACGGTCAGCCGTGATCTGGTGAGTTGCGATGGCGCAGCTTGTCCAGGGGCTGAACCCGAGGTCGTTGCGGATGACGGTCAAATTGTGTTGAAATCAGGCGACGGAACCACATTTAGTGGTGAATTGCTGGGGTTTGATGGCACGAACTATACGATAAAGACTGTTGTTGGTGTTTTGACCATTCGTAGTGAATTCGTGTCCTGCGAGGGGGCCTCTTGCCCTAGTGAAAAGGCGACAGAGGAAGTGGATAAAACCGTTAGCCTGATTTCGGGCGACGGCACGCGCTTTACCGGTACTTTGCAAGAGTATGACGGCACAAACTATGTGATCAAAAGTGATCAGGGCGTTTTGACGGTCCGCAGTGAATTCGTGACCTGTGTCGGTGATGCCTGCCCGGATCTTGGCCCTGTTGTGGCAGAATTCAAGGTGGCCTCGCCTGCCGGTGTTGGCGAGCAGTTTATTGGCAAGGCGCTGAACCGGTTTGCCAATGAAAAATCTCTGAATGTGACCCGCTCGATCTCTTATGACGGGACCGAAGTGAATTATCTTCTTGGGGATAATTCGGGCGGCCTGGTTGCCAGTATTACTGTTATCCCGACCGATGATATTGCGTCTCTCAAATCGCTATTTTCCGGTGATGCGGCCTTTGCCCTGACCCGGGAAGATTTCACCGCGCAGCAGATTGCAGGCATTGTCAACATGCCTGCAAGTGATGTCGAAGCCCGTGTGAAAACGCAGACCATTGCGCTTGATGCGTTGACGGCAACAATGAACCCCGCCAACCGCGTGCGTTCAGTGTCGTTGAAACAGATGGGGGATATCCTGTCCGGTCGCGTCACCAACTGGTCTGATGTTGGTGGTGATGACGGTGCGATCCAATTGCATGTGCTTGACGCACAAAGCAATCTGGCGCGTGTTATCAAACGCGATATTCTGGCCCCGCGCGGCTTGAAATTGGCGTCGAATGTGATTGTGCATAAAACATTGGATGAACTGAACAAAGCGATTAACGATGATCCAATGGCGTTCGCAGTATCTTATCGGTCGCAAAACAAAGGAAACAGTAACCCGACAACGCGCAATGCCTGTAATATCTTCTCTAGCGCGAATTCATTTTCGTTGCAGACAGAAGAATACCCGCTGACGATGGGTTGGCATTTGTTTACTCTTAAGGGCCAAGACGTACCAGATCTCTCAAAAAGTCTGGCCGAGTATCTATCGTCAAACCAAGGGCAGGCGGCAGCTGAAGAAGCCGGTCTGGTTGGCCTTGCAATTGACAAGCAACCGATGAGCGAGCAGGGCGAACGTCTGTTATCCGCGATGCTGGCCTCGTCAATTGATCGCGCCGGTATCAACGCCTATCGCGATTATCTGGCCGAAGTTTCGACTGCAGACCGCTTGTCGACCACATTGCGGTTTGTATCGGGATCGGCCCAGCTGGACGAACGCGCCCTGCGCGATGTCCGCCGGATTTCCGAACTGGTGCGCAACGGGCTTGTCGACGGCAATGACATCCTGTTGGTTGGCTTTAGTGATACGGTCGGTGTGTTCAACAACAATATCGCCCTATCCAAGGCCCGTGCTGAACGCGCCAAGGTCGATATTCTGAACAGCGCCATCGGTATTCTGGACGCGGCTAACGTCAAGACATTCGGGTTTGGACCTGTGGCACCTGTTGGCTGTAACGAAACGCAGGAAGGACGTCAGTTGAACCGTCGGGTCGAAGTATGGATCCGTGGCTCGAACCAGGACAAACTGCGTTAGATTTAATAGCCTTTTTGAAAACAAAACCGCGACCGGTAAAACGGCCGCGGTTTTTTTGTATCAGGTATGAAAAAGGGCGGCCCCGAGAGACCGCCCTTGAAACTGTTTCGCCTGACGGCTCTATCAGCCCTCGGATTTCAGGTCGTTATACAATTCAAACGCCTGCTTGGCGGGCATCAGCTCATGCACCACTTTGGAAACCGCTTTGATCATCGCAACAGGGGCTTCGGACTGGAAGATGTTGCGGCCCATGTCAACGCCAGCAGCGCCCTGATCAACAGCGCGGAACGCCATATCCAGCGCGTCCAGCTCGGGCAGCTTCTTGCCACCCGCAATCACGATTGGCACAGGGCAACCGGCGACGACTTTTTCAAAGCCTTCTTCGATGAAGTAGCTTTTGACGTAGTGTGAACCGATTTCGGCGGCGATACGGGTGGCCAGGCCAAAGTAGCGCGCATCGCGGGCCATGTCTTTGCCAACGCCGGTGACGGCCAGCGTCGGGATGCCCACGCGCATGCCTTCGTCAATCAGGCGGATCACGTTGGTGATGGATTTATGCTCGTATTCCGCGCCGATATAGACCTGTGCGGCCATCGCGCAAACGCCCATGCGAACCGCATCATCCATCGCAACCGCAATGGTTTCATTCGACAGTTCCGACAGGATCGAGTTACCACCAGAGGCGCGCATGACGACCGGTTTGGTCAGGGTTGGCGGGATCATCGAGCGCAGAACGCCACGGGTGCACATAAGCACATCCGCATGTTCAGCCAGCGGCAGGATGTTCAAATCGATCCGCTCCAGACCCTTTGTCGGCCCCTGGAAATAGCCGTGGTCAAAGGCCAGCATTACGGTGCGGCCGGTTTCGGGGTTAAAGATGCGGCTCATCTTGTTTTTGATGCCCCAGTCGTAATTGGCAAGGCCCTTCAGGAAAAAGCCCTGTTTGTCCTGTGGTGTGTTCAGACCAAAGTCCTTGCCGTCTTTGATGTCATCAATATCTGCCATGTCGTGTTCCTGTCTTTTCGGGTTTAAGTGTTAGCGGTTTCAAGCGCCTTGACCATTGCGGCAAAGGCACGTTTGGGTTTCTTGGCGCCCAGTACGGCGCTGCCGCTGACCACCATATCGGGGGCGCAGGCGGCGATTTCTGTAATGCTGTCCAGCGTGACACCGCCATCAAAGGCCAGCATCGCGTCAGGGGCGATTTCACGCAGCTCTGTCAGGCGGGCGCAGGCGGCGGTGATGTCGGCAGGGGTGCCGCGCGGGTCCAGTGACAGCACAAGGATCATATCGGGGTTCAGCGCCAGAAGGGGGGCCGCATCGTCCAGCGTGGCGCCGGGCATCAGGGCCAGACCGGCCATGACGGGGCGCTTGGATGCCTGAATGATTTTGATCGCCTCAGTGGCGTTATCGGATTCTGCGTGTACGGTGATCATATCGGCACCGGCCTTGATATAGCTTTCCACATGGGCGGCGGGATTTTGCACCATCAAGTGAACATCGCGTAGCAGGCCCAGATCCATCGCGGCGACAAATCCGGGACCACCGATCATCTGCGGCACGAACACGCCATCCATGATGTCGAAATGCAGGATATCGCAATCCCATTCCGCCACGTTTTGCGCCGCGCGGCGCAGGTTGCCCAGATCGGCGGCAAACAGGCCAAGGCTGATGCCTTTGGCGCGGGATTTCAGATTGTCGATGCTCATCATATCATTCCTAGAAAATCACGCCTTTGCGCAGGATAAAGCAGCCATAGGGCCGCATGTCGGTGGTGGCAACCACCCCAAAGGCACCACGGGCGCGTTGATAGAACGCCTGGCGTTCCATGCTGCCAAGGGCCGCGCCTTCGGGCATGGCGGTTGTCAGAATATCAAAGGCCTGTGTGTGGACCTCGCCCATCTCGTCGGGTGCGTTGTCAATCTGCATGCGCAGGGCGCAGGCGTCGGTAAACCCGTCCAGAGGCATCACACCGGTGATCAGTTTGATCGCATCGGGGGCCGTCATGGCGGGCAGGGGGATCACGTCGCCCCAATGGGTATGGGCAGCGGTCGAGATGGCAGGGAAATTGGCATCGGCCACAACGATTTCATCGCCATGCCCCATGCGCATCAGACAATCCAGCAAGTCAGGCGTCATGTTGGAGTCTATTCCGATCAGCATTATCTGCTCCTTTACCGTAAATGGGGGCCGCGACCAAATCTGCCGCAGCCCCCGTTGTTATCACGTCACCTGACCCTTAGCGCGGGGGCAGGGGCATCCATGCAGGCACAGCAACATCGGCGTGGGCAAACTGGGGCAGTTTGGCCGACAGTTCTTCCATGTTTTTGATGTCCTTGTCTTTCAGCATGGCCTGCGTAATCAGGGTGGGCGGAATGATCACATTGTGGCCGGGGTCTTCGCCAGCCAGCAACATTGCCAGTGCCCGCACCGATACTTCACCTACAACAGCAGGGTTGGTAGCGGCGGTGGCGGCCCATGCGCTGTTCGGTTCGCGCATGGCCGAAATATCGGCGGTGGAAACGTCAGCCGAGTAGATCTTGATCTGCTCGTTCAGGCCGGCTTCGTCCACAGCGATTTTCACACCCTTGGCGAATTCGTCATAGGGGGCGAACATCACGGTGATGTCCGGATGGGCCTGAAGAACCGAACGTGCCTGATTGGCAACCGAGTTGGCAATCGGGTTGTCCAATGTGCCGAACTGGGCGACTTCTTCGATGCCGGGATTGGCTTCTTTCACCTTGACCCATGTTTCATCGCGACGATCCAGCGGGGCGATACCGGCAACGTAGACATAGCCGGCCTTGAACGATGTGCCATTGTCCTTGACGGCCTGTTCCAGCGCCAGACGGGCCAGATCGCGGTCGGATTGTTCGACTTGCGGGATGGCAGGGTTTTCGACGTTTACATCGAATGCCACAACCTTGATCCCTGCATCGATGGCGCGCTGTGCGGCCTCTTGCATGGATTCGGTCAGGCCGTGCTGGATGATGATGCCATCAACGCCAAGCGCGATGGCCTGATCCACCATGTCGGCCTGCAATGCGGCGTCCTGACGGCTGTCGAATACCCGCAGGTCAACGCCAAGGGCGGCAGCCTGTGTTTCAACGCCCGACAGATAGGCCTGGAAAAAGTCGCCAGTGGACAAATAGCGCACCAGTGCGATTTTTACATCCCCTGCATTGTCAAACGGTGCCGGCATGTCGCCTGCGAATGTCGGGCTGGCAAAGCCGGTTGCAAGTGCTGCAATCCCGCCCGCCATACCCAGAACGATACGTCGTGTCAGTTTCATATTATGGTTCTCCCTTTTTTAATTTGTAGTGCAGTCTAGTGGGTTGATCCGCCGCGCCGACCAGTCAGCACGAAGGTAAAGACGAGGGCAATCACAAGCACCGCCCCCTTAACGAAATCCTGTGTGTAGTAAGGCGCGTTCATCATAGTCAGCCCCTGTAGCAGAATACCGACAAACAGCGCGCCGATGGCTGTGCCGAATGCGTTTGGTTTGGCCACGCCCATTACAGCATAGCCGATCAGCGCCGCCGCCACCGAATCCAGCAGCAGGTTGTTGCCCGAGGCAATATCGCCGCGCCCCAGACGCGCCGCCAGCAGGATGCCCCCGACCGAGGCCAGCACGCCGGAAATCATATAGGCCAGAATTTTATAACGGTTCACATTGGCTCCCGCCAGTGCCGCCGCCCTCTGGTTCGATCCGATGGCATACATCAGCCGCCCGTGGCGGGTCAGTTCAAGGAATACCCAGCACAGGATGGCAACGATCACCAGAATAACCACCGAAACCGGGATCAGGTTATCAATAAAGAAATCGAACCGGTGCCGGCCCAGCCACAGGAATTCAGGTGAGAACGTGCCATTTGCCGTGGTGCCATCGGGCAGCTTCATGCCGGTGGCGATGGAACGGCCCTCGGTCGGGATACGTTGCAGCCCGATCAGCAGGAACATCATGCCCAGCGTCGCCAGCAGGTCCGGCACCTTCATTTTCACAATCAGCAGCCCGTTCACCAGCCCGATCAGCGCCCCCATCACCAGACAGGCAATCACAGCAGGCACCACACCGGTGCCCAGCACAACCATCATATAGGCTGATAACATCAGCGCCGAAGTGGCAGTCGAGCCGATAGACAGGTCAAATCCGTCCACCACCAGTGTGAATGTGACACCAAGCGCTAAAATACCGGTGATTGCCACCGACTGGAAAATGAATACCGCGCTATAGGGGCTAAGGAATCCGTCGGTTACCACCGAGAAAAAGATCAACAAGCCCGCAAGAAGGGTCAGAAACCCGTAACGGATGGCATAATCCACCAAGGTTTTCTTTGGTGCCATGTCTTTGTGCGTATTCGTGCCGTCCTGCATTCCTGTTATCCGTTCACTTGAGTATTGATTTGTCCGTTGGTGCCATTGGTCATGCCTGCGACCTCGGCCACCACCTGTTTTACGTCCAGATCGGCGTTGCGGTGTTCACCGACGATGGCGTGATCGGCCAGCACGACGATCCGGTCAGCGATTTCCAGAACCTCGTCCATTTCAGCGGCCAGAACGATGGTTGCCCGCCCCTTGGCTGTTTCGCGG
This sequence comes from Marinosulfonomonas sp., assembly GCA_015488685.1. GTDB lineage: Bacteria > Pseudomonadota > Alphaproteobacteria > Rhodobacterales > Rhodobacteraceae > Profundibacter. The sequence continues at coordinate 20,384 of WFNH01000127.1, forward strand.
ATTTTCGCGCCGATGTCGCGGCGGGCCTTGATGTCGACGCCTTGAAATGGCTCGTCCAGTATCAACAAATCGGATGGCTGGCTTAACCAGCGGCCGATAACAACCTTTTGCTGGTTGCCACCCGACAGTGTGCCGATATCGTCCTGTTCGGACTGACAGACGATGCCCAGTTCGGAAATCATGTTGCGGGTTGCCCGCGCCTCGTGTCGGCGGTTGACAAAGGACAGGGTGGAAAACCGCGCCAGAAACGGTGCGGTGATGTTTTTAGTCAGGTTGTGGTCCTGCAAAACACCATTGGTGCCGCGATCCTTGGCGCACATGAACACACCGGTATCTATCGCGTGGCGCGGGGATTTCGGATTGTAGGGTTTGCCCAGCAGGGACATGCTGCCGCCTGCCGGTTTCTTCAACCCGTACAGAATGGCCGCCAGTTCTGATTTGCCCGAACCGACAAGGCCGGTAATTGCCAGAACCTCGTCCGCATGGACGGTCAGGTTTATCTTGGCTGTGCCCTCGCGGATTTGCAGATCGTGCAGCTCCAGCACCGGTTGGCCGGCGGATTTGATGTCCAGATCAACCTCGGAAATCTTGTGGCCAAGCATGGCATTTACCGCGGCCTCGTAATCCAATGGCTTTTCCTCAAACGTGCCGACGATTTCACCATCGCGCATACTGACAATCCGGTCTGCAATGCGGTGAATGTCACTGGTTCGGTGCGAGATATAAAGAATGGCAACACCGGCATCGCGCAAACGGTCCAGCAGGGTGAACAGCCGCGCGGCCTCGGTGGCCGAGAGGGACGAGGTAGGTTCGTCCAGAATCATCAGTTTGGGTTCATGCGCCATCGCACGGGCAATGGCGACCAACTGGCGGTCGGCCAGCGCCAATTCGCTGACCGGCTGGTTTACGTCCACATCCAGCCCCATGGACTGGGCCAGCTTTCGCGCCTTTTGCCGGATATCGCGCCGTTTCAGGAAAAACCCGCTGCCTGGTTCCGCCAACGTGTCCAGCATCAGGTTGGAGGCTACATCCAGATCGGGAATCACCCCGTCGTTGATGTTCTGGTGAACGGTGACGATACCTGCGCGGATTGCCTCGGACGGGGTGGTGGTTTTCAACTCTTCCCCGTGCAGGCGGATCGTGCCTGTGTCGGCCGGGTGAACGCCGCAGATCACCTTGACCAGCGTTGATTTTCCGGCGCCATTGGCCCCCATCAATACGGTCACTTCACCTGCATTCAGTTCCAGATCAATGCCACGCAGCACCCGATTGGTGCCGAATGCTTTTGTCAGTCCCTGAATTTCAACAGCAGCCTTGGACATGCTTATCCTTCCCCCGATAGCAAGCGATCTTATGGCGTTGTGATCAAATGTCAATGGGCATTGACAAATGATGATCTGTTTACAATGCTACGTTTAACAAGCCGCGTTTTTCAAGGACGGGGCGATAATGCGGGTCTGTCCAAAACCCTTTGAAATATAGGGTAAAATAGGGCCGATCCCAGAGATGGAGGGGACCATGTCAGAACAAAGCTCCGGTTACGAACCCTTAACGGTCGAAACGATTCCCGCACGGTTGGGCGGGATTTCGGCGGTGACGGACCACTTGGGAACGGATACTTCCGCATGGGATGCCGATGAAGTGGGGGATGGCAATCTGAACCTTGTGTTCATCGTCAAAAGCCCCAAGGGTGCCGTGATCGTCAAACAGGCGCTGCCTTATGTGCGGTTGGTCGGGGACAGCTGGCCCTTGCCGCTGAAACGGGCGTTCTTTGAATATCACGCCTTGATCCGCCAAGAGGAACGCGCGCCGGGTCTGGTGCCGAAAATCTATCATTTCGACGAAGATCAGGCGCTGATCGTGATGGAGTTCCTGACCCCGCACATCATCCTGCGCCATTCGCTGATGGCAGGCAAAAAACATGACGGGTTGGCGGCGGTGATGGGGGACTATCTGGGCAAGACGATGTTCCGTGGTTCGGACCTGTCGATGGACACCGCCAAACGCAAGGCCGATCTGGCGCTGTTTGCCGATAACGTGGAACTGTGCGACATCACCGAAAACCTTGTGTTTTCTGATCCGTATTTCGATGCCGAGTTGAACCACCACACGCCGGGTCTGGATGATCTGGTGAAACGGATGCGGGCCGACATTGATCTGAAGGTGGCCGCGCAGGATATGAAGGCCAAGTTCGCCAACAACGCCGAAACCATGCTGCACGGTGATTTGCACACCGGCTCGATCATGGTGACGGACAGCGAAACAATGGTGATTGATCCCGAATTTGTCACCTATGGCCCGATGGGCTTTGACATCGGCATGTTGCTGGCCAACTTCTTTATGGCCTATTACGCCCAGCCGGGCCACGCCGAATCCGAAGGGGTGCGGGCCGAGTATCAGGAATGGATTTTGGGTGTGATCAGCGACATCTGGCGCGGGTTCTGCGATGAGTTTTCGCGCCTGTGGCGCACCGAGCGTAACGGCATCCTGTATCAGGCCAGTCTGTTCGAGGATCAGGGCGACAATCTGGCGTCGGAACAGGCGCTGGCCGCACGGCTCAGGCATATATTCGAGGACACATTGGGCTTTGCCGGTGTCGAAATGATCCGCCGCACGCTTAGCCTGGCCCATATCGCGGAAAACGATTTGATCGAAGATGAAGCGATGCGCGCCGATTGCGAGGGCAGGGGCCTTAGGCTGGGGCGCTCGCTGACGGTCAACAGGGCGGCATTTGCGGATATGGACAGCGTGATTTCACAGGCGCGCATGATTGGACAAAGGAAAGAGTCATGAAAGTAGGCGATAAACATTACCGTTCGATCTGGTTCGATCAGCCAAGCGGACAGGTGCAGATCATTGACCAGCGCTGGTTGCCGCATGAATTCCGCGTGGTTGACCTTACAACCCGCGATGATTTCGCCACAGCGATCCGCGATATGTGGGTGCGCGGTGCCCCATTGATCGGCGCTACCGCCGCTTATGGTGTAGCGGTGGAAATGGCACGCGATCCGTCGGATGATTCACTGTCGGATATCTGGGATTTTCTGCACGAAACCCGCCCCACCGCAATCAACCTGCGTTGGGCGCTGGACGAAATGAACGCGCTGCTAAAACCGCTGCCCAAGGGCGAACGCGCGGCAGCCGCGATGAAACGGGCGCATGAAATTGCCGATGAAGACGTGGAGTGCAACCGCATGATCGGCGTGTATGGCCTTGAGATCATTCGTGAAATTGCCGCAAAGAAAAAGCCGGGCGAGGTGGTGAATATCCTGACCCACTGTAACGCCGGTTGGCTGGCCACGGTTGATTGGGGCACAGCCACCAGCCCGATGTATCACGCGGTTCAGGACGGTATCCCGATCCATGTCTGGGTGGACGAAACCCGCCCGCGCAATCAGGGCGCTTTGCTGACCGCGTGGGAAATGAACAGCCACGGCATTCCGCATCATCTGATTGTCGATAACGCCGGCGGGCACCTGATGCAGCACGGGCAGGTTGACCTGTGCATCGTCGGCACCGACCGCACCACGGCGCATGGCGATGTCTGCAACAAGATCGGCACCTATTTGAAGGCGCTGGCGGCCAAGGACAATGGCGTGCCGTTTTATGTGGCGCTGCCATCGCCGACGATTGACTGGACGGTCAGGGACGGCGTGGCCGAAATCCCGATCGAGGAACGCACGGATACCGAAGTTACCCATGTTCAGGGCAAACTGACCGACGGCACCGTGACCGAAGTGCAGATCAGCCCCGATGGCACGCCGGGCGGCAACCCGGCATTCGACGTCACCCCGCGGCGGCTGGTCACCGGCCTGATCACCGAGCGCGGCATTTGCGAAGCCTCGCCCGAAGGTCTGGCCGCGATGTTCCCCGACAGGGTGCAGACATAAGAACACCACTCACGGATCAGCCCCGCCTTTTTCATGTGTTTTACAGTTACCAGTGATCAGGCGGGGCTGTTCTTTTGACTGATGGTCTTCTCGTCGCAAATCTGTCTGTGGGAAAGTCCGCACAACTTTTTTACGGGTTAACAATCCTTGAAATGCAGTGATCAGGCCACTGCAAGCATCCCTTTGGCGGTGGCAACGCTGGTCACCATATGGGTCACATAGCCGCCCGCAATTGCCGCCAGCATCGGGGCTACCTTGTCGGCCCCGACCGACACCAGCAAGCCCATATCCAGCCCTTGCAGTTTGTCCAGCTCCACCCCGATCATCCGGTCGTCCAGTTCGCCGGGGATGAACTGTCCTTCCGCATCAATGAACCGGCCGCATAGAACGCCGGTTGCCCCACGCTTGATATACCAGTCCAGATCTTCGTGGCTGGCCAATCCGCTGCTGACAATATGGCTGCTGTGATCGCATGATCCAGCCGCAAATATCGCTTTGTTACAATGACTTAGGGCGTCTATTTGATCCTTGATAATCGGCTCGGCCCGCAGGCGGGCGGCCAGTTCGGGGTCGCTTAGAACCGCCGGGGCGTGCAGGTTGATCAATTTCGCTCCCAGCCGCTGTGCCAGATGGGCGGAGCATATTTCGGCGGTAAACCCGTAGGGCGTGGCCATCGACCCCACAAGTTGCGACACGGTGATATGGTCGGGTCTGCACCTGCGGCATGGCTTCGGCCATTTCGTAAACCGTTCGGCCCCAAGACACGCCCAGCTTGTCACCCGGCTCAAGCAGCGAGGGAAGCCATTCCGCCGCCCCGCGTGCCACCCGCAACAGTGCGTCTTCCTCGGTACCAGTGCCGTCGGGCACCACATAAACCGCCGCCAAGCCAAAGCGTTCACGCATTTCCTCGGCCAGCCGATGGGTGGTAAAGGCCTTGGGCGCCAGCGATATGCGGATAAACCCGCGTTCCTTGGCCTCTTGCAGGTAATTGACCACTGTGGCCCTTGAAACGCCCAGATGGCTGGCGATTTCGGTCTGGTTCATGCCATCGTGGTAATACAGCCACGCCGCCTCGATCACGATGCTTTCGCCCGTGACCTGCCCTGTGTTTCGTCTGCGCGTGACTGTTGCCATTTCTATTCCTTTTTTATATTTGACACTATATACTGACAATTGTCAAAAAACCCCGCTCGGCGGGGTATGGATCAGAAATTACACAGGTGCATCATGGTTGCAAACCGTTGGGACGACATCGAGGCAAAAAAGATTGCGGCAGAGGCGGGGGGGGACCCGGCCGATCAGGATTTGGCGGTTCAGGCTTACGGCTCGCGCCTGCTGGGGGCCGATATGGCGCTGGTGCAGCATGGGGGCGGGAACACATCCTGCAAGGCGGTGCGCAAGGATCTGTTTGGCAATGATGTGAAGGTGCTGCATGTGAAGGGCAGTGGTCATGATCTGGCTCAGATCACACCGGCGGGGATGCCGGCGGTGCGGCTGGAACCATTGCTGGCCCTGCGCGCGCTGGATGGCCTGTCGGACGAGGGCATGGTGAACACCGTGCGCTGCAACATGCTGGACGCCAGCGGGCCGAACCCGTCGGTTGAAATCCTGCTGCACGCCTATCTGCCACACACCTTTATCGACCACACCCATGCCACGGCGATGCTTGCGATTGCCGATTTGCCCGATGCGGCGGCAGTTGTGGACGAAATTTTTGGCGGCAAAGTGGCCGTTGTGCCGTTCCACATGCCGGGGTTTAATCTGGGCAAGGCAGCGGCAGAGGTCTTTGAGGCCAACCCCGAAGTCGAGGGCCTGCTACTGCTGAACCACGGGCATTTCACCTTTGGCGACAGCGCAAAGCTGGCTTATGACCGGATGATCACCCATGTGAACATGGTCGAGGACTGGGTGGCGAAGAAGATGGGACGCAAGTTGAAACTTTCCGGCCCGGCGGATGCGGCAACCAAGGCCAAAGCGGTTCAGGTGATGCCGCTTCTGCGCGGTATCCTTGGTGCGCGCCGCGCAGAATTTCTGGGCAACCGCGATACATTCATGCCGGTTATGGACCTGCGGGCAGGTGAAAACGTGCAGGAATTTCTGGCCCGCGCGGATTGGCAGGATCTGGCCAAACGCGGGGTGGCAACGCCGGATCACGTGATCCGTACCAAGAATTTCCCGCTAGTGCTGACCGAACAGACGCTGGCCGGTGGTGCCGATGCGATTGCCTCTGCTGTTGACGCCTATATCGGTGATTACACTGCCTATTTTGAACGCAACAATGCCCGAGTTGGTGGCGGCAAGATCATGCTGAACCCGGTGCCGGATATGGCATGGATCGAAGGGATCGGCATCATCGGCATGGGCGCAAACGCAGGCGAGGCCCGCATCGCCGCCGATCTGGCGGAACAGAACATTGCCGCCATGAGCATGGGCGAGGATTGCGGAGGCTTCCACCCTGTGGGCGAAGAAGATCTGTTCGACATGGAATATTGGTCGCTGGAACAGGCCAAGCTGCCCTCGCGCAACTACCCACGTTTTGCCGGTCATGCGGTGATCGTTACGGGCGGCGGCGGGGCAATCGGGCTGGCCACGGCACAGGCCTTTGCCGATCTTGGCGCGAATATTTTGCTTGTTGATCTGTTTGATGAAGCCTTGGACAAAGGGCTGGCGCAACTGGGGCCGGACCACGACGGTATCGCGCTTGACATCACCGCTGACGGCGCGGCGCAAAAGGCGATTGACGCTTGCGTGGCGCGTTTTGGCGGGGTGGATATTCTGGTCTCCAACGCGGGCGCGGCCTGGACCGGCGAAATGATCGATCTGGACGATGCGCTTCTGCGCAAAAGCTTCGAACTGAATTTTTTCGCCCATCAGACATTTTCCAAGGCCGCCGCGAAGGTATTCCAGACACAGGGGCGCGGCGGGCAGTTGTTGTATAACGTCTCGAAACAGGCGGTGAATCCGGGTAAGGGGTTCGGCGCCTATGGCCTGCCCAAGGCCGCAACGTTCTTCTTGCTGCGCCAATTCGCGCTAGAGCTGGGACCAATGGGCGTGCGGGTGAACGGCATCAACGCCGACCGCATCCGGTCCGGCCTGCTGGATGACGATTTTATCAAGGAACGCGCCAAGGCCCGCGGCATCGACGAGGGCACCTATATGGCCGGCAACCTGATCCGCCGCGAGGTCGAGGCGCGGCATGTGGCGGATGCTTTTGTGGCACTGGCAATGTCCGAGCGCACTACGGCGCATGTGATGACGGTGGACGGCGGCAATATCGAGGCCGCGTTGCGCTAACCAAACGGAGCGCCTTGCGGCGCACACTATTGTTTGGCCCCTACGGGGCGATTCCCGCTCCGCTCGGGAGGTATTTGGGAAAAGAAGAAAGTATCTGCGCTTCTTCTTTTCCCAAATACCTCCGCCGGAGGCAAAAGCGCGAACCCCGTCAGGGGTGATGCGCGCTGGGTGACGCCGTCAGGCGGCACAACCCCATGTCGTCAATCACCACACCAATGTCGCGGATCACATATGATGATCGTCTGGTTAGGTGTAATTAATTCTTGAACTGTGTCCCTTTGGGGCAGAGACTCAGATTCAAGATTGATTTGCAGCGGGGCAAGGACATGGCCAAAGACGATACATCCGGCATCTGGAAATCGGGGCGTGGCAAGGGGCGGCATGTGCCCAAGGGCCGCCAACTGGATGACACCGCCTGGAACGAGGTTCGCGCGCTGATTGCCCCCGACCGGCTGGCCCGGGATCTGCTGATTGAAAACCTGCATCTGTTGCAGGATACCTACGGCCATCTGTCCGCCGCCCATCTGCGCGCATTGGCCGAGGAAATGCGCATCAGTCAGGCCGAGGTTTACGAGGTTGCCAGTTTTTACGCCCATTTCGATGTGTTGAAAGAGGGCGAGATGCCGCCGCCTGCACTGACCATACGGGTTTGCGACAGTCTGTCCTGTGAAATGGCAGGGGCGGCGCAGTTGCAGGCCGCTTTGGAAAGCGGGCTGGATGCGGGCGAGGTGCGCATAGTTCGGGCGCCCTGCATGGGCCGTTGTGACACCGCGCCGGTGGTGGAACTGGGGCATAACCATATTGACCACGCAACGGTTGAAACGGTTCAGGCGGCGATTGCGGCTGGGGATACCCATGCGCATATCCCTGACTATCAGGGCTTGGCCGCCTATATGGCCGATGGCGGGTATGTTGAATTGAAGCGCCTGCGTGACGGCGGAGACTGGGAACAGGTGCAGGAGAAAATACTTGCATCCGGGCTGCGCGGGCTTGGCGGGGCGGGGTTTCCTTCGGGCACCAAATGGGGTTTTGTGCGGGGCAATGTTGGCCCGCGTTATCTGGCCGTGAACGGGGACGAGGGCGAGCCGGGCACCTTCAAGGACCGCTATTATCTGGAACGCACCCCGCATCTGATGCTGGAAGGGATGCTGATCGCCGCCTGGGCGGTTGAGGCCGAGCGTTGCTATATCTACATGCGTGATGAATATCCGGCAGTGCTGGAGATATTGCGACGTGAAATCAAGGTGCTGGAAGGCGAAGCTATTGTTCCCGCAGGTTATATCGAACTGCGCCGAGGCGCGGGTGCTTACATCTGCGGCGAGGAAAGCGCGATGATCGAGAGCATCGAGGGCAAGCGTGGTTTGCCCCGCCATCGCCCGCCGTTTGTGGCCGAAGTCGGCCTGTTTGGCCGCCCGACACTGGTGCATAATGTCGAGACCCTGCATTGGGTGGCGCGGGTGTGTCGCGAGGGGCCGGAGGTGTTGAACTCGGTCGAGAAGAACGGCCGCAAGGGCCTGCGCAGCTATTCTGTGTCGGGGCGGGTGAAACAACCCGGTGTGCACCTGTTGCCAGCCGGTTCCACCATCACCGATATTATAGCGGCGGCAGGCGGGATGCTGGATGGCCACAGCTTCATGGCCTACCAGCCGGGTGGGCCAAGTTCGGGCCTGCTGCCCGCCAGCATGGATGACATTCCGCTGGATTTCGACACGCTGCAACCGCACGGCACCTTTATCGGCTCCGCCGCCGTTGTCATCCTGTCCGATCAGGACAGCGCGAGGGCCGCTGCCTTAAACATGCTGCGGTTTTTCGAGGATGAAAGCTGCGGCCAATGCACCCCCTGTCGGGTGGGTTGTGAAAAGGCGGTGAAGCTGATGCAGGCCGATCACTGGGATATGCCACTGCTGGAGGAATTGTGTCAGGCGATGGCGGATGCCAGCATCTGCGGGCTGGGGCAGGCGGCGCCGAACGCGATCCGGCTGACCATGAAACATTTCAAGGGCGAGGTAGAGTGATGGGGAAGGAAATCCGTTTCATTCTGGATGGTAAAGAGGTGATCGCACAAGAGGGCGAAACCATTTGGGAGGTGGCCAACGGGCGCGGGTTGAAAATCCCGCATCTGTGCCACAAACCGGCCAAGGGGTACCGCCCCGATGGCAATTGCCGCGCTTGCATGGTGGAAATAGAGGGCGAGCGCACATTGGCTGCCTCCTGCATCCGCACCCCGTCCGAGGGGATGAAGGTCACCACCAATTCCGCCCGTGCAGAAACCGCGCGCAAGATGGTGGTGGAACTGCTGCTGGCCGATCAGCCCGAACAGGAAAAAGCGCACGATAAATCCGCCCACTTGTGGGATGTGGCCGCACAAACCGGCGTGACAGACAGCCGGTTCCCCGCGCTTGATCCCGCCCGCGTGCCGCTGCTTGATGCCAGCCATGTGGCGATGCGGGTCAATCTGGATGCCTGTATCCAATGCGGTCTGTGCGTGCGTGCCTGTCGCGAGGTGCAGGTGAATGACGTGATCGGCATGGCCGGTCGCGGGCATGACGCCTGGCCCGTTTTCGACATGGACGATCCGATGGGCGCCAGCACCTGCGTGGCTTGCGGTGAATGTGTGCAGGCCTGTCCAACCGGCGCGCTGATGCCCGCCACCGTGCTGGATGAAACAGGGCAGGGGGACAGCGCGGATTTTGATCGTGAAGTCGCCAGCATCTGCCCGTTCTGCGGCGTTGGTTGCCAGATTTCGCTAAAGATCAAGGATGGCCGCGTGAAATATGTCGAGGGGCTGGACGGCCCTGCGAATGAAGGCCGCCTGTGTGTGAAGGGCCGTTTCGGCTTTGACTATATCCACCATCCACACCGCCTGACCAAACCGCTGATCCGGCGCGAGGATGCGCCAGAGAAGGGCCTGAACGTCGACCCCGCCAACCCGCTGACCCATTTCCGCGAGGCCACTTGGGACGAGGCGCTGGATTTTGCCGCCAAAGGGCTGGCTGATCTGGGCGGCACCAAAGTGGCCGGTTTTGGCTCGGCCAAATGCACCAATGAAGAGGCGTATTTGTTTCAGAAACTGATCCGGCAGGGGTTTGGCCACAACAATGTCGATCACTGCACGCGGTTGTGCCATGCCTCATCTGTGGCGGCATTGCTGGAAAATATCGGCTCGGGCGCTGTGACGGCGACGTTTAACGAAATCAACAATTCCGACGTGGCGATCGTGATCGGCTGTAACCCGACCGAAAATCACCCCGTCGCCGCCACCTATTTCAAGCAGTTCACCAAGCGCGGTGGCAAGCTGATCGTGCTGGACCCGCGCGGGCAGGCGCTGAGACGCTATGCCACCCATATGCTGCAATTCAGGCCCGGCGCAGATGTGTCGTTGCTGAATGCGATGATGCATGTGATCGTTGAAGAGGGGCTGCAGGACGACGCCTATATCTCCAAATACACCGAAAACTGGCAGGCGGAAAAGGATCATCTGGCCGGTTTTGCCCCCGAAAAGATGGCCGATATCTGCGGCATTGCACCGGATGACATCCGTGCCGCCGCCCGCACCTTTGCGGCTGGCAAGGCGGGGATGATTTTCTGGGGCATGGGGGTGTCGCAACACATCCACGGCACCGACAATTCCCGCTGTCTGATCAGCCTTGCCCTGATGACCGGCAACGTTGGCAAACCCGGCGCGGGGCTGCACCCGTTGCGCGGGCAAAACAACGTGCAAGGGGCGTCCGATGCGGGGCTGATCCCGATGTTCATGCCCGATTATCAGTCGGTGACCGACGATGGCGTGCGCAGTGCCTTTACCGAGGTTTGGAAGTCGGGCGATTTCAGCGCGCAAACGGGGCTGACTGTGACTGAAATTCTGGGGGCCGTCCATGCGGGGCAGATCAGGGGCATGTATATTCTAGGCGAAAATCCGGCCATGTCCGACCCCGACGTGACCCACGCGCGGCAAGCCTTGGCAAAACTCGATCACCTTGTGGTGCAGGATGTTTTCCTGACCGAAACCGCCAATTACGCCGATGTGATCCTGCCAGCCAGTGCATTCGCGGAAAAAGACGGCACCGTCACCAACACCAACCGGCAGGTGCAAATGGGCCGCGCGGCACTGGACCCGCCAGGGGACGCGCGCGCTGATTGGTGGATCGAGGTTGAATTGGCAAAACGGTTGGGGCTGAACTGGGATTACACCCACCCGCGCGAGGTATTCGCGGAAATGGCGCTGAACATGAACAGCCTGAACAACATCACATGGGAGCGGCTGGAAAACGAGGGGGCAGTGACCTATCCGTCGCTATCCCCCCAAGACCCCGGACAGGCGATTGTGTTTGGCGACGGCTTCCCGCGGGCCGACAAACGCGCCTTGTTCACCCCTGCCAATGTGATTGCACCGGACGAGGCACCGGATGCCGATTATCCGATGATCCTGACCACGGGGCGGCAGCTGGAACACTGGCACACGGGGGCAATGACACGCCGCGCCACCGTGCTGGATGCCTTGGAGCCCGAGGCCAACTGCTCGCTAAACCCGCGTACTTTGCGCGAACTGGGGGTTAAGGCAGGCGAGATGATCCGCCTGACCACGCGACGTGGCTCGGTTGAAATCATGGCACGGGCTGACAGGGGCGTTGCGACCGATATGGTGTTCCTGCCCTTTGCCTATGTCGAGGCGGCAGCGAATATCCTGACCAATCCGGCACTTGACCCTTACGGCAAAATCCCCGAGTTCAAGTTTGCGGCGGTCAAAGTGGAAAAAGCGGATACATAACCCTGCGTTTAGTGTCATGGGGCAATCGCCCGTTCATGACCCAAAAGCACTGCCGGAGCGTGTTCGGGTGGCTTAAACCCGCACCGCAGGCATGGGAGATTTGGGTCATATCCGGCGGAGCGACATGATTTTACTATAAGGCTAAGAAAAGACATAGAGAAATGGATACATACGCCATTCCCGCGTTTCAGAGAGGAACATAAAAGGGGGGCGGAAAACCGGTTACCGATTAGTGGGGGCGATTTATTCAGCTATGATGCAGGGCTGAGTTGTTCATATTCTATATCGATGTCTAGCGACCACTATCATTGAAGCAGCTTTGAATTGCTCTATCCAATACCCCTTTTTCTTTCAGTGAGGTAGCAACATTGTGGCCAATTTTGGGGAATTGGTAGTGAAATAAGTTTGGTTTAATCGGAAATAGTATTGCGTGCATTTTGTCATTTCCCATGCCGCCAGATAAAATGGAATATGCGGGGGGATTACCGCCCGATCCGAATAACGGATCATTTATCAGCTTTAGAAGGGCAGTGCTTGAAAATTACCTGATTCAAAGCATCCGGTACAAAGCTGTTCATCATTAAGGTTTATACCCGACAGCCCAAGCTCTTGCGAGAAAAATATGATGGAACTCCACCAAACACCTCTTGCAGGTGCTGTCGAAAAATTAAAAACTTGGCATAGATTCTATAATGAAAAACGGCCAGACAGCGCGATCGGAAATAGGTTCCCGATCACACTTATTAAATCAAAAGGTAATACCAGCCTGCCAATCTGACGAATGCCGGGGAATTCAAGCCCCAGGGTGGGTCCAAGATTGGGGCAGCACGTTTAACTCAAAAGACCATCCGAAAAAATGGAAAAATTTGGAACGCAGGTGAACAATCTTGCGGCGAATATAAGATTCATGCAACAACGCCGCTGAGGGGCGATATTACTATGATGCTTATTACAAAATTAAAAGATATTTCTGCGCTTGTTTTCATGGCTTTTATTCTAGCTTCGTGCAGTCAAGTTTCGGATCCCAGTTTTCCAGTTACTCAAAAAGAACAGGCCAAATTGGAGCTGCAGAACGTCGAGATTATTCTGCTCACGCCCCAGAATATTGCTGCATATACCACCTCTGCTCGGGTGCGCTCTTATCATCGGGGGCTTGGTTTTTCGGCCCAGAGTTGGAAATACAAGGTGGGTGTTGGGGATGTTCTGAATATTACCATTTGGGATCACCTTGATTTGAATACCCTAAACACCGGACAAGGCACTCCTCTGGCAATTGATATGCCGGTTCGCGCCAATGGCAGTATTTTTTATCCCAATATTGGCGATATTCATGTGGCTGGACGGGACATCATCGATATTCAGCAAGAGATTGGAAGCAGGCTTGCCGAGTTTATTCCTGATCCGCAGGTCTCTGTTCAAGTGGCCGCGTATAATTCTCAAAAAGTAGTGGTATCCGGTGAAGTTGCCCAGCCCAAAACGCTCCCTATTACCAATCTTCCGCTTACTTTGGTTGGTGCCATAACGGCCTCGGGCGGGTTAGGACCCAATGCCAATGGAAAAGAGGTGCGCATTGTCCGCAAAGGACGTACATATTATCTTAACATTGAGGCTTACTTACGCGATGGCAGCGGCAGCAATAATCCCCTGCTAAAAGACGGCGATGTGGTCCATGTTCCGAATTTAGGGAAAAACGTCGCATATATTCTGGGGCAGGTCGAGAACCCCGGTACTACTGACTTGGGCCAGGACGGACTAAGCCTTACGGACGCTTTATCTGCTCGGGGGGGGCTAAAAGAGGCCCGTGCAAATGCAAAAGGTATCTTTGTGTTTCGCAATATTGTTAATAGTGATGGCGTCGACATTGTCAGGGTGTTTCAATTGGATGCCAGCACGCCAATATCGTTGGCACTGGCGACAAATTTTATGCTGCGCCCCCAAGATGTCGTTTATGTCGTGACCGACCCCGCGGCAAAATGGAACAACACCGTGGCCGCTATTATCCCGTCAATTACGGCACTTAAAACAACCTCGGCAATTGCGAATTAACAGAATTCCAGACACCTATTTGGGGGTGTTAAAATCTTGTAAATCAAAAGGTTTACGAGTAAACGGAAGGCCGGTCTATTATTTGATTAGGTAATTGTATGTCTTATTTAAGCGACATGTATGATCTTAGTGTCGACGAAAATGTAAATTTGGTACGCCAAAATATTCTGACGCCCATGCTGGTCGAGCGTGACTATGCCGCAGCCGTCGGCGTGGTCGAGGAAATTCTGCTGGCACAGCCAGACCGGATTCGCGAACGTATTGAGTTGGCCAGTTTTTGTATTCGTCTGGGCGAACCCGACAGAGCAGCCGAGCAAATACAGATAGCCGTGACCCAATCGCCCGAAGACCCGATTCTGGCGGCACAGGCAATCCAGATTTTGTTGCAGGCAAAACGCAATATAGATGCGGCAACCGTGGCGGTACCCTTCCTGCCCGATTTTATGGGTGATGCACAATTGGCCAATCTGGCGATGATGGCTTTTTATCGCTCGGGGTTGACTGCAAAATCGATAGACGCGGCGCGGGTTACGGCACAGTTGAACAAGGATGACATCGGCATTGTTTCGCGTGCGGCCGGCGTTTTAACTGCGGCCGGACATGCTAGCGAAGCAGTGCAGGCCCTGATCGAGGCAGAGATTGACCTATGCGAAGACCCGGATGCCTTTTTTGAAATGGGACGCGCAAAATTTTCTCTGAACAAGCGCGATGAAGAGGCATTGAATTATTTGCAGGTCGCCGCACAGCTTGACCCTGAGAATGCACGAACTGCGGATTTGTTGTTGCGGGCTTTGTTGGCGAACGGGAAAAGCCGCCAAGCTGTGGACGTGGTCGAACAATCCGGCGGGGCACTTGCCAAATCACGAAGTTTCAGACTGCAATATGCCCGCGCGTTGCGGTCTGTGCGCCGTTATGACGAAGCCGCCGATATTATGGTGGAACTGGCAGATGCCGATCCGGGCAATTCGGTTTTGCAACGCCAATGCGCCAGTGCGTTGGCCTTGGCTGGACGGCAGGAACAGGCCTTGCACATATATCAGGGTGATCTGGGTGTGCGGGAGACCGGATTGTCCGACCGCTTTATGGATGATCTGGATGGTATTTCGTCGCGTCTGGATGATGCCAATATTCCGGAGGCACGGTTTGACTGGGCCTATCAATGTATGCAGGATTTGGGCGTTGCCCCTGAAAACCGTGCCGAATGGGAAGACAGGGTCAGATGGCAAAATCTGGCCGATTATCTGATCTTGGACTGGCTGGAATGCCGATATGAACAGGCCGACCAGATTCTGGATCTGATCGATAACATTGACGAAGCTGCAGCCTGTGTGAGCGACGGACGCGAGGCTGGGCAAGGGGTGTTTGTGGTTACAGGCCATATCGGTGCGCTGTTTGCCGGACCTGCCGCGCTGATTGCCAGCGGGCTGGATCCGATCTGGGTGGCCTCGACGCCTGTTCTGGAAAACGGCCCTGCAGCCGGACGTATTCTGTCCACCTCCAGCAGCGACGAAATCAGTCTGGCCCGCTCGATAATGGGCAGTATCCTCGAGGGTAAGACGGTAACAATCGCGATTGACGGTGCAGGTGTTCCAAACCTGCCGCGTCGGACTTTGTTCAACCGTAAAATCGGCCTGTCCGATTTTGTTCCCAGAACCTGTTATCGCAAGGGAACCAAATCATTTTTTACGGTATTGCTGTGGAAAGGCGGACGGATCAAGGTTGAAATGGTACCGCTTCCGGCCCCTGTTTCGGGCGAAGATCAGGACACATTCGTTGACCGCTGGCTGGATGCATATATTGCCGAAATCACCAAGATCTTTACTGAACATCCCGATAATCTGCGTATGAGCGGCGGGTTTTGGTCAGGGATTTCTACGTGAATATTATCCTCGGTTTTTCGGGGCTGGTCAGTGAACATATCGAGGGATTTATACCATGTATTATGGGAAAACATTGAATAAGGACTACATTAATGCCTACTTCTAATAAATCCGCAGACGAGCGGATTGCAATAATCGGGTTGGGGTATGTCGGCCTGCCACTGGGTGTCGAACTGGCGAAAAAATATAGCGATGTCACGGGGTTTGATATTAACGCCAACCGCGTTGCACAGTTACGTCAGGCAAATGACGAAACCAATGAAATTGATGCCGCCGCGCTGCTGGCGACAACCATGAATATTTCCAATGATCCTACGTCCCTTGAGGATGCGACGTTGTATATCGTAACGGTGCCCACTCCGATTGACGGCAGCAAACGTCCTGATCTGAACCTGTTGCGCGGGGCCTGCCAATTGATCGGGCAATACCTGCGCAAAGATGACGTGGTGGTTTTTGAATCGACGGTTTACCCCGGTGTGACCGAAGACATCTGCGCGCATATCCTGTCTGAGGTTTCGGGGCTAGTGGCCTCAAAGGATTTCTGGCTGGCCTACAGCGCCGAACGCATCAGCCCTGGTGACAAAGTGTATTCCTTAACCCAGATCGTGAAAAACGTGGCCGGAGATACTGTGGAAACCAGAAACAGGGTTGCTCGGGTATACCAGAGCATCATCGAGGCCGGCGTGTTCGAGGTGACCAGCATCAAGGTTGCCGAGGCCGCCAAGGTTCTGGAAAATACCCAACGGGATTTGAATATCGCGCTGATGAATGAACTGTCGCTGATTTGCCATCTGATGGATGTGCGCACCACCGATGTGATCGAGGCCGCCGCGACCAAGTGGAACTTTGTACCCTTTGTTCCGGGACTGGTCGGGGGGCATTGCATCAGCGTTGATCCCTATTACCTGACCGCCCGCGCCGAGGAACTGGGCTATCACCCCGAGGTCATTCTGGCCGGGCGCCGGATCAATGACAACATGCCGAAATTTATCGCCCAAAGCGCCGTTAAACTATTGGCGCAGCGTTCTCAAAGCATACGCGCATCGAAGATCGGCGTTCTGGGGGTGACGTTCAAGGAAAACGTGCCGGATATGCGTAATTCCAAGGTGGCTGAACTGATTGCCGAACTGCGTGAATACGGGCTAAACCCCATTGCTTATGATCCTGTTGCCAACCCTGCGGACGCCGCTGCAATGGGGATTGAACTGGTTGACAAGGACAAAATGTTTGATCTTGACCTGGTGATATTGGCCGTTCCGCATGACTCTATTCTAGAGGGGCGCAGTGTGTGGAAGCAGGTTTGCAGTGACGGAATCCTTATGGATATCAAATCCCGGTTGCGTAATGATCCTGTTCCGGATGGCCTGAAATACTGGTGCCTCTAGTATTAAACGAGAGATATCAGATGTTTACAATAACCCCGATTGGTTCTTGCCGGATAAATACACCGGTTCGCGTTGCCGAAAAAACCTATGGGTTTCGCCGCAATATGGAGCGTATCTACGGGTTTTCCCATTGTAGCGCCGAAGCCGTGCAACAGGTTAAATTCTTGCTGGGCGACTACAGTCCCAGCCTGATTGTCGAGCCGTTTATATCGCCCAATCAGTCAATAGCAGAACTGCTGCAAACCCCGCATGATCTATCGGATATGTATATCGTCGAATTGTCATCGGCAAAACGGCTGACGATTGACGGGGAATGTGTGCAACTGAATTACCTGACGCGTAACTTTCCGGTTTTCTTTGCCGATAAATACAAGGCCTCGCAGTTCTGGCGCCTGGCGACCAGTGGAAATCAAGATGCAATCGACCGGTTTCTGGTTCCGTTTCTAAAGGACGGGACCATAACACCGCAGGATCAGGGCATCATGCGTAAATTGCGGTTCAAAATGACCACGGCCGCCGAATTGCGCAGCGATGTTGACTATCTGATGGAAACCTTGCCGGCGGTGCTGTTTGTCAGCCATGTGAACGCACTGAAAACGGATGGTTTTCCCATTGCCTCGCGCGAGAAATATATCGATCTGGTTAAATCTGTTGTAAAGGCCGCCGGCGGTCTGCTGTGTGATCCGACCGACATAATGAAAACCGTCGGGCAGGAATTCGCAATCGAGGACAACAGCACCAGCCTTGCCCATTTCACCGATAAATTTTCGGACCTTTTATTCAATGACTGGTATCAACAGGTTATATCCCGACGCTTTGATGATTTAACCGCAAGCGATAACGGCCCGGAACGGCTGGCCGCAGTAATTTCGGATTTGACGGCACAAGTTGATATGGGAAACCTGAAGCAGGCCAAACCCCGTATAGATGCCGCGATTGACCATTTTGGTGCCGTTACGGAACTGGTTGCTTTGCAGGCCTGCTGCCTGCTGCATCTGGAACAGGACGAAAAGGCCAGTCAGGCCCTGAGGGCAAGGTTGGCCGAAAACCCAGACGATATCAGGTTGTTGACCATGCAGTTTCAAAGGGCGGTTAACAATGGGGATACTGACGAGGCCATCGCCTATTACGCCCGCGTGCAGAAACTGGAGCGCGCACTTCCAGAAGATGCGGTCCTGGACCTTGTTAAGATGTTGGAACAGGACGGGGAACTGCCAAAGGCGTTGCAACTGTTAAAGGACGTGATGGCCCATGTCCAAATATCAACGGATACAATTGCAACACTGGCGCGGGTGGCTTTGGCGCTGGATGATCGCGATGCGCTTGAAATCTGCAAGGGGGCCATTCTGGGCAATCCTGCCGGGCTAGATATAACTCTGGCGCTCAAGGCCCTGATACCCAGTGCGATCCCCGACCAGATTGTAACCTTCCTGACCCGTCGGGCACAGGAAACCCCTGCAGATTTTATCCCCGCGCTGGCCTTTCTTGACAAAGAGGGGCGTGGCGATCTGGTGGCGGCGGCCATAGCAGAACACGCCTCGGATCACCCGGCCTTTTTGAAAACACCCTTTGTGACTAATATACTGGCCCGCTGGAATGCACAGCTAAGGCAGAATTTACCGGCAAAGCAAAAATTCGCCATCATCGGTCAGATCCAGAATATTTCCGAGATGAGCAAGGCCACGCAAGCCACGGGGAAAACGCTGCGTAAGGCAACGCTGACGGGTGTGCGGGAACTGATCAAATCCGGCGATGTTGCCGCGCTTGAATCCCTGCTGGATGAATCCCTGTTGGCCATTCCGCCAGTGATCGAAACCCCCGTCTATCTGGCGCGGCACTATTTTATTGCCGGTCGCTATCAGAAATCGCTGGACCTGTCCCGCGCAGTTTTACGGGCGGCGCCGGACCATCTGGCCTCAATGGTGATGGCGATGCGCAGTGCGGTGAAAACCGGCGATTATCTGATGGCGGATCAGGCCGCGCGGCGGATTATCGAAATGAACGAACAATCGCCGGTCATGCAAGTTGACGAGGCCCACAAACGGCTGGACCGATTATCGGCGCAATGCCTGCACGCCGCACGAAAAGAAGAAGATTTTTTCAAGGCATGGCAGCTGTGCGAAATTACAGCCAGAAGCGAACGGCTGTTGCCAAAAGCCCGACATGAATTCAACAAATTGAAAAAACGCATCGGTATACGCGCGCGGGAAATGTACAAAGCCGATGATCCCGACTTTCTGGAATTTGCCTTGAAAGCGGTCGACCTGATCCCCGATTCCGGAGCGATAATACAATGCTTGGGGCGTTATTTTGTCCGAAAACACGACTATGCACTGGCATTGCCATATTGGGAACGCCTTGCCGAACTGGAATTCGATCACGAGGCAACATTGTTTCAGTTGCGGCGCTGTCAGGCGCGGATCACAGGGCAGGAATGAACGTAAAATGACAGAAAACCTGTTGCAACCCTACATGCTGCTGGATCCAGAAAAGGCCGAAGAACTGCCGCAAAAATATGTCGTGATGTGCGACAGGATGGTCGAGGAGGCAACCTCGATTGAAAAGGCGTCTAAAAACTATGACGCGGTGTGCGCCCTGTTGCAGGACTATCCTGGGGCGCGGGTGCTGTTGCGCACGGCGGCGGATCTGCTGGAACGCAAAAGGCGCAAATCCGGCATGCTGGAGACATGGTCGGCCCTGCACGAACAATTCCCCGAGGACGGGCATATTCTGCGGATGCGCCTGCGCTGGTTCCGCCGTCATAAACTGATCGAGGAAGGGTTTGTTGTGATCAATCAATCCCTGCCCAACCGGACGCGGGATGTGAAGCAGGCGGTTGTCGCGTTGCTGGCTTATAGTGAATTGCAGGCCTTTGGCGAAATCGACGAAATGATGCGCGAATTGCTGCCCCGGCACCCCGAAGATTCCAAACTGCGCATCCTTTATGCCAAAAACCTGATGCGGCAAAACCGGTTTGTCGAGGCACATAAAGTGGTGAAAACCATCCAAAACCCCGAACGTCTAAGTGCGGCCCCAACCCATATCATTGCTGAAATCGAGGAACAGGCCCGTTTCCAGAAAGACCACGGTGCAGAAGACGTGGTTGGCTTGTTGGGGCGGTTGATCAGTCGGTATCACAACCGTGTTCTGCCGCCAAAAGACCCCGACACATTGGGTGGGGTGGTGTTTTATACCGGCCAACTGGGGGCCGGAGGGGCCGAACGGCAACTGACCCGCATTGCTGCCGGTCTGGAAACCATTCGCCTAAGGGAAGGAAAACTGGGCGGGGTAAAACTTGATGCGCCGATCCATGTTGCTGTGCGCCATGCCAATGCAGAATCTGCTGCGGATTTTTTCCTGCCGGTGCTGCAAAAGGCCAAGGTGCAGACATTTCTGACAAGTCGCGCAAGAATGGCTGAAATTTCGGATCTGGGCCTGAATGATCCGGAATTTGAACGGCTACTAACATTCCTGCCAGCCGATATTCTGGACAACACCCTGCGGTTGGTGCCCTATTTTCGTGCGCATAATATCCAGATTGTCTATCTATGGCAGGATGGCGGTATCCTGACTTCGGCGCTGGCGGCGTTGATTGCCGGTGTGCCGAAAATCATCCTGTCCTATCGCGGTTTGCCCCCCAATTTGCGTCCTGACCTGTACCGGCCCCAGCTTGAGGGGCTGTATCGCAATCTGGCCGATGTACCGGGGGTCGCGTTCTCCTCGAACAGCATGGCCGCGGCGCAGGCCTATGCGCAATGGCTGGATATACCGATTGGGCGGTTCAGGGTTCTGTACAACGCCCTTGTGCCCGCCAAAACCGATGGGGATGCCCGCGATCGCGACTGCTGGGCCGATATTTTGGCGCGTTCGTCCGGTTGCGATAAAACGGTTGTCGGGGTGTTTCGTTATGACCCCAACAAACGGCCGATGTTCTGGATAAAGGCGGCGGCGGCCTATCTGGAAAAGCACCCCGATACACGATTTATTATTGTGGGGCAGGGGAATGAATTTGCCAAATCCTTGGCGCTGGTTGCAAAACTGGGGCTAAAGGATCGGGTGTTTTTGGTTGGGCGCTCCAGTGCGGTTGGCTATTGGTTGCAAAAGGCCGATGTCCTGTTGCATCTGGCCGAATTCGAAGGCCTGCCGAATGTTGTGATCGAGGCCCAGATTGCCGGTTTGCCGGTTATCGCAACACCGGCAGGCGGTACCCCCGAGGCGATTTTGCCCGGGAAAACCGGTTATTGCCTAAGCCGCAACGCCCCCCCCGACATTGGGGAAGTGGGTGTATTGCTGGAAGATATATTGGAAACCCCGAAAAAGGCCGCCCAGATGGGGGCAGCTGCGCAGGAATTCACCCGCAAACGGTTCACACTGGATCGTGCTTTGCATGAAACCCTGCACCTGTTCATGGACCCACCCGCGAAAAAAAGGATTTATTAATAAATGCGTACTGTTTTGATTACCGGCACAGCCGGATTTATCGGATTTCATCTGGCCAAACACATGCTGGGCGAAGGCTTTCGCGTTGTCGGCTATGACGGAATGACAGATTATTACGATGTGAGGATCAAGGAACGTCGTCACCAGATGCTGAACCAGAACCCGAATTTCAAATGCAAGGTCGGGATGCTGGAAGATTTCGAAACCCTGCACGCATTCATGAGCGCGGTAAAGCCGGACATCATTGTCCACCTCGCCGCGCAGGCCGGTGTGCGCTACAGCCTGGAGAACCCCCGCGCCTATATCGAGGCCAACATCGTTGGTACCTTCAACGTGCAGGAATGTGCGCGGGAACTGGGGGTTGATCATTTGCTTATGGCATCGACATCATCGGTGTACGGCGCCAACGAGGTCATGCCCTTTACCGAGAACGAGCGCACAGATCATCCGCTAACACTATATGCTGCAACGAAAAAAGCGAACGAGCATATGGGCCATTCCTATGCACATCTGTGGAAAATCCCGACCACGATGTTCCGGTTCTTTACGGTTTACGGCCCTTGGGGGCGCCCCGATCTGGCGCTGTTCAAATTTGTAAAGGCCACGCTGGAAGGCGATGAAATCGACGTTTACAACAACGGCAACATGGAGCGCGATTTCACCTATATCGACGATCTGGTGCACGCCATCCGCCTGTTGTGTGACGTCCCCCCAATCGAACCAAAATCGCGTGACGACATCCCGGTATATGACAGCCTAAGTCCCGTTGCGCCGTATCGTATGGTGAATGTTGGCAATTCCACCAAGATCCCGTTGCTGGATTTTATTGATGAAATAGAATGCAGTTTGGGGATCAAAACCAAACGCAACTATATGGAAATGCAAAAAGGCGATGTGCCCGCGACATGGGCAAATGCGGATCTGTTGCGTGAATTGACCGGCTATGTGCCCAAGACAAACGTAAAAGAAGGCGTGCGTGCCTTTGTGGACTGGTATCGCGACTACTATCAAATTCCGGCAAAATGAATTAGGATAACGCCATGCATACGGATGCGATCAAAGGCAATTCTATCGGGCTTGTTTCGGCAAGTTTCGGCGAGCGGATACTGGCGCTGATGCAGAGGGAAATGCGCACCCGGTTTTCGGGCGGGTCGCTGGGCTATACATGGGCCTTTCTGACACCAGCTGGCTGGATTGCTTTTGTCGTCGCGGCCTTTTACTTTCTGGGTCGCTTGCCGCCGATTGCGGTATCGCCGGAACTGTTCGTGGCCACGGGGATTTTGCCCTATATCCTGTTTCGTCAAACAATTACCTCGGCCATGCGGGCGCTTTTGGCAAACCGGATGATGATTTACGCATCATCGGTCCGCGTGGCCGATATTCTGCTTGCGGCGTCTTTGATGGAACTGCTGAATGCCTTTATTATTTCGGTGTTGTTATTCGGCAGTATCATCCTGTTGTTTGACGGGGCGTTTCCGGTTGATCCGCTAAAGGTGTGCTGGGGGCTGTTGCTGGCATGGTTTCTGGGGGCCGGATTTGGCCGCCTATCGGCAATCCTGTCCCGCATGAGCGACACTTACGGGCGTCTTGTGCCGATTTTGCTGCGTCCGATGTTCTGGCTATCGGGCATCTTTTTCACCGCCACCGAATTGCCCGGTTCTTCGCTGGAACTATTTTATTACAGCCCGCTGTTCCACGCCATTGAAATCATCCGCGAGGGGTTTTTTCTGGGCTACACCTCGCCTTTGTCGGATCCGCTGGTGCCACTGGTATTCGGGGCAGTGTTCTTTTCGGCCTCATTTGTTCTGGAAAGATACTGGAAGGCCACGGACAAAAGAAAGGGCGTATTGTGATCGTGCTTAGTGACATCACCCATTACCACAACACTCCAAGCGGCCCAAACATTCTGTTTGCTGGGCTGAACGTCAGGTTTCGCCCGCGGGAACGTGTGGGGATATTGGCCGCGCAAGGGGCAGGGAAATCCAGTCTGGCACGTATTCTGTCGGGGATTGAAACACCCGACAAAGGCACTATGAAACACGGCGGCCGCATTTCATGGCCAATCGGGTTTGCCGGCTGGTTGCATATTGATGTGACGGGCGCCGAAAACGTTGCCAATATTGCCCGATTGATGGGGGAAAGCCCATTGGACACAATCGCTTTTTGCCGCGCCTTTAGCGGGCTTGGCGATGATATGAATCGCCCTGTCGGCATCTATTCCCCTGCGACCCGCGCCAAACTGGGCTTTGCCCTGTCGATGGCAATCCGGCGTGATTACTATATTGCCGATGAAACGATCGGCGTCGGGGACGGGGCCTTTCGGGACCGCAGCGCAGCTATGTTGCACCGGCGGCTAGAGGATGCGGGGTTGGTTTTTCTTTCCCGCAATCACATCCAGTTGGAAAAATTCTGCAACAGGTTTCTGGTGTTGGTGAACAGTCAACTGATCGAAGTGGACTCTGCAAAAAAGGCCGGAGAAATTTTGAAGCAAGACCAGGTGCAGCTTATTAAAGAAGATATAATATGACCGGAAAAAATTCTGCCGCCAAAGACAAAGAAGCCGAGCGGATCGCCAAATGGCGGGCCGAACGCGCTGCTGTTGCCCAAGAGGCCAAACAAGAGCGGTTGAAGCAGGCCGAGGCTGCCAAAAAGGCAGCCAAGGAAGGGGCGGAGCAGGGCATTGTCACAGACAGCATGACAGACAATCGCAAAGAACAGCTGGCAAGCGAGGAAAAGGCGCGGATCAGCAAGGCGGCTGAAACCCTGCCCGACAAGGACGAATTGCAAGAGGTGCGCAAAACCATTCTGCGCCAACAGCGTGCGCGGCGGGTGTTTGCCTATGCCCAGTTTCTGCTGTTTGTAATCCTGCCAACCGCGCTGACCGGCTGGTATGTAACCAAGATTGCCACCCCGCTTTACGAGGCGCGATCCGTTGTTACCATTGCCAAACCCGGCGGTCAGACCGACCCGACCTTTCCGGGTGTGTTGGGGATGCCCCTTTCGCAAGGCAATCTGAACGAAGCATTCATCGCCAAGGAATTCATCGATTCAGAAGAAATGATCCGTCTGATGGAGGAAAAGGAAGGGTTGGTCACCTATTTGAGCGATACCAAAATCGACCCGCTTCAGCGGTTGCGCCATATACCAGGTTTGCAAGTGGGGCCTGACAGTTATTATCACCGCTATGTTCGTTCGGCGGTCAATATCCAGACCGGGTTGCTGACGCTGTATGTCAACGCCCTAACGCCCGAAGACGCACAGAAATTCTCGATGGCAATCTTGAAGTTTGCCGAGACCAAAGTGCGGTCCCTGTCTCGGGCTTTGTTTCAGGAACAGATTGCCGAAAGCGAAGCGGCGGTGGAGCGCGCCCGCAAGGCGCTGGAAGATGTGCGCAGTAAGCTGGTGAAACTGCAGATCAGCAGCGGATATGCAAACCCCGAGGAGCGCATTGCCGAAGTATACAAAACCATTTCCACCCTTGAGGCCGAGTTGCTGTTGTTGCATCGAGAAATGGATAATGCCGCGCTGGTCGGGTATTCGAATTCACCCCAGATGAAGACCCTGATTGAGAAAGAGACAGCACTACAAAAACGCATTCAGCAGCAGCAGGACCGTTTGATCCTGGGGACCGAGGGACGAGAGCCCTTGAATAAGGTTCTGGCCGATTTCCAGTTTACTGTCGTCCAGAAAGAAATTGCAGAACAAACGTGGTCGGCAGCGCTGGCGGCCTTGGAATCCGCTCGTAGTTCTGCCTCGTTGGGGCTAAGCCAGTTCCAGATCGTAGTGCCGCCAAATGTTTCATTTACGCCTAAACGACCCAACCGGATTAAAACGACCCTTCTGGCTTTTTTGATGTTCTTTGGCTTGTTTGCCGCCTTAAAGGTGTTCCGGCCCAAGGTTAGCTGACATGATTGTAGCGGATGGGGGCATGCTTTGTGACTTGGCGGTTAGGCGAAGAAGCCTTTGGCATGATACTGAACGTTTAATGGCTGTCTGTCTTGATCATGTGTTTACGGGTTCTTGCAGGAGGCTAATTGATCGAAACCATATCTTGTCTGTGGATTTACCGAAAGTCCTGTGTAAAGAAAACAAGTGAAAACATTCAGGACTGAATGACCTTCAGTTTTACAGGTTTATTGCAAAATGCGCATATTTCTATTGTGTCGGGGATATCCCAGTAAGGAAAGCCTCTACAACTATCCATTCCTGCACAGAAGGGTGCTTTGGTATCGGAAATTTGGCCATGAAGTTCGTGTCTTTGTTCTGTCAAACAAGGCGCGTTCATATCGTTTTGAGAGCAGTCATGTTGAAACGGGGAATGGTGCAACCTTGCGTGATGCGGTGGCTCGGTTTGCCCCCGATTGCATTGCAGCGCATGGAATTGCGGACGACCTTTGGGCGGCGTTGGCGGGTTTGCCGAAAAGGATACCGGTTTTAGGTTGGGTGCACGGCTCGGAGTTTATTGCGCTTTACAAAACGAACTATCCCGATCCGAATGACCCACGGCGACAAAAGCAGCAGGAAATCCATGCACGGCGAAAGCAGTTCTGGCGCGGGTTGGTGCGGGATTGGCCGGATAACCTGAAGCTGGTCTTTGTATCGCAAAATGCAGCCGAACGGTCGCAACAGGATATCGAATGCCCTTTGCCCACTGATAGCTGGAGTGTAATTCACAACCCGATCGATACGGAACTGTTCGATTACAAGGAAAAAATGGCTGATCAGCGGTTTAATGTGTTGTCGGTCCGCCCCTATACGAACTGGACCTATGCCAATGATTTGGCGGTCGCGGCCATTGTCCGTATGTCGGCGCATCCGCTGTTTGCGCGGTTTTCTTTTCGCATGGTGGGGGACGGAGATCTGTTTGAACAGGTGTTGGCACCGGTGCGGCAATTTGAAAATGTCACATTGGAAAGACGGTTTTTGACACAGGCAGAAATCAGTGCCGCGCATAAGGAAAACGGCGTGTTTCTGGTGCCGACCCGTGCCGATACCCAAGGGGTTTCCCGCGACGAGGCAATGTCCTCGGGGTTGGTGCCGGTGACCAATGCGGTTGCGGCTGTGCCGGAGTTTGTATCGCCCGATTGTGGTTGTCTTGTGCCGCCATCCGATGCGGTTGGGCTGGCTGACGGGATATTGGAGATGGCGCAAAAAACCGATTTGTTCCTTGAAAGGTCCAGACAAGCCGCCGCGCGGGTGCGCCGTCAGAGCGCAGCGGATATTATTATTCCGGTGGAATTGGCCTTACTGGCAGGTAAAAGGGCAGGGGTATGAACCAATTAAAGCCGGATATCTATATTGCCGCGATGGGACGGTCGGGCAGCACGATGCTGTGCAATATTCTGACCCGTGAGCCCGATCAGATCATGTTTATCGAGCCTAAATTCCATACACCGCCCTATCGCAACATTCTGAAACCGCAGTTGGCGCAGTACGGTATGGAATTTGACGAATCCGAAATGGCGGCCGTTCAGGGTCTGCCGCCGGATCAGGTGCTTGAAACTTTGCTGGGGGCGCATTTGCGGCCTGTCAAATGGGGCTTCAAAGAGGTGCAGTGCAGCGAACACCGGCGGGTTGTCGACCTGTTTGCCCCTGTGCATATTCTGGTGAATGTGCGGCATATCTTTAACATTGCGCTTAGCTTTTTCGAGAAACACCGCCGGCAGGATAATCAGGACAGGTTTCCGGCATCCTGGGTTAAGGATTATTGCCTTCGCGAAACACAGGGCCTTGTCGGGTTTTGTCAGGATCTGGCAAAGCGGGGGATTGCTTATCAGGTCGTTCGTTACGAGGATTTCATCACCCGCCCACAGGAACGCAAGGCACTTGGCGATCATCTGGGCTGGCGCTATGGCGGAAATGCGAACCGGTTCCTAAACGACCTCAATCGCGGCTTCGAGGCCCGCCGCCATGCCGCAGGCGGTTATCGGGAAACATCGCTTGCCGACCGCGGTTTGTCCGCGCAGGAAATCCGCTATGCCCGCGAGATCGAGGAACAATGTGCGCAATACCAGGCATTTTTCGGCTATCAAACCGGGGATACGCCATGATCTTAAGCCATAAGCACAGCTTCCTGTTCATCAAGGGGCGCAAAGTGGGGGGCACCAGTATTGAAATGCTACTGGCACCGTTTTGTGGTCCTTCGGACATTGTAACGCCAATCAGCCCCGTGGATGAAATACGGCGTCTGAATGCAGGGGGGGCACCGCGAAACTATTGCCCTGACCCGGCAGTCGAGGCGCGGTATCTGCAATTGGTTCGGGATGGCAGTTTTGACGAGGCGCGAAAAATGCGGGTCCATTCCGACAAGGTTTACCCGTTTTTCAACCATATGCCGGTTGCTTTGGTTGAACAATTGGCCGATTTTGATCCCCGCGAATTCACGCTGGCATATGTTGTGCGAGATCCCTACGCAAAGATCATATCGCTTGCCAATATGAACCTGTCATTTTCAGGCTACAGCGGTGCACCGATGGAGAATAATGCGGCGGATATTCGTCGATCGATCCAGAAACTGTTTGAAACAGATCAGTTTTTGTTGGCCCGCAATATCGACCTTTATAAAACTAGGAGTACATACCAACACCAGATAATTTTAAGGCAAGAGCATCTGGTCAGGGATATACGCAGCTTTATGGACCACTTGGGACTGGATCAAACAGATGCTGAAATTCCCCATGCAAAACAAGGGTCTATCCGCAAGAAATATTCAGCAAAATCAATGTTTACGCGGGAGCAGCTGGATATTGTGAACCGCGCTTTTGCAGATGAATTCAATCACAACAAATATGAAATGATCTAGAAATTTCGGTGCTGGCTGGCCGGTTCTGGCGTAAATATTTTACTAAAGCATTTCGAGTTAATATTGAATCACGCCCTGCCAGTGAACACCATCTCTAGGCAATCTCTGCCTCACTGGCAGGGCTGATAAGCGTTTCAATAAAAACGCATAATTGCCGCACAAACCCCAAACGGGTTTGTGCGCTACTGCCGATACGGATGTGTTCAATATCTTCACTTACCCTGTGAAACAATTTCTTTAACAGTTGCGATGTGGGCTGTTTCTTCGATAATCTCGCATAATTGGAGCGCTTTGAGCATCGTCGAACCCACCCCAATTGTTCCGTGATTGTGCATAAGTGCGCCGCGAATTGATTTATCTTTAAAAACGTCTTCAACCTGAGCCGCAGACTGCAACCCGCCGTTTTCCCCCAAAGGGATTGATGGCAGATGCCCCAGTTTTTCAATAGATTGAACCGTTAATAAAGGGATGTCGCGTTTGGCGGACGCCCATCCGGTTGCCCATGGCGAATGCACATGCACAACCGAATTTACATCCGGACGCGCGCGATAAATAGCCAAATGAAAATCTTTGTCTTTTGAAGGCTTCAATGTGCCCATCAAGATTGTGCCGTCAAAGCCGACAACCATCAGATTATCGTGGGTGCATTCCGGATAGCCAACGCCGCTTGGCTTGATAACACAGGCGTCAATTCCGGCCAGCCGCACGGACAGGTTGCCACCTGCATTGGTTTGCAAGCCTTTGTCAAAAGCACGTCGAGCCGTGTCAATCAGGGTTTGGCGTTTCGAATACAAGTCTTGTTCGTCGATATTGAGGGTCATGTTAACTCCGGTCTGATCGTGTTTGGTTTAGAAGATTGAAAAATGTCGCTAGCACCAGATTCTGAAACTCGGGACTGACTATTGCCTCGGGTGAGATTGTGACGGGGATCTCGGGTGCTAGGTTCTTCTGAAGGGATGATGTGAAAGCTTTGCGCAAATCAGGATCCCACATTGCGCCATCGGGTCTGCTGCCTTCAACGGAAAACCCGCCCATAGGGACAACAACGGCCACTGGCCCGGTTGCTAAATTCAGGCGTTCAGCCATGATTTTAGCGCTGGTAACAACTTGGTCGTTTGTCGCACGGATATGTGTATATTCTGGGCTATGACAAAATCTGGGGCGCGTTAATTCATTTGCAGTCAGTGTTTCAAGTCTGCCCCGCGCTAGGAAATCCATGCCTCCGGGGACCACCACTTGTGGAATGCCGGTTTTGGCTGCGCTATTCATTCTGTTCTGGCCACAAACGATTGGGGCGCCAAAGCTAAGCCCGTGCAATTCCTGGGTTGTCAGGTCAATTACCGCGTCCAGCTTGCCATCGGAAATCCAGCGCTCGAACGCGCGCCCTCCCATTCCGGTCGCATGGAAGGTCGTGACTTCGTAACCAGCAGCATTCAGTTGATCACTTATTCCTGTGACTGCATCGTTTGTTACCCCTAATGCGGTAATGCCTACGATTGGTTTTTCAGGGTATTTATGTGAAAGGCTGGTATTTGTAAGGCCAGCCATTACAGCCGCTGCATTTTCCAGTACCTTGCGCAATGTCGGGTTAAGGCCCTGTATATCGGCGACCGACGGCATAAGGATAATATCGCTGGCAGCAATAGAGGCACGGACATCATATGCCAACGTGCTAACAATGACTTTAGGCCAGCCAAAGGCAAGCTTTTCCATTGCCTGAATGCAAACCCAAGTGCCGGTTCCGCCGCCAATGCCGATTACGCCTGCCAAACCTGAATGCATAAGCTTACCTAGCTTTTTATATGCCTTATCAGCGCTTTCTTGCATGAGATGAATTTTTTGTTCCGGCGTGGATGCGCCATCAGGTTTTTGAATGCTTGTGGGAACTATTACAGTCTTCAGACCATTCGCCGCCAAGGCAGAGGTCAAAAAATCAGCCTCTGCTTGTTTCGTATCGCAAGTCGCCAATATCGCCACCAGCGGAGCAGATGTATTTTCACCTGTCATGTAATAGTCCCCGCTGGCAGCTATGTTGTAATGCTACTTTATTCCGTGTGCTTTCCTGGTCGCCCCGGGAGGCATATCACCAAAATAAAAATGAAGGCCAGGAATGTGCTTGCGACGTTCGCGCAGTTTCATGCCTTCATATGGGTAAACATCGCTTTCCCCACATGCCGGATCATGGCAAGGCAACACATAATCAGCGCGCTTGTCCAGCTCTTCGACCGAACGCCAGCCGTCAACCGAACTAACGAAACGGGCCGGAACCCAGTAGCGCCATTTCTCGTCCTCGTTTGGTTCAAGGTTGCGCCCGTTGAAGATTGCATCGCCGCACACCACAATATCGCCAACCGAGGTTTCGACCGTTACTGCCATATGGCCCACCGAATGGCCCGGTGTATGGAACATCGTGATGCCGGGCAAAACCTCTGTTTCATCGTCGATCATTTCAAAGGTGCAGCCCTGGTATGCGGGTTCGATACCGATCGCGGGGCTTTCATATGTCCGGTAGTATAGTGGCAGCGGGTTATAGGCCATTTCGATTTCGGCACGGGGGGCAATATAACGGGCGTTTTTGAATTCTTTCATGTTTTGCACATGATCCCAGTGTAAATGGGTGAACACAATAGCATCGATCTCGTCGGGGTGGACGCCCAGTTTTTGCTCCAGATGCTCATGAACCTGCAGGCAACCGCGCTTTTCACAATTGTGATGGTATTTTGTGGCACGTTCCTGGTCAGGTAAACCTGTGTCGATCAGGATTTTATGTTCACCCGTATCTACATAATAGCAATAACAGGGTTGCCAGATTTTTTCACCCGCAGGGCCTTTCCAGAAAACATAGGTGCCCAAATCATTTTGTAGCCAACCGGTGTTGATAGGATATATTTTAGTTTCTGCCACGCCCATGGGTGTACTCCGTGAAAAGAATTGCATATGTATACATTAATAGTTTGTTGCACACATTATGCAACTGCAATTCATAGGAGAATGCAAAATTGCGTTTGACTGAAGGTTTGCAGCAAGGTTTGGGCGGGCGAGAATATTTATTCTGGGCCGTTAGCTTCAAGAACGCGCATGAAACTATCATTCATATGCTCGCGCATTCCCTGAACGGCCGCCTCGGAATCGGCCGAGAATATCTTTTGTATTAGAATGGAGTGGGCCTTTGCCGAAGCAAGCAAGTCATCTTGGGTGCGGAATTTTTTCGCTCTGAATGGACCTGTTTTTCGACGAAAACTAGAAGCCAGCTCACAGATGTAAGGGTTTTCCGCGGCTTGATATATCAGGAAGTGTAGTTTTTCGTTGGCATTCAAATAACGAGGTAAATCGCCTTCAGTTGCTGCTGATACACATTCTGCCTGTGCCGATTCTATGTTTGATCGGGCCAACAGGGAAAGGCGTTGCGACGCAAGCCGTGCGCATATTGCTTCAATTTCGTGCATTGCTTCAAACATCTGTGCCATTTCCTCGCGGGAGTATTCGGCAACCCGCAGGCCTTTACGCTCGGTTTTTGCAAGAACCCCCTGAGCGGCCAAACGGTTTAGCGCTTCGCGAACAGGTGTGCGTGATACATTGAATCGCGCCGCCAATTTGGTTTCGTCTAGACGTTCGCCCGGCTCGATACGTCCAATGGCGATGTCGTTCATCAGTTCGGATTCGATTCTGTGGACGCTGGACTTGCGATCTTGTTTTTCTTTTATCATTCGGCACCTGTTGAAATTAATCGAAACAGCAATCGCACAAAAATAGCCCAAATATACCCATAAGGACAAGCTACTCTTTCATATTTGCATATTTTACATTGATATTGCATACAAACATGGCATAACTCTTGCGGGACGGAAATATAATTGTGTTGCTGACCAATAGGCGCGCAAATTCGGTGGAATAAATATCAATGCCAAAAATAGAATTAATAAATTTGCAAAAAAGCTATGGGGCGGTTTCCATTATTGATGGGCTTGATCTGACCATGGAAGACGGTGAGTTCACTGTGTTTGTTGGGCCTTCGGGCTGTGGTAAGTCCACCACGCTGCGTATGATTGCAGGTTTAGAGGCTATTTCTGGCGGTGAGATCAGGATTGACGGGCGGGTTGTTAACCGGCTTGAGCCAAAGGACCGCGATCTGGCGCTGGTTTTTCAAGATTACGCCCTCTATCCACATATGAACGTGGCAAAAAATATGTCTTTTGCCTTGCGCTTGGCCCGCTATGAAAAATCCAAAATCAATAGTCGTGTAAATGAAGTGGCCGAGATGCTGGGCCTAACTGAATACCTTAACCGCAAGCCTGCCGAACTATCCGGTGGACAGCGCCAAAGGGTGGCAATGGGGCGTGCGTTGGTGCGTGATGCGTCGACATTCCTGTTTGATGAGCCGCTTTCAAATCTGGATGCAAAGCTGAGGGCGCAAATGCGGGCTGAACTGGCCTTGATGAGCCGGCGCATTCAGAAAAACATGATTTATGTAACGCATGATCAAGTCGAGGCAATGACCCTGGGCGACCGGATTGTAGTAATGAAATCCGGGAAAATTATGCAAGTTGGCAGCCCGGAAGAGCTGTATCGTTCGCCCGCGAACCTGTTTGTTGCGGGTTTTATTGGCTCGCCCACCATGAATTTTCTCAAAGCCGAATTATCCGAAGAGGGTGGACAGATATTTGTTACGGGTCGTGGGTTTTCATTGCCGCTACCCGCCAAATGCAAACCCAGGCTTTCGTCCCACAATGGGCGTACGGTTATGATTGGATTGCGCCCCAGCAGTTTTTCTGTTGGCGAAGGTGAAGGTTCGATCGAGCTGCCGATAATTCTGTCAGAATATATCGGCGCGCAATCAGTTTTACTGTCTGAAATGGGCGGGCAAAAAATTACTATTGAAGTCAGTTCCGAGGCACCAATCCCCAGTGGTGCCCCAATGAATTTTGTCGTCGAAAGCGAAGGAATTCATGTGTTCGATAGCGATACTGAAAAGGCGCTGTAATGACGTCTTGGGGATAAAACGGCTGTAACGGGCCACAATAAGGGAGAGAGAAATGAAACATTTCAAAAATATACTTAAGCCGGCGCTGTTAGCGGGCTTGATGGCATTTGGTGCGGGCGGCTTTGCCCAAGCCGATGTTGCGCCGCAATACAAACCATACGAAGGTACCACGCTTGTTGTGAACTTTCCGGTATTTCCACATTATAATGCCGCAATGAAGGTGATTCAGCAATTTACCGAAGAAACCGGCATCAATGTCGAAGTTGACCAGTTGGCCTATCTGAAAATGCGCGAGCGCCAAACGCTGGAATTGACCAAAGACGAAGGCGATTATGATCTCATTTCATATGTTGTGTTCTCGAAAGCCGATTATGTTTTTGCCGATCAGTTGGAAAACCTTGCGCGCTATTTCATGAACCCGAAATTGGCCGACCCCAATTATGACGCCAAAGATCTGATTGATGGCTACGTGCAAAATATCGGTGTCGCCGGTGGTGAAAAAGGATATCTGCCTGGCCCTACAGGATCGCTCTATGGTGTTCCATTCGGCGCGGAAACGTCTGCGTTGGCCTATCGTGCAGACATCTTTGAAAAGCACGGTCTGAAGGTTCCTGAAACACTGGACGAAATGGTAGATATTGCCTGCAAAATTCCACAACTGGAACCGGGCATGGGTGGTTTGGCCATGCGTGCAGCGTCTGGTCACCATGCCAGCCACGCGTTCCTGCTGCTGTTAAATCCTCTTGGCGGCGCGGTGTTTGATGACAACTGGCAGCCAATTATTAACAACGAGCAAGGTGTCGCTGCGGCGAACATGCTGAAAAAAATCACGGATTGCGGTATTGCAGGTGCTAAGACATTTGGCCCATCCGAAGCCGCGGCCGCTTTTTCTTCCGGTCAATATGCGATGTTCCTTGACTCCATCGGTTTTGCCGCTGGTTTTGAGGACACAAGCAAATCCCAAGTCGCCGGCAAGGTTCAATGGGCGCTACATCCAAAAGGTGTGGTCGCCGCGTCGCAAACAGGTGGCTTTGGTATTGCTATTCCAAAAAATGCCAAACACAAAGAAGCTGCGTTCTTGTTGCTTCAGTGGCTGACATCCAAAGAAACAGACCTGAAAATCGCTATGGAAGGCGGCAATCCATCGCGGTTCTCGACATACCAAGATGCAGGGCTAAATGCGAAATACCCGTATTCCGCGACATTTGGCGAAGCGCTGAAATTTGCAAACCCTGACTGGCGCCCAATCATCCCGACATGGGGCAAAATCAACGCTGATCTGGGCACGACACTGTCCAAAATCCTGACCGAGGGCCTGGACCCGAAAGAAGGGCTGGACGGCGTTGCCGAGCGCGCACATGCGATCATGGACGAGGCTGGCTACTACACTTGGCAGTAATCTAAATCCACGCTTACCGGCCGGGGCGTCAATCGCCCCGGCCATTCCACAAATTCAATTCCAATAGCCAGAGTAAACATTGTGAATATTCTCAGCATGAATAGGTTAACGCCTTATATGTTTCTTGCCCCGGCCGCCGCCATTCTGGGCATCGCTTTGCTGTACCCAATCGGCTATATGATTTACGCCAGTTTCCTTGACTGGAATCCAAGCCAACGTATTGGCGAGGCTGACTGGGTCGGAATGCGTAATTACCTGAAATTGCTACACGACGAAGCGTTTTGGGAAAGTACTTGGGTAACGATCCGCTTTGCCAGCATTGTTGTGACGCTGGAAATGATCCTTGGTGTTGGCCTTGCCATGCTGCTGGACCGGAATTTGCGCGGCATGTCTATATTGCGCACAATTTTTATTCTGCCGATGATGATTGCCCCGATCGTTGTAGGTCTGATGTGGCGGTATATGTACCATCCGCAAGTGGGTATTTTTAACCGCACTCTAAAATCGTTGGGCTTTGATCCGATCCCGTTTTTATCTGAATCAAACTGGGCATTTGCTTCGGTCATTATTTCCGACGTTTGGCAATGGACCCCGTTTATTTTCATCTTGTCGCTGGCGGCCCTCCAGTCCCTGCCTAAATCCGCCATCGAGGCGTCGCGCATTGACGGGGCATCGGGTTGGCAGCAGGTTTTGCATATTAAGCTGCCGCTGATGTTGCCCGTGTTAATCGTTACCGTTTTGCTGCGCCTGATTGATGCCTTTAAGGTTCTCGAGGTTATCCTGGTGATGACCAACGGTGGCCCGGGTCTCAGCACAGAAGTGCTGGCCCTGCACATCAGCCGCACGGCATCCGAATTTCGTGAATTAGGTGAAGCAGCGGCCATGTCGAATGTGCTGTTGTTCCTGTTGATGCTGCTGACAATCTGCATGTTTGGCTACACGAAATTGCAGGAAAAGCGTAGCCTGCACCTGCGCCAGGCCGCAAAGGAAGAAGTCTGATGCCTCAACTAAACCCCCGTCAGAACAATATCGCGATTTACCCGTTGATGTTTATTCTGGTCATTATGTCGGCTGGCCCGATCGTTTTGATGCTGATGACATCTTTGCGTCTGAATGTTGATATCACTTCACCAACTGCCAGTTTCTTTTTCACGCCGACAATACGCAATTACGAAACCACGTTATGTGGAGTGCTTTGGTATAAGCCAGAGCACGTTGACTATTGCA
Organism: Marinosulfonomonas sp.; assembly: GCA_015488685.1. GTDB lineage: Bacteria > Pseudomonadota > Alphaproteobacteria > Rhodobacterales > Rhodobacteraceae > Profundibacter. Next base: position 56,496 of record WFNH01000127.1, read on the forward strand.
ACCCGATGTTTGGGCGCGCTTTGGTGAACTCGCTGATTGTTGCGATCACCTCGACTGTTTTGACTTTGGTCATTGGGTGCATGGCAGCTTATTCACTGGTGCGGTTCAAATTTTTTGGTCGTGACGTGGTGTCTATGACAACTTTGATGATGCGTATGGTTCCGCCCGCCGTCCTTTTGGTTCCGGTGTTCGGTATCTGGACGTTCCAATTCGGTATCAGCGGCACAACAGGCGGTATTATACTGATTTATACCGCAATGAATTTGCCGTTTGTGATCTGGATTTTGCAAAGCTTTATCGTGCAGGTTCCGATCCAGCTGGAAGAAGCCGCGCGTATGGACGGGGCAGGGCCGTTTCGGGTGTTTTTTCTAGTGGTCTTACCCCTGATCAAACCGGGTTTGGCTGCTGCTGCGATTTTCACATTTCGCATTGCATGGAACGAATTTTTGTTGGCCAACGCATTGTCTGATCGAAACTCGCGTACCGTGCCGGTGACGATTGTAAACAGCCTGTCAGATTTGGGCATTGATTGGGGCGTGTTGATGGCCACTGGAATGTTACTAGCCATCCCGCCCATCCTGTTCACATTTTTCGCCGCTCGCCAAATCATCACCGGAATGACGGCCGGCGCTGTAAAGGGCTGACAACCCCACTAATGCACTCAATCAGGAGACCGATATGAAACTTGCAATTGCCGGAGACAGCGCAGGCGAACCGCTCGCTTTGACACTTTATGAGTATTTGAAAGATCGTGAAGGTCTTGATGTAACGGAAATGTCCCACCCCGCGGATGGCGCATCCGAATATTATGCAAATATGGTTGATCGTGTCTGCCGCTACATAGTTGATGGCACCTATGATCGGGCGATTATTATTTGCGGCACAGGGATTGGCGTTTCAATGACCGCCAACAAAGTGCCCGGTATTCGTGCAGCTCTCACGCATGACACATATTCTGCTGCCAAGGCTTCGACCTCAAACAATGCGCAAGTTATCACAATGGGCGCGCGGGTGATTGGCGGTGAAGTGGCAAAAACCATTGCCGATGCTTGGCTGGCAACAGACTTTGACGAACAAGGCCCGTCAGCCGATAATGTTGCGGCGATCAATTCGGTAGATGCCAGTTATAGCAAGGTTTAGATGACGGCACTGCAACGTGACAGGATATCCAGATATCCTGTCACATCCCACGCCGCGCGCCCAATGAACAACCCGTCAATATGCGAGCATTGAATAAGCTCCTCGCAATTTTGGGCATTAACGCTACCGCCATATAGGCATGGAACCTTGCGTCCCAGAATGTCATCCGCCAAAGCGATGATTTTCTCGTGACGCTGGTTGGCATAGTCAGCCGAAGCAGGAACCCCGCCAGTTCCAATTGCCCAGACAGGCTCATAGGCCAATAGGATCGTAGCAGTTTTTTGATTGCCCTTTAACAACCCTAAGGCGCCAGAAACTTGTGCGGCCAATACTTCATCGGCACGTCCCGCATCGCGTTGCTCCAGTGTTTCGCCAATGCAAATCAACGGGATCAGCCCGTGGCGTACGGCGGCTTCTGTTTTCAGGCCAACGGTTTCATCGGTTTCGCCAAAATATGCGCGGCGTTCGGAATGGCCCAGTTCAACCAGATCCAGATTGCAATCCGTCAGCATTGGTGCGGAAATCTCGCCTGTCCAGGCGCCCGCATCCTCCCAATGCATATTCTGTGCGCCAACTTTTACCGATGTGTCTGCCAGAATTTCCTTAACTTGGCGCGTGGCCGTAAATGGCGGCACCACAAACCGCTGGATACGGGGATCGTTCCGTGTATCGGCAGCCGCAAGGGCATGTGCAAAATCCTCGGCTTCAGCCAGAGTTTTGTTCATCTTCCAACTGGTGCCAACCCAGAAATCAGCCATAATTATTTCCCCCTTAAATGTTCAGATCATCAATGCCGGTGTCGATATACGGCGCCCAAAATTCTATGGATTCAGCGATTTGGGGCACCACTTCACGATCATTAGGTTCGCGTTCCTTGAATGAAAGTTCCAAACAGATTTCATTGTCGGTGCCGCCGCCCTTGCGAAATGCGGCCATTAGTGGCTCGGGCTGAATTACGCCTTTTTCATTAAACTCTTTGGTAAAAGGACGATGCCCGCTTTTGTCCAGCAAGGACTGTTTGATGTGAATGATCGGTGACAGTTTTGGCACTGCGCGCGCCCATGCGTACGGGTCATAATCATCGGGATTATCGCTGGTCACATCGCCATGATCAATATCGGCCATCATCCACATCGGGATTGCCATATTTTGGGCCGTTATCCTGTCCTGCAACGCCAAAGCTGATTCAATCGTCTCGCCAAATTCACGACCCACCGACATGGGTTCCCAAAACAGAAAATCCAGCCCTGCGGATTTGCCATGCTCGGCCACCTCGGCCCAGCAGTCCAGTGCGATTTTGATCTGCTCTTCGCGCAAAACCGGATCGTCAAATTCGCGGTAGGTGAAAATCGCAAACTGGGTGCCGACGGTTCGTGCACCCAGATCAGCCGAGATATCGGCAAAGGTTTTGAACCAGTCTACATAATAGTGCCGCACATCACGATCCGGGTGGCCAAAATGGTTTAACCGCCCATATGGCCCTGTCATGCCCGATGTAATCCGCACCCCGGTGCGCGCGCATGCGCTTTGCATCTGGCGGGTCATCCGGCGGATTAACTGGGCTGGCCAACTGGGATTTATAAACTCGTGCGTCAATTGCACATCACGCAATTTCAGGTCGTGTGCGACCATATTTATCAAATCGTCAGGGTCGGCAAACCGGTTAACCAACGGGTTGGTATTCAACGACAAACTAAAGCTCATTTCCGTCCCCGCAAAGAATTTCACCGCTTGGATTCAACGATAAATTTTCAAACCGCATTTGTTGCGGATACTACATAAATATTTGTGAAATTTCCAGCCTTTACAGCATAATTACCCAACGGATAAAACGGCCCCAACAGTAAGTAAGATCGCGGTCTTCAACAAAGAGGTTGATCAGGAATCCATTTTAATTATGCAAATCCATTCTCTCTGTTTAGGGTATCTTATGTGGCTTTCTTCGCTGCGATTTGTGAACCGCCAGTTTGGAAATGCGGGGTGAATCTATGAAAACGAAAAAGTTAATCAATTCTGCAGACGATGTCATCTCGGAGCTTGTCGAAGGGATGATCAGCGCACATCCGGACATTTTGACATTGGACGGACAGTCAGGGAGGGCCGTTGTCGCAATTAACGGACCTCATGAAGGCAAAGTCGGCATTGTGCTTGGTGGTGGCTCGGGGCACGAGCCTGCTTTTTCTGGATATGTTGGCAAAGGGTTGGCTGATGCCGTTGCTGTTGGCAATGTATTTGCATCGCCTTCGCCCAGCCAGATTTGTGATGCTGCAATCGCTGCAAATGGCGGTGCGGGCGTTGTGTTTTTATACGGTAATTATACTGGCGATGTTATGAATTTTGACATGGCTTCAGAAGAATTGGTCGGGCAGAATATTAAATCAACTTCAGTCTTGGTGACAGATGATGTCGCCTCGGCACCTGCCTCCAAGGCTGAGGAAAGACGTGGAATTGCAGGCGGTTTCTTTGTGTTCAAATGCGCCGGGGCGGCGGCAGATCTGGGGTATGATTATGAAACGGTTATCAGGCTGGCAAAACATGCAAATGCCATGACCCGTTCCAGCGGTGTTGCCCTTGGCGCTTGCTCGTTACCGCAGACTTGTCGTGCAAATTTCGAAATCGGCCCGGAAGACATGGAAATCGGCATGGGGATACATGGTGAACCGGGGATTGCCCGAACAAAGCTGCAATCGGCCGATGCTGTGGTCGATCAGTTGTTAGAGTTGATCCTTGTGGATATGCCGCTGGGGCAAGGCGATAAAGTGGCTGTTTTGGTTAACGGGCTGGGCGCGACCTCGTTGATGGAACTGTATATATTGCACCGCCATCTTGATATTCGTTTGAAAGATATCGGTGTGGGAATCCATTATTCCTGGGTCGGGAATTATGTAACCGCGCTTGAAATGGCTGGTGCATCTATTTCGTTGATAAAGCTGGATGAAGAACTGGCCAAACTGCTTGATCATCCATGCCACACTCCTGCACTAAAGGTTGGCAAGGTGCCCGCACAAACCCCAAATCAACGTATCCCCCGGCAACAAGTGCGGGCCAAACACCGCCAAGAACAAACTTTTAAAAAACTTGTGACTGAAGGGGATATCACCCCGGAAATCTTTAGGAACATGCTGCTATCTGCCGCCAAAATTATCAGCAATAATAAAGATTGGTTGTGCAAGCTTGATGGAGAAATCGGCGATGGCGATCATGGAATTGCGATGGACACCGGTTGGCGTGCCGTTCGTGATGAATTGAATAAATTAGATAAAAATGCAACAATATCAATGATGTGCGAACGATCCGCGCAGGCTTTTCTAAGTGCTGTTGGCGCATCCGTCGGGCCGCTTTATGCAACCGGTTTCCAGCGGGCAGCACAATCTGTGGATGACAGGTTGAACTTGGACAATGCCAGTTTTGTCAAATGGCTGGAAGCAATGGCACAAGGAATCAAAGACCGTGGCGGTGCCTCTGTCGGCGAGAAAACCATGCTGGATGCATGGGGCCCTGCTATCGATGCCGCCAAGTTGAAAGACACGGTGCTGGAAAGCCTTGATGCTGCCTGTAAAGCAGCAAAACAGGGCATGGAGGCAACCCGCAACATGAAAGCTGCAAAAGGTCGTTCTGCCAAATTAGGAAACCGTTCCATCGGCCATATTGATCCCGGAGCGGCGTCTGCTTATCTGATCCTTAGTGCTATCAATGAAGCGGCGCAAATTTCATTTGGGCCGGCATCACCAAGTTGTTGAACCTGGTTTTGTTCCCATTCGCAAAAAGGTTTGAATATCTGCGGGTTTTTTGGCCTGTATTGTCCGAATTATTCTTCAGGCAGAAATAATATGGCCAGCAGAAACACCGTGGTTGCGATGATAACCCCAAACACCGTGATTGTTTCCGGCTTGGGCTGGCTATCATGTGAATCGTGATCTGGGGTGTTTGCCGTTTTGTCATCATGACCCGCCATGCCCATTGATCCGTCTGTATGGTCATGGACCGTCAGCATTCCGTGCTTCAGGTTGCGTGTAACCAGCCACCAGTTGACAGGGTATGCCAGAATGAAACCGACGATCAGGGCCATCGACATGACAAACCAGAATGCGGGCTGTAAAGGGTTTGTTGCCCCGTCGATCCGGGGCATAAGCAGTTTCATCGTTGCAACCATTCCGGCCATAAGCATATTCATCGAGACAAGCTCGGGAACAAATGTTTCCCTTAGTGAACGAATATAAGATCCGCCAGCCATATCCCGCATGGCATAGGCTTGAAAGAACGCCCAGCCAAAGCCAAAACCAAGTGCGTATTCCAATAGAAAATCCTGCCATGGAGACAAGGACAACACGGCCCCCAGCACAGCGCCAACCACAATGCCGATACCGTCACCCGCAGCGCAATGCATGGTCGAGCCCAACACCTGCCGCCATGTCGCCGATACATATTGCGCATGTGTGCCCTTCAGTGGTTCGCGGCACCCCAACACATAGAAAAAAGCGCCGAAAACGCCGGTAAACGCAGTCAAAATGACAAAGGCCCATTTCAGCACCGTTGCTTCTGGTGTTTTCGGTATATCTATCGCCACAAAAGCCAGCGACATTCCAGTTAGGACGAACCAGGTCAGCATGATGCCTTCGGCCATTTCAGATCACCTTTTCTGTGTTGTCAGTGTTGTATTTTCACGGTGCGCCGTGAACCTAAAGGATTAGGTTCCAGAAGCGACTTTTCTATTGCCCCGTGATCTCAATTGCCCGAACTTTCACCGCCGGTATGCCCAGTTTCCCCTGCGTTTTCATCGTGGGTTTCGGCTTCAGGCCCATCTCCGTGATCGCTGTCCCCGTGCATGATCTCCTCGATGTCATGCGGGATGTCGGCCTGGGAAAATTTCGCTTGTTCATCCGCATCATGCACAAAAGCAATGATTGCCGCCAACTCATCACCCGTCAGTTCGATCTGTTCGCCCAGCTCTTCTTCCTGCATGGCAATCATCGCTGGCGCCCCGCGCCACATGCGGGCGGCAAAATCAAAGGCATTCATGGGGTCATCCATATATTCGGCGGAAAATTCCGGCGCATCCTCGCCGCCTATTCCGTTGACCGAATGGCAGACGACACAGCCCTTGGCGGCAAACAACCGGCGGCCTTTCTCCGGGTCAAAAGCCGGAATGGCCAGACCGTTTTCCAGCACAAAGCCCGATCTGGACATCGGTTTGCTGATCTGGGCGGTTTCCTGTGCGAAGGCATGTGGGGCGGTGATGCCAGCCAATGCCGCCAGTGCTATAGTCCGAACAACATATTTCATAATACATCCTTTCTGCGGTTTCGCATGATCATTGCTCTTTTCCCTCTTCACGGTCCAAAGGAATGGTGATCTCTACCAACAGCCCCTTGTCCGGCAGGTTTTCCAGCCGGATATCGCCGCCGTGGGCGTGGATCACCGTGCGGGCAATCGACAGGCCCAGCCCGGTGCCGCCCGTTTCCAGATTGCGCGACTTTTCCACCCGCACGAAGGGGTCAAACACCCGTTCCAGATCGGCTTCGGGGATGCCATCGCCCTGATCGGTAATAACAACGCGAGTGATATTTTTTTCTGCCTGAACGGTGATATTCGCAACCTGACCATAGCGAATGGCATTCTCGATTACATTTCGCAAGGCGCGGCGCATTGCTACCGGTTTGATACGGACGTCTATTCCTTTCGGGGCTTGCAGCGTGATTTCGCCACCAACGGCTTTCAGGTCGTCAACAAGTTCCAGTAGAAAATCCGATAGGTCCACTGTCTGCATATCTTCTGCCGTGACCATCCCGCGCGCAAAGGAAAGGGTGGATTCCACCATCTCCTGCATTTCGTCGATTATGGTGGCCAGCCGTTCACGGGTTTCATCATCTTCCACCATTTCGGAGCGCACCCGCATTGCCGTCAGCGGGGAGCGGAGATCATGGCCAAGCGCGGCCAGCAGGCGGGTTCGCTCGGATACGAAACGCGATAGCCGCGCCTGCATGTCGTTAAAGGCATTGGTCAGCCGGCGCAGTTCTTCCGGCCCCTGTTGCGGCAGGGGCTCGATGCTTTCGCCACGGCCCAGCCCCTCGGCTGCCCTGGCCAGCCGACGCAGCGGGCCGGTCAGCCGGCTGAGGGCTGCCCAGACCACGCCGGCAACGATCAACATTGCCAATCCAAAACTGAAAAATGATTCCCGGGGCCATTGAATGGGCGGGCGATGAAACCGTGTCGACACATTCAGCCAGCGCCCGTCTTTCAGGGCAATCGACAGCCGCATCTCGACTGATCCAAAGTTAAGCCCCATCATCTGTTCGTGCATCCGGGACATCGGCATCTGGTTGTCGCCAAATCCTGCGGATGATGTGATCTGATGTAATTCAACGCGCACTTCGTGATCTTCTGCGTCATCCAGAAAACTGCGTATCCGGTTGCTGATATTGCCCCCGTCACCATGGGTCAGGTGATCAACCGCTGGTTCGCCTGCCAGTGAAAACCGCACCAGCGGGGAATCCGCAGCACGCAGGATGTCCGGCCCTAACTGCGCGGGGGCGGCTTCCAGAAGGCGTACGACATTTGCCGCGCGCCCTGCGGCCTCCAGCCCCAGCGCCGCCCGCACCGCCAGCCGCCGTTCGTCGGCAAACAACCAAAGACTAATCCCCTGAATCACCACAAATGTGATCAAAATCACCAGCACAAGCTGCCCGCGCAGGGTTCGGGGCAGAATCCGGCGCATCATAATTGCTCGACCTTGGTGTTCAGGCTATAGCCACCGCCCCGCACCGTTGTGATAATCCTGGGGCTGCCCGGGTCCGTTTCGATTTTCCGACGCAGCCTGCTGACCTGATTGTCGATGGTCCTGTCAAACACTTGCGCCTCGCGTCCCGAGGTCAGATCCAGCAGTTGATCGCGTGACAAGACAAAACGCGGACGTTCCAGAAAAACTGCAAGCAGTTTATAGTCTGCTGTTGTCAGGTTCCGTTCCTGCCCGGTTTCGGTATGGGTGATTATTCTGCGGTCGGCATCGAATATCCATTCGGCAAACCGCACTTTTTGCCCCGAAAGCGTGCCTGCCACCGGTTCCGTACGTTCGCGACGCCGCAGGATGGCCTTGATACGCGCCAGCAATTCGCGGGGGTTGAACGGTTTTGGCAGATAATCGTCAGCACCGATTTCCAGCCCGACAATCCGGTCGGTTTCTTCACCCAGTGCGGTCAGCATAAGAATAGGTGTTTCGCCCTGCGTACTTAGACGGCGACAGATTGAAAGCCCGTCCTCGCCAGGCATCATCACATCCAGCACGATCAGGTCAAACCGTCCGGCGGCCAGTTTCTGATCCATCTCGACCGCATCGCGTGCAGAACTTGCCCGAAACCCGTTTTTCCCCAGATAACGGGTGACAGCATCACGGATTTCGCGATGGTCATCCACAATCAGAATATGCGGCTTGTTTTTATTTTTCTCAGTCATCGTGAACCACGTTTAACCGCCTTCTACAGGTTGCGTCGCAAAAAAGAGTATCGATTTGTTGCAGTCCCCTGTTTTGCGACATACCGATACAAAACTCTACCCTATCCGGCATTGTGTTGCGACATAACAGTCCCAGTTAAGCCTTATCGAAACACAAACCGCATGAGGTGAGACAATGAAAAACGCAAAAACACTTGGACTGGTGATTGCAATTGCACTGGGAACGTTCGGAGGTGCTGCAGCATATGCCCATGGCGACCATGACCAAAAAGGTGGCCAGGGCGCCGGCATGATGAGTGGCCAGCGTGGCATGATGGAGGGCGGTCAAGGCGGTATGATGCGCGGCGGGCAGGGCGGTATGATGGGCGGTCAGGGCGGCATGATGAAAATGATGATGCGTATGCACAAACAGATGATGAACGGCGGCATGATGGGTGGCATGGGCAACGGCCACATGGGCCCGCTTTCATATATGAAAGGGTTTGATTCCGATGGGGACGGCACGGTTTCCCCCGAGGAAATGCGCGCCGGTCAGGCCGCAAAACTTGCTGAATTCGATGTGAATGGTGATGGTGTTCTGACGATTGACGAATTCGAGAATCTGCACAGCGCCGCGATCCGCGAAAAAATGGTGGACCGTTTCCAGATGCTTGATAATGACGGCGACGGCAAGGTAACGGCCGAGGAAATGGCCGCACCTGCCGATGTTATGGAAAAAATGATGAAACGCCGTGCCGCCGCAATGGGCGGGCAAAAAGGCGAAGGTGGCATGGGCATGGGCTCTGGCCAGATGATGCAGGATCAGGACAACTGAACAGGACACCCGAAAGGAGGGTAGAATGATGGGAAGCGAATTTGGACCCGGCATGGGCTGGGGTATGGGCTGGGGCATGGGATTTGGCGTTTTCGGCATGCTGTTGATGCTCGCCGTTATCGTACTCGTGATCATTGCGCTGCTGAAATACATCCGCAGCTAAATACAAAGGGACAATAAGATGTCATACACAATTAACCGTTTTGTCGGAGCAAGCGATCTGGACAGCGTAGAACAACGTGTGCGCGCGGCTCTGGCAGACAAGGGTTTTGGCGTGCTGACCGAAATCGACGTCAGGGCAACGATGAAAAAGAAGATCGACAAAGACGTCGGGCCATACAAAATTCTGGGGGCTTGCAATCCGGATATGGCCTATCACGCCATCGGGGTTGAACCGCGGGTAGGGGCGATGCTTCCTTGCAATGTCATCCTGCGGGCCGTCGATGACGGGGTGGAAGTCAGTGCCATTGACCCGGTTGCCTCGATGCAAGCAATCGATAACCCGAAACTGAAGGACGTCGCGGGGCAGGTCCGCGACCTGTTGGCCGAGGCCGTTCGGGCCGCCTGAATGCTGTCCGCGCCAAATCGGCGTCTGGCATTCCTTTTCACTGCCGCGATTCCGGTTGCGGCGGTGTTACTGTTATTCCCGGAGCAGGTAGAGGCTATTCTATCCTGGCTAGATCGCGACCGGATTGCTACGCTGGCGGA
>WFNH01000128.1 GCA_015488685.1 Marinosulfonomonas sp.
GAAATTCGCAGGCTCGTTCACCAGATCGCGGGTGAAAAACACACCTTCGGCCACGGCGGCCATCGGACCAGCCGCAGCGGCAACCTCCTCGGGTTTGGAAACCATAAAAGTGGCGGCTCCGCGCGGGTCACTTTCCTTGCTTTTATGGATGTTGAAATCATAACCACGCAGGGCAAGGCCCAGTGAAACCTCGGCCGCCTGCCCCAGATTGCCGGCCAGAACCAGCACCGTAGATGTGCCTGCTACCTTGGCAACCGCGGCCCCTGCCTTGCGGGCGTCCCCTGCCGTCGGACGACGTTTCAATTTCACCACCTGCACCGCATCACAGGCCATGCCCGCCGGATAGGCCAGATCGCGAGCCTCGGCGGTTTTCAGTTTTTCAAACCCGTCCGATTCGACAAACCGTTTCAACGCCCCCTTGCACAGCCGGTTCACACGGCGCGCACATTGATCCAGCTGCCCCTCGGGGGTGACAAACACCACCACGCGACCCCCAGCGGTGCCGATGCTATCCAGATCAATTTCCTTGAAGTCTATGTGACGGGGATGGGTCATAAGGTATCTCCTGCTTGCGCGTAAAATGGCGGGGTTTTGCCATACCTAGCCTTTGCGCACAGATATTGCCAGATAGCAGTTTCACCCGCCGGTTTTATCGGCTAATCTGCGCGGGATTTGAAATGTTCCCGGGGGGGATTTAACGCGTGGCCAGATTCGACAGATATTTACTGTCGCAACTGATGGTGTTCTTCGGCTTTTTTGCCCTTGTTCTGGTCATGGTCTATTGGGTCAACCAGGCTGTTTTGCTATTTGACAGACTAATTGCCGACGGGCAATCCGCAATGGTATTTCTGGAATTCACAGCCCTGACCCTGCCAAATGTGATCCGCGTCGTGCTGCCCGTCGCAGCCTTTGCCGCTTCGGTTTACGCCACGAACCGGCTTAGCTCGGAAAGCGAACTGGTGGTGGTGCAGGCCATGGGATTCAGCAGTTTCCGGCTGGCGCGTTCGGTGTTGGTGTTTGGGCTGATTGTGGCATTTCTAACCGGAATACTGTCTAATATTCTTGTGCCAATCTCTGAATCCCGTCTGTCCGAACGCAGTGCCGAAATCCAGAACAACATCACCGCCCGTTTTCTAACAGAAGGGGAATTTTTGCACCCCACGGACGGAATCACCTTCTACATCCGCGAAATCACCCCCGAAGGCGAATTGAAAGATGTTTTCATGTCCGACAGCCGTGATCCGGACAATCAGGTTATCTACACAGCAAAAAATGCCTTTTTGGTACGAGAGGACACAGGACCGAAGCTGGTTATGTTCGATGGCATGGCACAAACCCTTACTCCTGACAGCAACCGGCTGTTCACAACCAGCTTTTCCGATTTTTCCTATGACATCGGTTCATTGATCAAAGATGTGGAATCATCCGGGCGGAAGCTTGTCGAAATATCGACTTCCGAGTTGATATTTTCGACCAAAGCCCTTTCAGAAGAAACCGGCTATACGACATCTACCCTACTGTATATTGGCCACGAGCGCATTGCACAGCCATTGCTTGCCATTGTCGCGGCCCTGATCGGGTTTGCCACTCTGCTTGTGGGCAGCTTCAGCCGTTTCGGGGTTATGCGCCAAATCATGGTGGCTATATTGCTGCTTGTTCTGGTCAGGGTATTGGATAGCGTCATGATCGAATACGCCCGACGTGACGCCCATTATTGGTGGCTGCTATATGTGCCGGTCATTGTCGGGTTTCTATTGGCCGCCTCTCTGCTTTGGATGTCCGAGCGCCCCGGGTGGCTCAAACGCAAGTTCCAGCGAAAAGAGGTGGCCACGTGATACTTTTCATGTATTTCGCCCGCCGCTTTTTCAAAGCCTTTGTTGCAGTATTTGCGGTGTTTACCGGTGTTATCACGATGATCGAGGTGGTCAACCAATTCAACCGTTTCGATAGTGGTACGGTTGGTTTTGCGGATGTGATGCACCTGACTTTGCTGCACATACCGGCCCTGATGTATCCAATTTTACCGCTGGTGATGATCTTGGCCACACTGGTTTTGTTCCTTGGACTGGCCCGCAGTTCCGAACTGGTGGTCACCCGTGCCGCCGGATGGTCGGGGCTGAAAGCGCTGGCCGCCCCTGTGTTTGCTGCCCTGGCTTTAGGCGTGCTTTCAGTGACAGTCTTCAACCCTATCGTTGCCGCCACCTCCAAGCAATACGAGACAATGCTAAACCGCTATAGCAGTGGCAAGGAAAGCGTCTTGTCTATCTCGCAAGAAGGGCTGTGGTTACGGCAAGGCAATGCCGATGGGCAGACGGTTATCCGCGCTGCCGGCTCAAATCTGGATGGGACAAAACTGGTTGATGTCACTTTCCTGAATTTCACAGCAAATGGCACCCCCCTAAGCCGGATCGACGCGGAATCTGCAACCCTCGAGCAAGGGGCCTGGCAGTTGGAGGCCGCTAAAAAATGGCCGCTTCTTAGCAGCGCGAATCCAGAACGGGATGCAAAATTGTTTGATCGGTTATCTCTGCCAAGCGACCTGACCCGCGAGGAAATCCGTGATAGTTTCGGCACCCCCAGTTCCATTCCGATCTGGGATCTTCCTGCCTTTATTGACCGCCTGGATCGCGCCGGTTTCTCGGCACGGCTGCATCGCGTCTGGTTCCAGAGCCAACTGGCCCTGCCACTGTTATTGGTCGCGATGGTGCTGGTGGGGGCGGGTTTCACTATGCGCCACACACGTTTTGGCGGCACAGGCCCAATGGTTCTGGGGGCGTTGCTGATGGGGTTTGCCCTATTTTTTATCAGAAATTTTGCGCAGGTATTGGGTGAAAATGGCCAATTGCCGGTCTATCTGGCCACCTGGAGTCCCCCCATCGCAGCAATTCTCTTGGCCCTGGCACTGATCCTGCATATGGAGGATGGATGATGATCCGCACATTTATCCTGTTTGCCGTTGCGACCCTGTTTTTAGGCCTGCAATCCGCCTTTGCCCAAACCACATCCACAGATGCGGCCACACTGGTGGCGGACAAGGTCTGGGTGGATAGCAGGGATACGTTAACAGCCGAAGGACATGTGGAAATCCTTTATGGGAAAACCCGTATCAAGGCAAAACGCATCACATATTCCGGCACAGATGGCAGCCTGCAAATTGATGGCCCGATAACCCTTATGGACGGGCAGGATATTCTGGTTCTGGCAAGCAGCGCCCAGATGGATGGCGACCTACGCAACGGCATCCTGCGTGGGGCGCGAATGGTGTTAAATCAACAGGTACAACTGGCAGCGGCTGAAATCCACCGCGTCGACGGTCGCTATACACAGTTATACAAATCCGTGGCTTCCAGTTGTCAGGTCTGCGCTAACAATCCCACACCTTTATGGCAAATAAGGGCACGCCGGATTATTCATGATCAGCAGGAACGCCAACTGTATTTTGACGGTGCAGTATTACAAGTGGCGGGGGTGCCCGTTTTTTATCTGCCTCGCCTGCGTTTGCCTGACCCGACATTGAAACGCGCCACCGGTTTTCTGGTGCCTTCGTTCAAAAGCACATCAAAACTGGGCTGGGGGGTCAAGGTTCCATACTTTATCAAGCTGGGGGATCACGCTGATATTCTGCTAACCCCATATCTTAGTGCCTCGACAACGACAGTCGCGCTTCGGTTCCGGCGCGCCTTTCGGACCGGAGATATCTCGTTTGCAAGTGCTTTCACTCATGACGATATCCGTCCTGGGCGTGATCGCGGATACTTTTTCGGCAAAGGCCAATTCGACTTACCCCGTAATTTTGTGTTAAAATTCAACCTGGAAACCAGTTCCGACCGCGATTATCTACTGGATTATGGCTATTCCACCAAAGACAGGCTGGAGAGCGGCATCGAACTGAGCCGGGCACGGCGTGACGAGTTAATTGTAGCCGAAGCACGGCATTACCATTCGCTGCGGCTGGCCGAAAACAATGACATCTTGCCAACCGTCATAGGGAACCTAGCCTACCATCGCCGTTACCACCCCGCCTTGACAGGAGGCGAGTTGGGGATCCGGTTTGATGCACACAGCCATTATCGCACTTCGTCGGTTGCAGGTGACACAGGGCGCGATTTGTCGCGCGCAAGTTTGCGGCTGGACTGGAAACGCAACTGGGCCCTACGCAACGGTATGATCGCCAGTGTATTGGGGGAAGTAAATGCAGACTATTACAACATAAAACAAGGCCTGCCGGGCGAATTCGCGGGCTCCCATGCCACCCCGGCTGCGATGGTTGAACTGCGCTGGCCTTTTGTCAAAACAACACAATTCGGGGCGTCTCATGTGATTGAACCCGTGGTGCAGCTTGTTTGGACTGATACAAACCAGGTCAATATTCCGGATGAAGACAGCCGACTTGTTGAATTTGATCAGGCCAATCTGTTTTCCCTATCCCGATTTCCCGGTGCAGATCGTTACGAACGGGGCCTTCGGGCCAATGTTGGTGTTACATGGACCCGTTATGATCCGACGGGTTGGTCATTGGGCCTGACGGTTGGCCGAATCTTCCGGGAAAAGGATCTGGGCCAGTTTCAGGCCAGCACAGGTCTGTCCGGTAAGAATTCCGATTGGTTGGCAGCGTTCCAGTTAAAGTTGCGCAATAATCTGGCCTTGACCAACCGTTCTGTGTTCGACAATAAATTCAATTTTGCAAAAAACGAAACCCGCCTGACTTGGCAAACAGCCAAAATAGGCCTCGGCACCAGCTATATCTGGATGGAAGCCGAACCTTTCGAAAACCGGCCAAGCGATACCTCGGAGTGGACATTGGATGCGGCCTATAAACTGTCCCCGAACTGGACCGGAAAAATGGACTGGCGCTATGATTTCATCGAAGGCAAAGCCGCCTATGCCGGTATGGGGCTGGAATACCGCAGCGAATGCGTAAAGCTTGCGCTTTCCCTCTCGCGTCGGTTTACTTCATCGGGTAGTCTGACGCCGACGACCGACTTTGGATTTACGGTGTCGCTGACCGGCTTTGGAGGTGGGGGCGGTGCACGGCCTTCTGCCCGGAGTTGCCGAACGTATAAATAGGAAGCACGACGGATATGACGATGATGCGCTTAATTTCGATATGCCTGACATTCGCGGGCCTCATTCTGGCCGGATTGGCCGCTCCTGTTTCGGCACAAGATCTGTTTTCGCCAGCAGTAAAAGTAAATGAGAAGGTCGTTACGAATTACGAAGTTCAACAACGGGCACAGTTTATGACCTTGTTGCGTGCTCCGGGGAATGCCAAAGAACAGGCATTAAACGGGCTGATCGACGAGCGTCTGCAAACTGCCGCCGCCGCGGCTGCCGGCATCAAGCCTAGCCCGGAGGATGTAAAAGCCGGAATGGAAGAATTCGCGGCCCGCGCCAATTTGACAGCCGAACAATTTACCAAAGCGCTGGCCAGTGGTGGCGTCGCCGCTGAGACTTTTCGTGATTTTGTCAAAGCGGGTCTGGCTTGGCGCAATCTGGTGCGTGCGAAATTCGGACCTCGTGCTCAGGTCACCGAAGACGAGATTGACCGCGCTATCGCACAGTCATCGGACAAGGGTGGGCTGCGGGTTTTACTAAGTGAAATCATCCTGCCGGCCAACACCCCGCAAGCCACCGCTGTCAGCCAAAAACGGGCGGAAAAGATTTCGCAAACGACTTCTCTATCGGTGTTTTCGGCTAATGCGCGACGTTATTCCGCGTCCCCATCCGCCCGCCAAGGTGGCCGATTGCAATGGATGCCACTGTCCAACCTGCCCGAAGCCATTCGCGGCCAGATTCTGGCCCTGTCGCCCGGACAGGTGACCGCGCCAATTTCGATCACCAACGGTATCGTATTGTTCCAGTTACGTGCAATCGAGGAAACCGGTGCTGCTGCACCCAAGGATTTGTCGCTGGAATACGCACAGTATTTCATCGCCGGCGGCCATTCAGACGCGGCCTTGAAGGAAGCCGCACGCATTAAGGCAAATGTTGATACCTGTGATGATCTCTACGGGATCAACAAAGGTAAACCGGAAGAGTTATTGCAGATTGATACCCTGCCGGTTTCGCAAGTGCCCAAAGACATCGCGCTGGAACTGGCCAAACTGGACCCGGGCGAGGTTTCGACCCGCCTGACCCGCAACAACGGTCAAACGCTGGTCTTTCTGATGATGTGCGGTCGCACGCCGGAACTGGGCGAGGATGTGTCGCGTGATACCATCCGCTCGCAACTGGTGAACCAGCGGTTGCAATCCTATGCAGATGGGTATCTGGCCGAACTGAAGGCCGACGCCCATATCGTATACCCATGAGCCGTGCCCCGATTGCCCTGACCTGCGGCGAACCTGCGGGGGTGGGGCCGGAACTGGCGGTGGCTGCATGGCAACGGCTGGGTAAGGATCTGCCGTTTTTCCTGATTGGTGATGCGCGGCATTTACCGGACGGTGTTTCGGTAATTGAAATCGCCGACCCGGCCGAGACCGCTGACGCGGCTCGGCATGGACTGCCCCTGCTGGTGCATGAATTTGCCGCCCCTGCTGTTGCGGGCCAGCCAGAACCGGAAAATGCCCAAGGGGTGATCGATGTAATCAAACGCGGAGTGGATCTGGTGCAATCGGGGGCTGCTTCGGCGCTGTGCACGGGTCCGATCCACAAGAAGGCGTTAAAGGACGGGGCCGGATTTGCCTTTCCGGGCCATACCGAATTTCTGGCCCATCTGGCGGGGGTGGATCGTGTTGTGATGATGCTGGCCTGTGATCAGCTGCGCGTGGTGCCGGTGACAATCCATATTGCAATTGAGGATGTGCCAGCGGCGCTGACACCCGAATTGCTGGCCGACAACATCCGCATCACGGATGCCGCGCTGCGGCAGGATTTCGGGCTAAAGGCGCCGCGCATTGCCGTGGCCGGTCTGAACCCGCACGCAGGCGAAGGCGGGGCGATGGGGATGGCTGAAATCGAAATGATTTGGCCTCTGCTGGATCAGTTGCGCGGTGAGGGGCTTCAGATCACCGGCCCCCTGCCCGCCGATACCATGTTCCACGCCCGCGCGCGCGAAGCCTATGATGTGGCGATTTGCATGTATCACGATCAGGCACTGATCCCGATCAAGACGCTGGATTTTGACCGCGGGGTGAATGTGACGCTGGGACTGCCGTTCATCCGCACCTCGCCCGATCATGGCACTGCATTTGATATTGCAGGGCAAGGGATTGCCAAGCCCGATAGTGTGATCGAGGCGCTGAAGATGGCCGAGCGGATGGCGCGGATGCGGGCCGATGCAAAATAGATTCTATGCGCTCCGCGCGGGGGATATTTATGGAACGATAATGGGGATGCTGTGTGATGATTGACAGCCTGCCCCCCCTGCGGGACGTGATTGCCACCCATGATTTGCAGCCGAAAAAATCACTGGGGCAGAATTTTCTGCTGGATTTGAATCTGACCGCCAAAATTGCCCGCCAAGCGGGGGATTTGTCGGGCTGTGATGTGCTGGAAATCGGTCCTGGCCCCGGTGGATTGACCCGTGGATTGCTGGCCGAAGGGGCGCGGCGGGTGTTGGCGGTGGAAAAGGATGCGCGCTGTTTACCGGCGCTTGAGGACGTGGCGGCGGCCTATCCCGACCGGTTGAAAGTGATCAATGCTGATGCGCTGGAACTCGATGTCTTGGCGCATTTGACGCCGCCGGTGCGGGTGGTGGCGAACCTGCCATATAATGTGGGCACGGAATTGCTGGTGCGTTGGCTGACGCCGAAAGAATGGCCACCCTATTGGGACAGCCTGACCTTGATGTTTCAAAAAGAGGTGGCGCAGCGAATTGTGGCGCAGCCGGGCGGCAAAGCATACGGACGGTTGGCGATCCTGTCGCAATGGCGCTGTGATGCGCGGATCGTGATGCAACTGCCGCCCGAGGCCTTTACCCCGCCGCCCAAGGTTCATTCAGCGGTGGTGCATTTGCAACGGTTGGAAACCCCGCGATTCAAGGCAGATGCAGCGGTGTTGTCACGGGTGGTGGCGGCGGCGTTCAACCAGCGGCGCAAGATGTTGCGATCTTCGCTGAAAGGCATATCACCGGATATCCAGTCGCATCTGGTTGCGGCAGGGATCAAGCCGACGGAACGGGCCGAACAGGTGCCAATCGAAGGTTTCTGCGCCTTGGCCCGCGAAGTGGCAAAATAAAAACCCCGCTCATTTGAGCGGGGTTATGAATTTATTCAGCAGCTTCGGGCGCTTCCGGCGGATTGTCCAGCGGATTAACCTTTGGCTTGCGGGTGCGCTTGCGCGGCTTTGGTTTGCTTTCGGGTGTTTCCACCAGACCGCTATCCGGTTGCTCGATCGCGGCCATATCAGGCTGCGGGGCCGAGGCCGGATCATTCGGCTGACCAAGATCCTGATCACGACGGGGCGGGTTTGCCTCACGCTCGGTACGGTTTGCTTCGCGCTCGGCGCGTTCGGCGTCGCGCTGTGCTTGCCGTTCGCGCTGCTGGGCCTCGTGTGCCTCGCGGCGTGCTTCGGCTTCGCGCATGGCTTCGGTCAGAAGGCGGGTGTAATGTTCGGCATGTTGCTGGAAATTTTCAGCCGCCACGCGGTCATTGGACAAGGCAGCGTCACGGGCCAGCTGATTATATTTGTCAATGATCTGTTGCGGGGTGCCGCGCACTTTGCCCTCGGGACCGGAACTGTCAAAGACGCGGTTCTGGTTGTTGCCGTTATTCTGGCGATTGCGGTTTTTATTGCCCCGCGAACGTGATTTGGATGATCTCATGGTTAAATTGTATCCAGCCTAATTTGGGCTATTTCGTTAGGGTCTCTGCCGCGCCTCTTGCGTGGGGTTATTCAAACCGGACCCTTGACGATTTATGGTTACTTGCAAAGGGGGAAGCCGATGTATATCCGCCGCTTTGCAATTTCTTGACTAAACATGCCGAGGTCCGATGACAAGTAAAAATTGCGAAACATTGCGTTAATCGGTGTGTTTTCGCCTTATATTGGGCAATTCCTGATAAAATGTTACGTTAAAACACCAATGACCACACGGTCGCGCCCGTCAATGTCTTGCAGGGTGGTGATTCCATTGAAACCGCCCGCTTGAAACAACTCGCTAACGGCGCGGGCTTGCGTTGGGCCGATCTCGACCAACAGGCGCCCTTGCGGATTTAGATGCTGTGCGGCGCCGGCTGTAATAACCCGATAAGCATCCAGCCCGTCCCCACCCGGGGTCAGCGCGATCAGCGGTTCCCAGTTGCGCACCTCGGGCGACAGGGCGGGCATTTCATCGGCTGCAATATAGGGCGGATTCGAGATGATCAGGTCATATTGCCCGTCGATATTGTCATACCAATCAGAACGCACAAAACGGCTGCGTTTTTCCAGCCCCAGCTGTGTGGCGTTCTGTTCCGCGATGTTCAGGGCGGCGGGGCTGGTATCGGCCCCCTGCCCCGTGGCCGATTTGTTTTCGGCCAGCAGGGACAACAGGATACAGCCCGATCCAGTGCCAAGGTCCAGCACGGTTTCAAAAGGGGCGGCCAGCGCGGTTTCCACCAGCAATTCGGTATCGGGGCGCGGGTCCAGCACATCGGGGGTGACGATAAACTCGCGGCCATAAAATTCGCGGATGCCGATGATGTGCGAAACGGGTTTGCGGGCGCAGCGTTCGTCAATCGCCATTGAAAACCGGATCATCACGTCATTGGCCACATCGTCAGGCAACACCAGTGTCAGTCGGCTACGATCAATGCCCAAGGCATGGGCCATCAGGATACGGGCATCATTGGCGGCATCAGGCACCTCGGCGGCGCGCAGGGCCTGAATGGCGGCCGCAAGGGCCTCGTTAACCGTCATTGCTCCATCTCGGCCAACAGGGTGGCCTGCGCATCCGCCTGAAGCGCGTCGATGATTTCGTCCAGATCGCCCTGCATCACAGCATCCAGTTTATAGAGCGTCAGGTTGATCCGGTGATCCGACACGCGCCCTTGCGGGAAATTATAGGTGCGGATCCGTTCGGAACGATCACCCGAGCCAACCTGGCTTTTACGATCAGCCGAGCGTTCGTCATCGACTCGCTGGCGTTCCAGATCATACAGGCGTGTTTTCATCACCTGCATAGCGATTTCACGGTTGCGGTGCTGGGATTTTTCAGAGCTGACCACGATCATTCCGGTCGGGATATGCAAGATACGCACGGCGGAATCCGTAGTGTTGACGTGTTGTCCACCGGCACCGGATGCGCGCATGGTGTCAATTCGAAGATCGCCTGGATCAATTTGCACATCTACATCCTCGGCCTCGGGCAACACGGCCACGGTGGCGGCAGAGGTATGCACCCGCCCGCCGGATTCCGTGGTTGGCACCCGCTGCACGCGGTGCACGCCGGATTCATATTTCAGGCGGGCGAACACACCGTCGCCCTGCACATGGGCGATCACCTCTTTGATGCCGCCCAGTTCGGTGATGTTTTGCTCGATGATCTCGAATTTCCAACCGTGATTGGCGGCGTAATTCTGATACATCCGCAACAGATCACCGGCGAACAGCGCGGCTTCGTCCCCGCCGGTGCCCGGGCGGATTTCAATCATCGCGGGGCGGGCGTCAGCAGCATCCTTGGGCAGCAGGGACAGTTGCAGCGCCTGTTCGACCACCGGCAGGCGTTCGCGCAGGGCAGGCAGTTCTTCCTCGGCCAGCTCTTTCATTTCGGGGTCGGCCAGCATGGCTTCGGCCTCTTCCAGATCGGAGAGAAGCTGGCGGTATTCCACCACCTGTTCGACCACCGGCTTCAGGTCGGAATATTCACGCGCCAGCGTGGCAATATCGGCACCCGCATCGCCTTGGGCCATCTGCGCTTCCAGAAACTCGAACCGCTGGGTGATTTGCATAAGTTTATCTAAAGGAACCATGCGGATGTCTTGCCTGCCGGATGTGATTTGGTCAAGGGGCGGTTTTGTGATATAATCGGGTCATGAAAAAAATTGCCTTTATTATGGCGGTTTTAGCCGCCCCCACCTTTGCTGACGTGGTTGGTCCCGGAGGTAAGGTGATCGATTGTTTTTGCACGGATAAAAACGGAGATCGGGTTGAACTGGGCCAGACCGTATGCCTTGACGTCGGCGGCCGCCGGTTTACGGCCCGTTGCGAAATGTCCCTGAACAACCCGATGTGGCGCGAACAGCAAGAGGGCTGTGTCTCATCCAGCCTGATCCAGCGTTTCCAGCGCCTTGATCCAACCGCGCAGCCGCTTGGCGTTAACCCCAAAATCTGACCGCCCATAGCGCAGGCGGCCAAACAGGGTAACACGGCTGCCCTGTTCGTTCTGCGTGACCGTCACTGTGGTGTAATCGGGAAAGCCGAATACCAATGAGCGGGTCACATAAGTGATCATCCCGTCCTCGGGGCTGCCAGCCAGATATTTGGTGCGCGGGGTCGAAAGGATAACCTGTTGCACCAGTTCCCACATCTGTTGCGGCGGGGTGGTAAAGTCAGCGACGAACAGCGCCGCCCCTGTCCCGATTACCGGTGCATCCGGCGTAGCCCCTTTTGGTGGCGCCACATGCACCAATGACACATCATCAGGGGCCAGCCGGATGTAAACCAGCCCCGAGACGGCAATCAAAAGCAACAGCCAAGCGGTGTTCACTGCGGTTTTACGGATCATCCCCTTGCCCTCTTGTTCCATGCCCAAAGGCACATCAAATCAGTTGCCACATGTGCCCCTGCAATCGCGGTGGCCCCTGTGGTGTCATAGGGTGGCGACACCTCGACCACATCACCGCCCACCATATTGATCCCCGCCAGATCGCGCAGGATGATCGAGGCTTGCGCACTGCTCAGACCACCCCAGACGGGCGTGCCGGTTCCCGGCGCAAAGGCAGGGTCCAGACAGTCGATATCAAAGGTAAGATACGTCTGGTAATTCCCTAATATCGCTTTGATTTTCTGTGCCACAGCTTGCGGACCGATGCTATGCACTTCGCGCGCATCAATGATGTTCACGCCCAAGGTATCGGGGTTCGTGGTGCGGATGCCCACCTGCACGCAGCGCTTGGGGTCGACCAGCCCCTCTTTCACAGCTTTATAAAACATCGTGCCATGATCGACGCGGGACATTTCGTCATCGGCCCATGTGTCGGTATGGGCATCGAATTGCAGCAGCGAAAGCGGCCCGAACTTCGCCGCATAAGCCCTTAATATCGGAAAAGAAATATAGTGATCCCCGCCCAGACACAAAGATGCCGCACCGGCCTCCAGTATCCCAGTGATATGCGCGGTCAGGGCGGCGGGAAAGACCGGAATATTAGCATAATCAAACGCCAGATCGCCGTAATCGACCACGTTATAGTCACTGACCGGATCAATATCCCAACCATAGGGCGCATCGGGCGCTTGCAAGGCACTGGCCTCGCGGATCGCCCGTGGCCCCAGCCGCGTGCCGGGCCGGTTGGTGACTGCCTGATCAAACGGCACGCCGGTGACTGCCAGATCGACATTGGTCAGGTCTTTGGTGTAGGAGCGGCGCAGAAACGACGTGACCCCGCCAAAAGTGTTTTCAAACGACGGCCCCTTGTGCGTTCCCGCCTGAATGGCCGTATCCACCTGATTTTTCGCATCCTCCAGTGCCATCTTACGCCCCCTTCACCGGCTGGCGCGTTTCCACCATGCGGGCGAAAAACGATGCCCCAATCGGGGAAATCTCGTCGTTGAAATCATAGCCGGTGTTATGCACCCCCGGCCCCTCGCCCTGCCCTAAAAACAGATAGGCCCCGGGGCGGCGTTCCAGCATATAGGAAAAATCCTCGGCTCCCATTTCGGGCTGCTGGTCGGCCACCACATTGTCCGCACCGGATATTTCCGCCGCCACTTTGGCCGCCACGGCCACCTTTTCGGCATCATTCACCGTGGCCGGATAGCCGATGTTATAGGTCAGCGAGACCTCGACATCATAAGCCGCCGCCACGCCTGCGCATATCGCCTTCAGGCGCTTTTGCACCATCGCCTGCACGTCCTTTTCAAAGGTGCGTACCGTGCCGCCAACAAAGGCCACCTCGGGGATGATATTATCCGCCGATCCAGTGTGAATCTGCGTCACCGACACCACCAGTTCCTTGCGGGTATCCAGATTGCGGCTGACAATGGTCTGGATCGCATTTGCCACGGCCACTGCCGCCACCACCGGATCGCGGGTGTCTTGCGGATAGGCCCCATGCCCACCCAAGCCTTTGATATTGACCTCGAAATCATCCACAGCCGCCATGATCGGCCCCGGCGTGGTGGAAAACTGCCCAACAGGCAGTTCGGGGATATTGTGCAGGGCGTAGACCTCGCCAATGCCGAACCGCTCCATAATCCCTTCGTCACACATCACCTCGCCGCCTCCGCCGCCTTCTTCGGCAGGTTGGAAAATCAGCGCCACGCGACCGGAAAAATTGCGCGTCTCCGCCAGATAACGCGCCGCACCCAGCAGCATCGTGGTGTGCCCGTCATGGCCACAAGCGTGCATCCGGCCATCGACCTTTGAGGCATACTCCAGCCCCGTTTCCTCGGGCATCGGCAGCGCATCCATATCGGCCCGCAGGCCAATCGTCGGCCCATCCCCCTGCCCGTTGATAATTGCCACCAATCCGGTGGTCGCAATCCCCTCGTGAATTTCATCCACCCCGAATTCGCGCAGCCGTTCTGCCACAAAGCGCGCCGTTTCGTGGCATTCAAACCCCAGTTCGGGGTTTTCATGCAGATGCCGCCGCCAGCCTTGCATGTCCTTGGTAAATTCCGCGATCCGGTTGACGATGGGCATTGCTGGACTCCTTGCCATGCTTGGTGTGTAACTGACGCACAGTTTCCCCAGATTTGGCGACAGCGCAATGAAAAACGATGACCTGATCCATAACCCCGACGGTGGCCTGCCCCGCCTGCTGAAAATCATGCGCCGACTGCGTGACCCCAAAACCGGCTGCCCGTGGGATATCGAACAGGATTTCGCCAGCATCGCGCCCTACACGATTGAAGAAGCCTACGAGGTAGCCGATGCGATCGAGCGCGGCGATATGGCCGATCTTGAGGGCGAGTTGGGCGATCTGCTGTTGCAGGTCGTTTATCACACCGCGATGGGGCAAGAGGCGGGGCATTTCACCTTTGAAACCGTCACCCGTGCCATTGCCGACAAAATGGTCGCCCGCCATCCACATGTGTTTGGCGATGAAAGCCGCGATAAATCCGCCGAACAGCAAACCGCCGATTGGGAGGCCATCAAGGCCAAAGAGCGCGCCGGAAAGGCCGAGCGCGGAACACTGGACGGGGTTGCCATCGGTCTACCCGCCCTGCTCCGCGCGCTAAAGCTGCAAAAACGCGCCGCCCGTGTGGGGTTCGACTGGCCTAGCACCACCGAAGTGCTGGACAAAATCATCGAGGAATCCCGCGAGTTGGTCGAAGCCAGGGATACCCTGCCCCAGGACAAGATCGAAGAGGAATATGGCGATTTGCTGTTCGTGATGGCCAATCTTGGCCGCCACCTTGGCCTTGATCCAGAAGCCGCCCTGCGCCGCGCCAACGCCAAGTTCACCCGCCGATTCGAAGCGGTGGAATCCAAACTGGCCGAACGCGGCAAAACCCCGTCCCAATCCGATCTGGTAGAAATGGATGCGCTGTGGGATCAGGTCAAAGCCGAAGAATAACCCCATCTTTGTTCCATAAATATCCCCCGCGCGGAGCGCATAAAAGTTACCATACTATTTTAATCAGGTATTGACCTGACAGTTTTGCTCAGGTTTATAGACGTTATCAAACAACGGAGATTCCCATGCTCAAAACCCTGCGCACAACCCTTCTGGCCACCCTCGCCCTGACCACCCCCGCCTTGGCCGAGGTCAACATCTACTCTTACCGCCAGCCCGAACTGATCCAGCCGCTGATGGACAGGTTCACCGAACAAACCGGCATCCCCGTCAACATCGCCTTTCTGAAAAAAGGCATGATCGAAAAACTGACCGCCGAGGGCAAACGCTCGCCCGCCGACCTGATCCTCACAGTCGATATCGCCCGCCTCTCGGCCGTGGTAACTGCCGACCTGACCCAGCCGGTGACATCCGACATCCTGACCACCAACATCCCCGCCGATCTGCGCGACCCCGACAACCAGTAGTTCGGCCTGACCACCCGCGCCCGCGTTATCTTCGCCTCAAAGGACCGTGCCCCCGAAGGCGTCGCCACCTATGACGAACTGGCCGATCCCGAATGGCAGGGCCGCATCTGCACCCGTTCGGGCACCCACGCCTACACCGTGGCGCTGGTATCCGCCGCGATCTATCACATGGGCGAAGAGGGTGCGAAAACATGGCTGCAAGGGGTCAAGGCCAACCTCGCCCGCAAACCCCAGGGCAATGACCGCGCACAGGTCAAGGCGGTCTGGGCCGGTGAATGCGATATCGCCCTTGGCAACACCTATTACATGGGAAAAATGCTGGCCAACCCTGAACAGGTGCCTTGGGCGCAAAGCGTCAATGTGGTGTTTCCGGTGTTCAAAGGTGGCGGTACCCATGTGAATGTCTCCGGCATGGCGCTGGCCAAATTCGCCCCCCACAAGGAGGATGCGATCAAGCTGATGGAATTCCTTGCCAGCCCCGAAGCACAGGAAATCTATGCCGAGCAAAACTTCGAATACCCCGTCGCGCCGGGCACCAAACCCAGCGAACTGGTCGCCAGTTGGGGCAGCTTCACCCCCGATCCCGTCAACCTGATGGAAATCGCCAAATTGCGCCCCGCTGCCCTGCGGATTATCGAAGAGGTCGATTTCGACGGCTAATTTCCCCCTTCTTCTTTTCTTAAATACCTGCGCCGCAGGCCAGCGCCGTCCCCGACAGGGGGCGGCGCTTTGGGTGACGCGCCAAAGGCGCGGCACAACTGCTCATTCCACTGGACAAGCAACAAATCCCCCAGCATTGTGCCCCTGAATGACAGGAGCCAGCACCATGACCACCCCGCGCAAAATCATCATCGACACCGACCCCGGACAGGACGACGCCGTCGCCATCCTGCTGGCCCTTGCCAGCCCCGAGGACATCGAGGTGATCGGCATCACCGCCGTTGCCGGCAACGTGCCCCTGCCCCTGACCCAGAAAAACGCCCGTATCATCTGCGAGTTGGCTGGCGAAACCGATACCCCCGTCTATGCCGGCTGCGACCGCCCGCTGGCGCACACTCTGGTCACAGCCGAACACGTCCACGGCAAAACCGGCCTTGACGGCCCGAACCTGCCCGACCCGACAATGCAACTGACCGATGGTCATGCAGTGGATTTCATCATCGATACCCTGCGTAATGAACCCGCCGGCACTGTCACCCTATGCCCGATCGGCCCGCTGACCAACATCGCCACCGCCTTTCAAAAAGCCCCCGACATAATTGAAAAGGTGCAGGAAATCATCCTGATGGGCGGCGCCTATTTCGAAGTGGGCAACGTCACTCCGGCCGCCGAATTCAACATCTATGTCGATCCCGAGGCCGCCGACATTGTGTTCAAGTCTGGCGCCCCGATCGTGGTGATGCCGCTGGACGTCACCCACAAAGCACTGGTCACCCAACAGCGCAACGACGCCTTTCGCGACATCGGCACCCCCGTCGGCATCGCCGTTGCCCAGATGACCGAATTTTTCGAGCGTTTTGATAAGGAAAAATACGGCTCGGAAGGTGCCCCGCTGCATGACCCCTGCGTCACCGCCTATCTGATAAAACCCGACCTGTTCAAAGGCCGCCATGTTAACGTGGAAATCGAAACCGTTTCCGATCTGACCCGCGGCATGACCGTGGCCGACTGGTGGGATGTCACCGATCGCCCTGCAAACGCGCTGTTCATTGGCGATGTGGATGCGGACGGTTTCTTTGCCCTGCTGACCGAACGGATAGCGCGGTTGTAACAGCATAACAAAGCGAGACCAGAGATGAGCACACACGGATATGAATCAGGACGCCTGAACCTGCCCTTCGTTGGCATCTCGACGTTTGCCAAAAAAACTTACGTGCAAGACTAGTCCAGCACCGACGCCGATGCGCCGCGCGGCCCGGCCCCAAGCTGTCGGGGCCGCCATTTCCTGCAACGCGGTGGCTCCGAAGCGTCAGAAACGGCCGGAAATCCCGTCAAGACCGGATTCGGTGACTAAGGCAGGGTTAATGCAATCGATAACCCTCATGGCAAGCAATACAGCCGTTGGTGATGTCTTCAAGAGCTCCATAAACTTTTTGCTGGGCCTCGTCACTGGGTGCCAGAGCTGCATCTTGTACTGCAATGGCGAAGCGCGAAGCGGCATGATGCATTAATACTCCGGCGTCCTGCATACCTTCGGGCATGTATTTGGCCTTCATGGCTGCATTGTGATCATCCATGGCCGACATGCCCAAGCGGTTTTCCGCAATATCAGCTGCCTTGTCAGCGTTGCCGACCGCCAGTTCACCCATAATTTCATTCAAAGCAAGCAAATGATCCCGCATTTCGGTCAATGTATTTGCGGCCATCATGGGTGGGAATTTTACCAGTTCGCGTGTATCTTCAGCTGCCGCCGGCCGCACGTAAGTTGTGGCCAGAAGCAGGGTTGCACAAATAGCATATTTAACACGTTTCATAGTAGATCCTCCGTTTTTTCAAGAAGGTCAGACTAACACCGATTATTCCACCCAAATATGATTGCAATCATATACAGCCTCCAATGCTAGCACAGTTTCAATTTCGGCATGCAAAGCAAGGGCAATAATCTTTACAATCCGCGGCCCCTTATCCATTTCAAGCCCAGCCATCCCTTCCTCCATTTACTAGGGCCTGTTGACGATCAGCCTTGCAAATCCCTTCCCTCCGCCCCACTCTTTTCACCAACACGAAGGGGGCACTTATGAGCACACACGGATATGAAAGCGGACGCCTGAACCTGCCCTTCGTCGGCATCGCGACCTTTGCCAAGAAACCCTATGTCGAGGATTGGCGCACGATCGACGCCGATGTCGCCATCCTTGGCGCACCTTATGATTTCGGCACCTAGTGGCGACCCGGCGCGCGGTTCGGGCCACGGGCGGTGCGCGAGGCTTCGACCCTGTTCGCCTTTGGCCATGCGGGCGCCTATGATCACGAGGATGACGCCACCTATCTGGGCGCGGACGTGCGCATTGTCGATATTGGCGACGCCGACATCATCCACACCGACACCACAGGCAGCCATGCCAATATCGAGGTAGGCGTGCGCGCTATATTGGCGGCGGGTGCCCTGCCCGTCACCATTGGCGGTGACCATTCAATCAACATCCCCTGTATCAATGCCTTTGATGATCAGGGCGATATCCCGGCGCAATCCGCAGAGTGGGCACCAATCCACCACGTGTCCGCTACCATCGCCAAAACCTCCTAAAACCCGTTCTCCCCCAGCCACTTCAACAGATGCCCTGCGTATTTCTCCCGGTTCTTGTCCAGCATCACACAATGGCCCGCGTCCGGATAGATCACCGCTTCAACCCCGTGCTTTTTCGCCGTGGCCCGCACCATCCCCGGTGAAATCGCCGGATCGCCCTGTGCGCCCATCACCAGCACCGGTTTACCATGTTTGCCGATGCCCGAACGCGGGAACAGCATGTCAATGAACGAGCGAAACGATTCATCGCATAGCATGTCGTAATACCGCATCTTCTCGGCCTTGGGCATACCACCTGCGAAAAACATATCCGGCGTCACATCAGGGTTTTTCAGGAATGGCCGCAGGTTGGCCGTCAGATTGCATTTCAGCATCAACAAGGGGTGCTTCATCGTCAACCGCAGGATCGTCGGAAGGAAACCGGCAGGCGGCACCGAGGCCAGTGTGACCAGCGCCGCCACCTCCTGATCCCGCGCCGCGATCTGGGACAATAGCCCGCCCATGGAATGTCCAACCAGAATGGGGGGCTGCCCAATCTGATCAATCGCTTGTTTGATATCCTTCACATAGGCAGAAATCGGTACCCAGCGCACCTTTGAATTGTCGCCGCTGCCGCCGTGATAACGCAGCGACACGGAATGGGTTTCAAAGCCCTGTGCATTGAAATAGGGGGCGAAATATTCCTCGAACCCCCACGCCGCAAATGACATACCATGGACAAACAGGATCGGGGTTGATCGGGCTTTGCCTTGTGGTTTTCGGGTGATGATTTCGAGGTCCATATCAATTCCTTAGTGGGTAAGCGGTTGGATATCACCCTGTTGTAGCAAAACGGTCAGGTCAAATCCGAGGGCACAGCCTCTCTGCATTGTGAAGAGCAGGGCGCGAAATATAAGCAAAGGATACCGGGCCGAAATCCGGTATAAGTTACATTGGGTTTTATCTGAATCGTATCATCGCAATATGGGCCATACAGCGATGGATCATGATGCCAGTCTTCTTTGGCTTGTTATTCGTTATCTGCACCCTTGCGACCACCTCCAAGATATTTGAACGTTTCAGAAATTTCAGCGATCCTCTTTAATGAGGAGTATTCTTGGCGCTCTTTGGGGCTTAAGCACGCTTGATTTTCAGACCACTCTGCAAACGAACTGTCATCAAGCTTCTGTCCTCCAATGCGAGATTCCAGTTCAACTCGGATGTCATCTGGAAGAATAGCACTCGTCTTGTCGGTCAATTTCTTGACTTTCCATATCATGAACTCTTCAATTAGTTCAAAGTCACCAACCTTGCCTGTCATTTTCTCATGCCCTCACATCCCCAACCTCTCCCGTGCCTCCTTCGCCAGCCCCCTAACCGCTTGTGCATACAACGACACATCCGCCGCCATCCCCAGAAACGTCACACCCAGATCTCGCATTTCAACATAATCCCCGCCGCCAATAATCCCCACGGCTTTGCCCGCCGCCCGTATCCGTTCCACCGCGTGTTTGACAGCGGCCTTCACTTCGGGCGCGTCCGCATTGCCGATGAACCCCATATCTGCCGACAGGTCCGCCGGGCCGATGAACACCACGTCCACCCCGTCAACCGCCGCGATGGCGTCGATGTTTTCGATCGCCCGCGCACTTTCCACCTGCACGATCAGGCAGATTTCATCGTTGGCCGTGACGGCATAATCGGGAATCGCGTTATAGTTTGACGCCCGCACCATCGACGCTGCCAACCCGCGTGCGCCGTCCGGTGGATAGCGCACGGCACGCACCATAGCCTCGGCATCCTCGGCTGTTTCCACCATCGGCACCATCACCGTTTGCACCCCGATATCCAGCACCTGTTTCAATATCCAATCCTGACCAATCGGCACACGCACCACGGGTGCGGCCCCTGCCCCGTTCATGGCCTGCAATTGCACAAGGATCAAAGGGATGTCGTTGGGCGCATGTTCGCCATCAATCAGGCACCAGTCATATCCCGCCGTGGCCGCAATTTCGGCCATCAACGGTTGCCCCGTCCCCAGCCACAGGCCGATTTGCATTTCCCCCTTGGCAAGGGCAGCTTTCAGTTTGTTTTTGGGTGCAGGCATCTCCGGTCTCCTTTTTTGGCCACCTTCACCCGTCCTTACCGTCCGGTCAACATTTTTGCTGGACATCACCTGTGGGCAGGCTACCTTATCCCGATACGAAAAACATCTGGGAGAGAGATTTATGAAACATCTGTTGGGCCGTGTGGCCGTTGCCGCCATCGCCGTTGCCTTTGCGACCGAAGCCATGGCGACCGAATGGAACGTATCCCTTTGGGGAAAACGCCGCGCCTTTACCGAACATGTTGAAAAACTGGCCGAGCTGGTTAGCGAGAAAACCAACGGCGAATTCACACTGAACATTTCCTATGGCGGTCTGTCCAAGAACAAGGAAAATCTGGACGGGATTTCCATTGGCGCCTTTGAAATGGCCCAGTTCTGTGCCGGGTATCACCGCGACAAGAACCCCACAATCACCGTTCTGGAACTGCCCTTTCTGGGCGTGAATACGCTGGAAGAGGAAGTTGCCGTATCCAATGCAGTTTATGCGCATCCTGCCGTGCAAAAGGATCTGGCGCGCTGGAACGCCAAGCTGCTGATGCCCTCGCCCATGCCACAATACAATATCGTTGGCCGCGGCGAACCGGTGCAGACGCTCGATGATTTCAAGGGCATGCGGGTGCGCGCCACCGGCGGTATCGGCAAAGCCTTTGCTGCTGTGGGGGCCGTGCCAACCTCGGTTACCGCAACCGAAGCCTATAACGCGATGGAATCAGGCGTGGTCGACACCGTGGCCTTTGCCCCGCACGCGCATCTGGCCTTTCGCACCATCGATATTGCCGACTGGTGGACCGAGAACCTGAACCCCGGCACGGTAAACTGCCCCGTTGTGGTGAACATCGACGCTTATAACGCACTGAGCGACAGCGAGCGCGAGGCATTGGATTCGTCGGTGGACGAAGCGGTGCAGCATTACGTGGACAATTACAAGCAACTGCTGGTGAAATGGGATGGTATCCTCGAGGAAAAGAGCGTCACGCGCGTCAAGCTGTCGGATGACGTCATCAACGCCTTCCGCGCCGCCGCGGCCGATCCGATCCGCGAACAGTGGATCAAAGACATGAGCGCACAGGGATTACCGGCACAAGAACTGTATGATCTGGTGATCGACACGCTGAAAAAAGAACGGATGTAATAATACGCCTTACGACGTTAGATGGAAAAGGCCCGCCACGGATGATCCGCGGCGGGCTTCCTTATGGAAGTGGAGGGCGCAGAAAACTGCAAATTATTCGGGTGGATAATGGCCCGGAATATATCAGTGGGAAGTTGATGGCATGGGCAGCAAAGCGCGACAACCGCACGGTCTGGCACGAATAGCTGGGTCAAAACATCTTTGAAACCATAGAGGAGGCCCAGGAACAGGCCACAGAATGGCTCTGGACATATAACGACGACCGGCCCAACATGGTCATCGGCGGAATAACTCCCGCTATGAAACTGAAGCTAGCCGCGCAATTCTACAAGCGGCCCCCATCAAAACGGATAATCGCATTCTCTTGCAAGAGATGCACCGCGCCTAGGGCGTAATGCCAGATTAAGTCAAGCGGTAATCCGGTTAGCCCCAGATCTCATCTTGCTTTGAATCTACAAATTGCGAATGCATCTTTTCTTGTCCCGTTAAACGATAAAATATATCCATTAAAACTATCCTGTTTCGAATGGGGATGATTGATATCCTACCTGTTTTCTGCAAGTGATCTTGTTCAGACAATAGAATTGCCAAACGTGACATATCTTCAAGGCTTTGCCGCAAGCGGTCAAGACTTTGAAGTGTAATGAGTGATTGATCCGATGTCTTGCCAGGGCATTCGATAATATCCCCGACCGCATTTTCGGTCTGCTTGCAAATATTGGCTAATTCTATGAATATATTAGCCATTTTCGCATGCAATGTATCCAGGTGGATCCAGTTTTTATCGTGATCTATATGTGACAAAGACGTTTCCAGTAGCTTAAATGCGGCCAACAACCGCTTCGATGCAGGCCCGTAAATCAGCAGGTGTGAACGGCTTTTTCAAGAAATTATTCATTCCAAGCTGGCGGCCCTTATCTATAATTTCACGGTCAGCGCGACCAGTGATCAGTATAAACCCTGCCCCTTTGGTTTGAGGGGTTTGACGTAATGCATGTAACAAATGCAGCCCATCCATCCCTGGCATATTATAGTCCGAAATAACCAGATGGACCGGTGATTGAGTTAGCGCCCTTAGGGCTGTAGGCCCATCGGCTGCTGTGGCCACATGCCGAATGCCAAATGAATCCAGGGCCTGTGTGATTAACCCACGACTTGTGGACATATCATCCACAACCATTATCCGAATTTGATCTCGCAGTGACATAGATTATTCCGCTTTCTCTAAGGCTTCTGATCCCAGTGGTAGCCGATAAGTTGTCGGACCGACATTCTGAAACCGAGTGTTGAGCCTTTCAGGCAGTCTTTCAGAGTGGCCAACAAACAGCCATCCACCTGGTGCAGCAACATTTTCAAAACGAGTCCACAAAGCCAGTTGGGTTTCTTCATCAAAGTAGATGACAACATTCCGGCAAAAAATTACATCAAAATGCCTTTTCATGGGCCAATCCCGTAGCAGGTTCAGCTCGCGAAAAGTGATTAGATTTCGAATTTCCCTATCGACTAGATAACCCTCGTTAGTTTCATCCTTCGTATACTTAAAATATTTATTCAGATAGTTTTTACTGACGCTCTCCATATCAGTTTCTGGATAAAACCCAGTCTTTGCGGTTAGAATTACATTTGCATCAATATCTGTTGCCAAAATCTTTATATCCAGATTTCCCATGTCAGGGGCAATGGAAAACATTGTCATTGCTATTGAGTACGGTTCTTGGCCAGTAGAGCACCCGGCAGACCATATGCGGACTCGGCCACCGGCTCGAGCAAATGATAATAGAGGGGGAAACGTTGTTTTTGCAAATAATTCAAAATGATGGGATTCACGAAAAAAGCTGGAAATATTTGTGGTCAATGAAGAAATCATTAACTTGAGTTCATCTTCCCCTTGGTGGGATTTTATCAACGAAATATATTCTGAAAAGCTGTTCAAGCCCAGTTTAAGAAGGCGTCGATTAATGCGTGAGCGGACCAGCGAGGCTTTTTCCTGTGTAAACACCAGACCCGCCTCTTGATGGGCAATATCTGCAATCACTTCAAAATCTGACTTGCTCATATTTGGTGAATATTGTGACGAAACAAGCATTGTTATGCGGCCTCCACATTCTCGGAGGGTAACGCGGCGGAAAGAGCTAGGATGCGGACCATGCGCTCATCAGCAATCATCAGGGCGCTTACAAATGCTTGTTCCGTGTCGGCGGCCATTTCGGGGGGGGGCTGGAGTTCTGATTTGTTTACTGCAAGTATATCGGAAACGGCATCAACGAGAAGACCAACTGTTTCCACCCCTGTATGAACAACAATTATTACATTGCGCTCTTTCGTGTCTGTACGCCCCATCCCTAACCGTTCGGCAAGATCGACAATTGTCAGGACGGTACCTCGTAGATTAATGACTCCACGAACAAAATTGGGGGCATGCGGTAGGGGGGTGGCTTTACTCCACCCCCGAATTTCGCGTACCGACATGATATCAATTGCATATTCCTGGCCGCCAACTTGAAAAGTGAGAAGCTCTATTTCTGCAGATTCTATTATGTTTTGTGTCTCTGTCATTGGGCTATCCAGCAAGTTGAAGATTGGATTGAAGAGAGCGCGTGCGCCCATTAGCATTGGCAACGACATCAACAGGATCCAGGATCAAAGCAATTTTCCCGTCTCCCAGAATTGTTGCCGCAGCGACACCGGGTACACGCCCGAATGTATCCTGAAGGCCTTTTATGACCACCTGCCGCTGGTCTTGTATAGAATCTACTACCAATGCAGCGTGGGTTCCGTCTTCTTGGGCAATCAGCAAGGCAATAAATCCGACATAACTGCCAAGCGGTGCCCGGAAACCCAGTTCAAAGCCCAAATCAAGTAAAGGAACAAAACTATCCCGGACTTTGATAACATTGGTCTGTGCACCCAGTGCACGGATGTCTTGTTCCAGCAGTGTAAGGGTTTCGGTAATTGTATTTAAAGGCACCACCAGAGTTTGCTGGGAAACATCAATCACCATACCATCCAGCACAGCAAGGGTCAGAGGTAAGCTGATGGTGAAAACTGTGCCCTTGCCCGGGTTTGATTGAATTGTGACACGACCGCCAAGGGCCAAAATAGCGCTTTTTACGACATCCATCCCGACGCCGCGACCGGATAGATCGGAAACTTTGCTCGCAGTTGAAAAGCCGGGCATGAACAGCAGGTTATCAATTTCACTCTCGGAGAGTTGGGCGTTCTCGGGAACCAGGCTTTTTTCAATGGCGATTTGGAGAACGCGTTCGCGGTTAATACCCGCGCCATCATCCGCAATCTCGACAATAACACGTCCTGAGCGATGGCCCGCGGACAAGGTGACAATGCCTTCTTCCGGTTTCCCGGCTGCAACACGATCCTGTGGCGTTTCAATGCCGTGATCGACAGCATTGCGGATCATATGGGTTAGCGGATCCGCCAGCCGTTCAATCACGGTTTTATCGACCTCGGTGGCGTCACCTTCGGTTTTCAGGCGAACAGATTTGCCCACCATCGAGGACGCCTCGCGCACAATCCGGCTCATCCGCTGGAACAGTGATTTCACCGGCTGGGCACGGATCATCATCACACTGTCCTGAATATCGCGGGTCAGCTGCATGAATTCATCCAGCCCTTCGGAAATGGCAGAATTGGCAGGCAGGCCAGCTTCAGCCACGCTTTGGGAGATCATCGCCTGATTGATCACCAGTTCCCCCACCAGATTTACCAGCCGATCGATCCGTTCCAGATCAACGCGGACCGTTGGGCGGGGTTTGTTGGATTTGGGGGCGGAGACTGCCGGTTTTTTTGGTGCCGCGGGCATAGGGGCGATCGATGCTGCCGGTTTGCTGTTGTGTACATCACTGGGTGCCTGCGCCGCAGGTGGTGGGCTGGCTGGTGTCACAGCCGGTGCTTCGGTAGCAGGGATATCATCTTTTGATAGCGGTGGTGGCGCATCAGGTGGCGGCATGTCAGGGTCGGGTTTGCCCGGACCGGTGATGGTCAGTGTGCAAAGGTCGGCGACAAAATCGAATACATCGCGCACGGCGTCTTCGTCTTCATCCGTTGTTAGGTGGATGGTCCAGGACAGGTATGATTTTTCTTCATCCAGCGCCGATAGGGATGGCAAGGCAGAGGTGTCACAGGTGACAGCGACCTCGCCCATTTCACGCAGCAGGCGCAACAGGTGCAGGGGTTCATTGCCTGATGTATAGAGCGAGCTATCAGGCAGGAAATGTA
Organism: Marinosulfonomonas sp.; assembly: GCA_015488685.1. Classification (GTDB taxonomy): domain Bacteria; phylum Pseudomonadota; class Alphaproteobacteria; order Rhodobacterales; family Rhodobacteraceae; genus Profundibacter. The sequence continues at coordinate 25,829 of WFNH01000128.1, forward strand.
TGGTATAGCCGTCTTCGAAAACTTCGGTTGAAGGCAGGGCAGACATGGTGTCCAGATCGGGTAAATCAGGCAAGGAAGGGGTGCTATTGTTATCGCCTCCCAAATCCAGATCCAGTGACAGGCCCATCGGTTGGAAATCATCGACATCCTCTTCGACTACTGTTTGGGCATCGGCCCCCAGCATCGCGGTCAGACTGGTCATAACACCTTGAATACGGCTGTCATCCGCGACATCGTTATCACGGGCAGCGCGGACCAGATCGCCCAGAATGTCGCCGGACTGGAAGAACACGGAAATCGCGTTGCGGTCGGCCTCGATTGTGCCCGAGCGCACGCCGTCCAACACGGATTCAAACTGATGGGCAAAACGCACCAGTTCTTCCAATCCGAAAGCCCCCGCACCGCCCTTGATCGAATGAACCGCACGGAAGACCACATTGATGGTTTCATCATCCGCTTCGCCATCATCCATAATTTGCAGGCCATCCTGCAAGGCTTCGAGCAGTTCTTCGCATTCGACAAAAAACGACGCCCGGATTTCTGCCATTGGGTCATCTTCATCCATCATGGCAAAATCCTATCCTGTGACCATTTGCAGGGCGCGGACCAGTTTTTTCGGCTCGAACGGTTTGACGATCCAGCCCGTTGCACCGGCATTGCGCGCCCGCTGTTTCAGTTCCGCTGCACTTTCGGTGGTCAGCACAAGGATTGGAACAGCGCGAAATTTCTCGATTTTACGCACCGCTTCGATAAACCCGAACCCATCCATACGCGGCATATTGATGTCGGTGATAATCGCATCCGGCGGGGGCGACATGTCCTCGAGCACTTCGATCCCGTGTACGCCGTCATCTGCCAGGTACGGGGTGAATCCTGCCTGATTCAGCGTCAGGTTCAGCATGTCGCGGATTGTGCGGCTGTCATCGACAGCAAGGATTTGCAGGCTCATGTCGGGGATGCTCCGGTTAGTGTATCGGGGGAAAATCCGTGCAGGGCGAGTTGGGTTTTGCACGTTTCGCTGGGCGAAATGATATGGAAGGTTTTACCAGCCTGTTTCCAGTCATTGGCGGCCGCAATCAGCACTTGCAGGCACAGGGTGCCCATATGGGTGACCTGGCTGGCGTCGATTTCCAGATCCTGACCTGAATAGCCCAGAATGGCGGATTTTAACGGGGTAACCGCGCCAAAATCCAGACGCTCCTGTAATGCAAGCACTGCCGTCATTGCGCCGCCCGCCTACCGCTGCGATTCATCATTACCACCAGAGAATCCCCTCTTACTTTGTTCGATGGAACGATTTAGCGTTCGGGGGGTTAAGATTGGCTTACGCTTTGCGGTATTTTTTCAATTTCCCGCAGAAAATGTAAAAAGGCCCCGCATTTGCAGGGCCTTTGATACATTTCGATTCAGGTCTAGGACGCCAGCCCGGGCAGCCACAGCACAATTGACGGGAAGCTGAGGAAGGTGGCAATAGCCACCGCATCGGCAATGAAAAACGGGGTTACGCCGATGAACACGTCCTGCACACTTAGATCGTCGCGCACGCCTGCCACCACAAAGCAGTTTAGCCCAATGGGCGGGGTGATCAGGCAGAATTCAGCCATCTTCACCACCAGTATCCCGAACCAGATGGCGCACATCGGCCCGCTCATGCCAAAGGCGCTGTCGGCGGCCGAGACCATCTCGCCGCCATTCAGCGCCATCACGGCGGGGTAAACCACCGGCAGGGTCAGCAGCAGCATACCGATGGCATCCATGAACATACCCAGCACTGCATAAGCCAGCAGGATATAGATCAGGGTCAGCATGGGGGATTGGTCCAGCCCCGCAATCCATTGGGCAAAGGCATCGGGCAAATGGGCAAAGCCAAGGAAACGCACATAGATCAGCACGCCCCAGATGATGGTGAATATCATCACTGCCAGTTTGGCGCTTTCCAGCAGGGAATCCCTAAGCTGGCTCCAGCGCATCCCTTTGAAAACAGCCATCAGGAAAATCACGAAAGCTCCTAATGCACCGCCTTCGGTCGGGGTGCCCCATGCGTCACCGCCAAAGGGGTTATAGATGAACAGGATGATGATAAGGACCACAAAAGCAATCGGCGCGGCGGCAGGCAGGGATTTGAACCGTTCGCCCCAGGTAAAGCCTCTGATTGGCGGGCCAAAATTCGGGATCAGAAGGGCCAGAATGACAATCAACACCCCGTAGGTCAGGGCCGATACCGCACCGGGGATGAACCCTGCCAACAACAATTTCCCCACATCCTGCTCAACGATAATCGCATAGATCACCAGAATGGCCGAGGGCGGGATCATCGAGGCCAGCGTGCCACCCGCCGCCACAACACCGGCGGCAAACCGTTTGTCATACCCGACCTGCAGCATTTCGGGGATGGCTATGCGGGCAAACACCGCGGCAGTGGCCACTGACGCCCCCGACACTGCGGCAAATCCTGCCGTTGCAAAGATGGTTGCCACAGCCATGCCGCCGGGCAGCCAGCCGACCCAGCGTTTGGCGGCCTCGAACAGGGCCTTGGTCAGACCGGCGTAATAGGCGAGGTATCCGATCAGGATAAAGGTGGGGATCAACGATAGCGCCTGATGCGAAATCTTGGAATGGGGCACTTGTCCTGCGATTTTTACCGAAACGGTCAGCGCTTTGATGAACTTGTCCGGCTCATAGCCGAATTTGGCCCAGAAAATCCAGACCAGTCCGGTAAGCCCCGCCATGCCGGCAGCAAAGGCCACCCGCATCCCCAGCACCACCAGCAGGAACATACCGCCGGTAACGGCTATGCCAATATCAATCGGTTCCATTACACGCTATCCCCGTCGTTTGCACCCACCATCAGTTCGGCCTCTTCCGCGGCCTGTGCAGCGGCGCTCATTATCAAGGGCACCGCCACAGGTTCGCTTAGCCCCAGAACCACGGCGCGGCCATAGCCCCATAGCTGCACCAGCAACCGCATGGCCAGCACTGTAAAGGCCACGGGAACGATCAGTTTGGCGGGCCAAAGCGGGATGGAAATGTCGATGGAGCTATCGCGGCTCCAGTAGGGTGCGTTGAAATCGAACGAGCGCAGGAAGTGCGAATAGGATCCCCAGATCAGCAACAGTACCAGCACCAGCATGGCCAGCGTGGTGATGAATTCAGCCCCCCACAGGGCGCGGCCCCGCAGTTTGCCAACCAGAATGTCCATCCGGATATGCCCACCGTCGCGCTGGGTATAAGCCACCCCCATAAAAGCAATCAGCGGCATCACCTGTTCGATCCAGTCGACATAACCGGGCAAGGGCATGTTCATCGTATTGCGCCCGCCCACCGATATCACGGCCAGAACCATCAGCGAGAAGATCGCCAAGCCGCTGATCAGCGCCATCAGGCTTTCGAGTTTGAATAACTGTCTGTCCAGACGGCTGAGAAGCGAGCCATCTTCCAGCACACTAGCGCCACCGGCCATGTGCATCCTCCCCTGATTTATCGTTACCGTGATATAGGCAGAAAGCAGGGGGGAGTGGCAAGGGTGGTTTGGAGGATTTTATTGTCCCGGGCGCTGACCGGCGAGGGTGGGAAATGAACACGCCACGGCTGTAAATATCAGTAGGGCGGGTTTCAACCCGCCAATGGTGCAAGGGCGGGCAGGGTCGGCGGGTTGAAAACCTACCCTACAGCTGGTTATGGGATGCTCTGTGATGTTCAAATATTCTAATACCTAACTGGGAATTGGATATTCTTTATTATCCAGATAGTCCGGCATGGATTATAGGCACTCATAAGCCCGTCATATTGCTAACCACCCGCCATTCTATCCTGTTACAGCCCCCTACATTCGATAAGGTCTGTCTATGAAATTATGGGGCGAATGGCAGTATAAGGCCCAAGTTGCCCCAGCCTCCTCTCTATAACCCCCGATACGCCTGCCGCACAAATTCCGCCATGTCGTCAACCGCCTGCCCCTTGGCCAGATCCGATACATACAGGTTGATCTGCTTGGTTGTCAGATCGGGCAACGCGCCGCCGTGCTGGATTTTTTCGACATAGGGCGGTTCCATCCCCTCAAGCACCGTGTGGATCGCCAGATCGGCGCTGACCGAGGCCTCGATGGTGCGGGTGGAATCGGATTCGACCGCCATTTCCCAAGGGATGCCTGCTTCGTCCAGATTTTTCTGCACACCCGCGCGAAAGATACAGGCATGTTCATAGGCCAGCCGCAGCGGGCGCGATTTCCATGCCGATCCGCCCGGCGCCCCGATCCAGATCAGCGGCAGAGTCATCAGGGTTTCGCCGCCTGCTTCCAGCGTGTCCTCGGTGGTCAGGATCATGTCGCATTCGCCGCGCTCGAACATTTTGCGCAGCCCCTTGGTATAGGACGACACCAGCCGCACGTTCATGCGCGGGTATTCCGCCGCAAACCGTTGCAACACCTGCGGGATGGCGGGGTAAACGATGTCATGGGGCACGCCCAGTGTCACCTCGCCCTCATAGGCCTGATTGGTCAGTCGCCCGAATACCTCGTCATTCAGGGCCAGCATCCGGCGGGCGTATCCCAACAGTTGCTCGCCTGCCCCGGTCAGCACCACGCCACGCCCGCTGCGTTCCAGCAGTTTCAGGTCCAGAGATTCTTCCAGCCGCTTTAGCTGCATCGACACCGCCGATTGCGTCAGGTTCAAAAAACCCGACGCCTTGGTCACCCCGCCCGCCTCGGCCACCGCTGCAAACGAGCGCAGAGCCGTCATATCCAGATTTCTTGGCATATCACTATCCTTGATGCTTCATCGCATAAACATTCATTTTCCAAATGGATCACAAGATGCGATACAGATCAAGAGAATTGATACATTTCTACAAATACATCACGAAACCCGAAAGGACCGCGCTATGACAATGACCACCTGCAACACCCCCGCCCTCACTGCCCGCAAGCCGCAGCCAACGGCGTTTCGCATGATCAAACTGGCCCTGAAAGCCCACAACCAGCGCCGCGCCCTGCGCCGTTTGGACAGCGCAACACTGGCTGATCTGGGTCTGACGCGGAAACAGGCCAAACAAGAGGCAAACCGCCCGATTTGGGATGTTCCGGCCAATTGGCTGCGTTAATTCGCGAAAAACACGCGCATAACACGCAGAAAACCTTGATAATCAGGCCATCATTCCCAATATAGGAAGGGAGTGGTGGCCGTTTTGCATGGGCACTGGCCACATGACATGATTCTGGAGGTTTCAATGGCAGACTTTAACACGATCCGCACCGGTGCCGGCACCCGCACCGCCGAGGTCGACGCAGGGCTACGCGCCCATATGAACAAGGTGTACGGCACGATGTCCGTCGGCCTGCTGATCACCGCGCTTGCGGCATGGGCGGTCGGCACCAACGAGGCACTGATGCTTTCGCTGTTCACCGGATTCACCCGCTACATTATCATGTTCCTGCCGCTGATCATGGTTTTCGCCTTTGGTGCGATGATCAACAAACTGTCGGCCGCAGGAGCGCAGCTGTTTTTCTACGTGTTCTCGGCCGCAATGGGGCTGTCGATCTCGTGGATTTTCATTGCCTTTACAAACTTTTCGATCACCCAGACCTTTCTGGTGACGGCAATCTCCTTTGCCGGTCTCAGCCTGTGGGGCTATACCACGAAAAAGGATATCTCGGCTTGGGGATCTTTCCTGATTATGGGTGTTATCGGGCTGATCGTTGCTTCGGTTATAAACATCTTCCTTGGCTCGGGCGTTCTTCAACTGGCGATTTCGGCCATTGGCGTGCTGATCTTTGCCGGTCTGACTGCTTATGACACGCAGAAAATTAAGACCACCTATCTGGCCCATGCCCACCATGGCGACAGAGAATGGCTCGGCAAGGCTGCAATCATGGGCGCGCTGAACCTGTATCTTGATTTCGTCAACCTGTTCATGTTCCTGCTGCAATTCCTTGGCAACCGCAACTAACAGTGTAACGATAGACACAATAGAAAAAGGCCGGTTCATGTGACCGGCCTTTTTTATTTACAAACTGATTTCCAGTTCCCCGAAAGAAAAGGGCCACGCAAATCCTGCGTAGCCCTTTATCAATGCGTCCCGTCAGGCAGTGATCTACTTGATCTTGCCTTCTTTGTATTCAACGTGCTTGCGCACAACGGGGTCGTATTTGTTAACCGTCATCTTCTCGGTCATGGTGCGGGCGTTCTTTTTGGTCACATAAAAGTGGCCGGTGCCCGCAGTCGAGTTCAGGCGGATTTTGATTGTGGTTGGCTTCGCCATGATAGTGCTCCTAAAGCGGGTGGGCAGATTGCGCCCGAATGAATCCTAGAAACCGCCTTTTACCGTGCTGACAAGCCGAGTCAACCGGAAACCACCGTATTTTACGGCTGGCTATGACACATTGACCATTTTCAGAAAATTTTGGAATTTGTCCAAGGTTCAGGCCGTGAGCCGCGTTATAGTATTAAGGGCGTATAAATCTAACAGGAAGAATACGATGAAAAGCAAATATCATTCCCGAACTATTATGCTGGCAGCTCTGGCTTTCTTTGGCATCACTATGACTGCTTGTGCGCAACAGGGCGCAAATACTATAGATGGCCAGTTGGTTGTCGTTATTCAAAACGATGCGCCAATGACCGTAAAATTACAGGGCTATGATGGAATGGACCGGGCCGTTGCCGGATGCAATCCAGATATGTTTTTACGCGGCGTTTGGTTTAACATTGACTGGGGAGATGGGCAGGAGACCTTTTTTGGATCAGGACCGCTAAGGATGCCCTGTGATGCGTTCGCCTTTCACAGCTACGCCAAACCCGGGCACTACAAGATCGCATTTGTTTACGGCGTATTGGGTCCAGACGACGGAGCCGTGCCAATTTACAAGACCACGCTTGAGGTAACCCTTCCTGCCCATCTTTAAGGCACAGCAAGTTTAGAAACCCGCTACACATCGGAGCGAGCAACCACGCCCGTCGCAATTAACCCTGTCGCATTGAATGTTAGATATTTTTTAATGCAAACACCAAGGACCATCCCCTGACCTGCGTCATAGTTAATAGCAGACCAACAACGGGGTGAATGGAATGATACAAAATCGAGCTTTACATATCATGGTGCTAACACTGGTCATGACCATCGGAGCCGCCATCGGCGCACATGCCAAGTCGATCGAGACCTCTTACGGGTTTGATCATTTTGAGGGCACCGCGTGGCACGTTGAAAAATTTGGCGAAGGCCCGCAGGCAGCTGGTTTCTCATTCTTGTTTGAAGACGGGCATATCTATGTCCCTCTTTTATGCGCACCGTTTACTGCAACACGCCAGCAAGATGGCACAATGTTGATTGAGCCTGTTGAAACAGACGTCATGTGCTTTGCCGTTTCCCAGCGGGAGGGGATGATCATCGAGTTTTTTGGCCAACTGGAAACACTGATTCTACTGGACAAAAACACCCTTAAGCTGGGGACCAGATACAACGAAGAAATCATAGCAATACGCGTTGAGACCCAAAACTAAAGGGCCCGTAAAATGAAACGCCCCCTCTCAACCGCGCCGCCCCAATATCTACAGAAGGACAAATTATATGACCCTAAAATCGGTATACACTCCGGTTACCACCGCCCTAACAGTTGCCTGTCTGTCGGGGGTGGCTTTGGCGCAGGAAGCGATAATCGCTGTTGCGCTCAAAGACACCCCACGGTCCATCGAACTACAGGGCGGGCCGTTTAATGCGGAAAATTTGTCAGCCTGCAAATATGACCATTTCACCCGCGGGCGCATGTCCTACTGGTTTAATATTTCGTGGGGCGATGGCACCGTCAGCAACCTGCAAAGCGGGCCGGACGGGGAAAGCTGTGCTGATATCGGGCACCATACCTATGCCAATCCCGGCACTTACGATATAGCAGTCTCTATCAGCACGCTTGGTAATGCGGATCAGCCAGTTCCATTATTTAGCGGGGCGGCCATTGCGGTCGTAACGCCGTAAATTTAACGGCGGATTCTGTTCAACAATATAAATTGTGCCCCTGCCGCCATCATCGAGATCACAAACACCACCAACAGGCCAAATACGCTGGCAAGGATACCCGCCAATAACGGCAGCAGGAATGCAGGCGCGGTGATGGCGTTGAAATAGCCGCTGTAGGCTGGGCGTTTGTCATCGGGGGATATTTCCATCAGAAAACCGATCACCGCGATGGTCAGCCCGTTCGCCAAGGCCCCCATCAGGAAAAAGATTACCAAAAACATCCAGAACAGCGCCGCTTCGGGCAGGGACAAAACCAGCGCCGCCAGCAGTACCAGCAGCGGCGGCACCACCCGGCCCAGCGCGATGGCCCGCAGCAGGCTGACTTTGCCCAGATGATCGCCCCACCAGCCCCACAGCGGATTGGACAGCAGCGCACCGGTGGTCTGCGCCCCCAGCAACAGCGCCACATGTTCCAGCGAAACGCCCGATTTGCTGGCCTGCACCACATAGAACGGCATCGCCATCAGCACCGCCCCGCCGCACCATTGCGCATAGACAAAGGTGGCAAAGCGTTTGTCGGTTCTGAACACCTGCACCCCGTCTTTCAGATATTGGAAAAAGCCGGGTTTGCCATCGGTGCTGCCTTTGGTCTCCGGCTCGCCCATCGCGGTGAACACGGTTGACGACAGGAACATCAACACCGAGGCAATGGCGATGATCGCCGCATAGGACAGCGGGAACGCCAGTTCGCCCACCAGCCGGTCGGCAATCCCCACCACCACCAGCGCCAGCACCCCGCCGCCAAAGAACCGCGTCGCCAGCAGGCGGCTGCGCAGCTTTGACGAAACCGAGCGCGCAACGATGTCGTTATAGGGCACTGCCACAATGCCAGATATGAACGCATAGGCCACCCAGATCACCATCACCGCCACAGCCAGCCAGCCACGCGGCCAGTCGGCCCCGGTCCACAGGGTTGCCGCCATCAGCGCCATACAGGCGGCGCGGCCAAAAGCGCCGATCACATAGTATTGCATGGAGCTGCCCGAGCGTTGTGCCAGAAAGCCGATGATCAGTTGCGGAAACAGCCAGCCAAAGCGCAGGATTGCCGTGATCGCGCCGACAACGATGGAACTGCCGGTCAGTTGGTAAACCAGCGCCGCCATAATGGTCGAGGAATCCACCGCCGCAGATCCGGCCTGAAAGGTGATGCCGGCCAAAGCAACATTCTTGAACCGTGATTTATCGCTATCGCTCATCCCTGCCCCGCCCAGTTTGCCGGATCGACATACAGGCCGAACCAGATCGACCATAGCCCCAGCAGGATAAACACCGCCCCGATCACCCAGCGCATGTTTTTCAGGCGTTGGCCGAAACGATCCAGCCACGTTGCCCATGTGGGGATAACGGCAAACAGCGCCAAGGGCAGCGACAGGAACAGGCCAAACAGGAACATCATGATAAACCCGGTCAGCACCGTGCCCGTGGTCGCCGCCAGCCCCAGCAGGCCAAACAGGATCGGTGCGGCACAGGCGGGGACATTCAGCCCGAACGCCATGCCCAGTACCACAGGATTGCTCGCCCGCTTCCACGCTTGCGGAGCCAGATCAATCCGCCGTTTCACCGCCCCTGCCCGCCCGATGACAAAGGCAATGCCAACCAGCAGGTAAATGATGCCGAACAGCAGCCAGATACCGGTCTGCGCCGCAATCAGATTTTGCCCCAGAAAGGCAATCAGCGCCCCGAACAAACCGGCCACCACCGCCCGCACGATGATAAACACCGTCACCGCCCCGACCTTCTGTCCCCTGTCACGGGATTTCTGCGTGTCCAGAAACAGCAAATGGCCGCCAATGGTGCATGGCTCGACAAACCCCAGCAGGCCAAGGCCGATTGGCAACAGAACAAGGGTGAAAAGATTGATGTCCATAGGGTAACCGGTAAACCTTCCCCCAAGGGGCAGGTCAAGGCGGAATATGGGTGGTGACGGGAATGTTATGGGGGAAATATCAGCGGTTACGGATTATGGGAGCAATAAGTGTTTCAGTAGTCGTTGAGAGGTATTTCGCGCCCTTCACCCAGTGCGGGCCCGAATGCCGAGCATCTTTGAGATGTTATACTGGTAAGACAAGTAAAGTCAGTTGTGTGGAACTTTGTCACAATTTGAGTATCTGCGGTACTTCAAAAATATCGAAGGCATCGTCCTTCGGATCATATTGTAAAACGCGCCTCGTCTCCGATAAATCCATACGCTTGAAACGATTGTCTGAAATTCCATGAGCGACGAAGCTTCCTTCAAATTCGGCCTCTATCGCGCATTCTAATAGTGAAGCCCCATCACGGTGACTAAGCCATGCCGACAGGTCACGGGCAGTTGCCACATCAGGGCTACCTTCTGGCTCAAACGCTCCGATCCGCAAAGCAACGCAGGACATTTGACCTTGTTGCGCATGGAAGGCACAAAGCGCCTCACCATATGCTTTTGTAACACCATAAAGGTTGACCGGTTTGGGCGCGGCACCATCAACGACCTGGCAATCGACAGGATAGCCTTCCACCGCCTGCGCACTGCTAGCAAATACAAAACGTCGAACGCCCGCTTTTGAAGCCGCCTTCAGCAAATAGGTCGTAGCGAGAATATTTGCTGGCAGTAAAGTATCAAATGCTGCATTTGGGTCCGGTATTCCCGCCAAATGGATCACAGTATCCTGATCCGCCACAAGATGCGGAGCCGCAGACGCATCCGATAAGTCCACTTCAATAAACCGGTCACCGTCAACAAGATCAAATTTTGGGGCGACGCGATCACATAATGTCATGCAATATTGCCCCCGCCATGCATTATAGAAAACACGGCCTATTCGACCAGAACAGCCAGTAAGAAGAATTTTTCTCATACAGAAATCTAACCGACAACACATGGTGCGTAAACCCTGCTCACTAGTTGTCAATGCGGCCTCAAACCCACCCTTACCAGTGTACAAAAAACATCTGACCTTTCTAAATAATGCGCGGATGGCCTGTAAGCCGAATTTTGTCCAAGGCGGGTTTCCCTGCCTTTGGATGAACATTCCTCTGCGCCTGTTGTTACCAACAGGTTCTAGCTGCCAACCCAAAACCCCCGATCCAACGGCAACTTCTGACCTCACGGCCCGTCCAATGCCTTTAATAACGTATTAACAAGGGCCTCGCCTTTGCCGCCTGTGTTCAACACAGCGGCCACATAGGTCTGACGTTTCAGATCAAAGACAAGAACCGCTTTTGAATGGGGCGATCCACCAAGATGACCGAGCCATATTGTCGGGAACCGGGCATCAGGAACCGGTATGACCATGATCCCCCGTCCGTAACCCATATCCTGCCCGAACATAGGGAATATGTCCGCAAGGGCATGGTTGCGGCTTTTGCGGCTTAAAATCGGCCCGCGAATCCAGGATTGCAGTAAACGGATCATGTCCTTGGGTTCCGCAACAATGCCACCGGCACCAGCGCCCGATGCAACCGTTTCCACAAGGGCATTTGCCCGCGTTTGCCCTTTGTATGGCACGACCATTGCGGGGGTGCTGTCGCGGGTGAGCAATCGCAACGATTTCAGCCCGAGCGGGCGCGCGATCCGGCGTTTAACGATGTTGGCAAGAGGGGTGCCGTCGATCTGCTCGGCAATCTTTCCCAGCATGACATAGCCCGTATTGCTATAGTGCCATTGCGTGCCGGGGCAGAAATCCGGCCCATGCGCGGCAGCAATGGCAATCAGCTGTGCCGAGCTATGATACCCCGTTTCATGGCGGAATTTTCTGTCATAGTTATATGTATAGACACCGCTGGTGTGGGTCAGCAGTTGATCCACTGTGATACGGTCAGCCCCCGGAAAATCGGGGAACCATCGATCAATGGTTTGATCAAGCTTAATGCGCCCTTCCTCGGCCATTTGCAGAATGATCGTTGCCGTCACCATCTTGCCGACACTTGCCCACCAAAATGACTTCGGGCCATCGGACCGCAGGCCGGCTGTTGATGACCAGCTTCCGCCGCCTGCTCTGGCAATCGTAATAGAAGCCGCCGTTGCGCCGGTAAGTGGGAGGGTCTGTGCGAAGGATTGATTGAGACGGCCAATTTCCGCGCTTGAAAACGGCACCCCGAATTTTATGGGAGCAGGTTTAAGCGGACCGAGGCTTGGCTGGGCCAGCCTCTGCGCCGAAATTGATGCGGGCTTCAGTGGACAGTCAGAATACAATACCGCTGGTGGTGTGCTACAGGATGCAAGGAACAGACTGGCAAAGGAGAGCGTCAGAATTTTTTGAAACGCATGTCTCCAACTCCGTCGGGTAAGGTGGAAATTCTGTTTTTGCTGCACAATACTCACCTGCTCTGCTACGCTTTCTTTATTGCATTACATCTATTCTTTATCGCAATACAATAATTTTTATAAATAGAAGAAGCCGCTGGGGAAATCAAGGGGATACACCTTGCGCGGGTTATTACCTTTTGGATCAGGCGTATAGCAGGACGGAATATCACATGGGAAAGGTGGCGAATTACCCCTTACCTTTCAAATAATGCGCGGATGGCCTGTAAG
>WFNH01000129.1 GCA_015488685.1 Marinosulfonomonas sp.
ATGATCATGCCACCAATAAAGCCAACAAACACAGCCGCCCAGCGTTCCATGCCTACGCTTTCGCCCAACATCAGCCGCGCGCCGATGGTGACGAAGAACGGCGAGGTCATGATCAGTGCAATCGCCTGCCAGATCGGCACATAGGCCAGCCCCGAAACCCACATCTGCACACCGGCCGCCGCCAGCGCCACGCGGAAAACATGCATCGGCCAGCGTTTGGAAAACACCCCGCTGCGCAGGCGCATCACCACCCACGGCAGGCTGAACAGCAAGGCAATGGCATATTGCCAGAACGCAACCGTGGTCGGTGCCTGCCCCTGTTGCATGGTCAACATCTGCACCAGAGTATTATCGATGGCAAACAACAGGCCCGCCGCCATCATCCAGACGGCCCCCGTTATGGCCGTGCTGCGGCCTGTGGTCAGTGTATGAGTCATGGCGTCGTCCCTGTTTTCCTTTCGCGCACAAGACCCAAGGCAAAACAGGACATTCCGGGCGCGCGCAGCGGCACCGCCCAAATCCCGCTCTCTTCCATCCGGACTTTAACCGTCGGCTCCGGAGTCTCACCGGATCTGCTGACCCCCCGAATATATCGGGGGCGCTCGCGGGCTTTCACATCAGTGATTTACCGCCGGTGGGGAATTTCACCCCGCCCTGAGAACATACCACCCGAAGACGGGCAGCCTGAATTAGGTAGACGAGAATCATTGCTGAGGCAAGTCTATGATTAACCGCTTTTACTGCGTAGCCAGTCTGCCAAATCAGAATCATCAATCTGCCCTTGGGCCAGCATGATAATCATCTGGCCCACCTCTTTGGCCTGCCATAAAATCTGAATGCCGTTCAAATCCAGGCAGATATCCATCGACTGATGTGCCGTGCGTTTGTTGCCATCATTAAAACAATGCCCCGTGGCAACAGTCATCGCATAGGCTGCCGCCAGATCGTAAACATCTGAAATCAGGCCATAGGCCAAACGGTGATCAACCCGCGCCAAAGCGCCTGACAGGGATTTATCCTTCGCCAATCCGGTTAACTCACCGGCGTTCAGAACTCTGTCGTGAATTGCCTCGATCAACTCGGGCGTCAGTAAAATAAGGCTCATTTATCGCGCAGATAATCTAACACGGGTTGATTAACATCTTGGCGTTCACGCAGGCTTTGCAAAACCTCGTCCATCGTTGCGTCCCGATGCGTTCCTGGTGGGCTTACCGCCTCGGCTGGAACAAAATATCCGACCAGCTTCGAGTTTTTCATCACCGCCACCGTGCGCCCCTTGGCCCGATCCAGCACCTTTTGCGGTTCACGCATTTCGGTCATGGTGGCTATTTCGTTGGTTAAAAGGCGGGTCATAGGGTGGTTCCTTTGATAAACTGTCTATTATAATATACATTATATCGCACATTTTACAAGACACCAACCTCTCCCAAACAAAAACCCGACCACAAAGGGCCGGGTTTTCAAATTCGTCTGTTGGGCGGGGTCCACCCCGCCGCTCGCCAACCGTTAATGCAGCTTCGCAGCCACATCCTTGATCGCGTCTTCGATCAATGCATTGCCGTCCGCGGCTGTCAGCTTCTTGGCAATCACATCTTCGGCCGCAGCCACCGCAACCGCGATCGCGCTGTCGCGCACCTCTTTCACGGCCGAGGCCTGTGCCGAGGCGATCTGTTCGTCCGCAGCCGCCAGACGGCGCGCGATCGAGGCTTTCAAATCTTCCTTGGCCTGTGTCGCTGCAATCTCTGCTTCGGCCTTGGCGGCCTCGACGATACGGTCGGCCTGTTCCTGCACCTCTTTTTGCTTGCGCTCATAGGATGCAAGGATGGTCTGCGCCTCTTCGCGCAGGGCCTTGGCCTCGTTCAGGTCCGATTTGATGCCTTCGGCCCGCTTGTCCAGCATCCCGCCAATCAGGCCGGGAACCTTCAGATAGGCGACCAGCGCCAGAAACAGGATAAAGCCGATCAGCACCACGAATTCAGGGTTGCGGATACTGACAAATGGGCCTTCAGCGGCAAGCACCGGTGATGCGGTAAGGGTCAATAGAACTGTAAGTTTTTTCATATCCCTACCCTTTCATCCGTGAGGTCACTGCAGCGGTTACCGATTTGGCATCCGCCTTGATGCCCATGGATGCCACAATCTCTTTTGCGGTATCGGCGGCCACCTTTTTCACGCTTGCAACCGACCCCTTGCGGATTTCGGCAATTGCGGCTTCTGCTTCGGCAGATTTGGCGGCGATTTCTGCGTCGGCCTTGCCAATGGCAATGTCCAGCTCGGCCTGAATTTCGGCCTTGGCTTCGGCTGCGATCTTTTGCGATTCAGCGCGCGCATCGGCCAGCGCCTTGTTATAGGCTTTTTCGGCTTCAACAGCCTGTTGCTTCAGCTCTTCTGCTGCCGCAAGATCATTCGTAATCGTCCCTTGGCGTTCGGACAAAACCGAACCTACACGCGGCAGAACCACCCGTGACAGGACGAGGTAGATCACGACCAGCGTGACCAGCAACCAGAAAATCTGGTTGGGAAAAGTGCTGAAGTCCAGCTGCGGCATACCCGAGGCTTCTGCCCCGTGTTCCGCCATTTGGCCAGCGGCTTCTGTAGCTTCTGTTGCCATGTCGTCGTCCTCCTGGGAACCTGTGTTTACATCGGTGCGCCCGTATTAGGGACGCACCGACCGTAAGGATTGGTTCTCGGGGTTTAAACAGCGAACATCAGCAGCAGTGCAACGAGGAACGAGAAAATCCCGAAAGCCTCGGCAAATGCGATGCCGATGAAAAGCATAGCTGTCTGGCCGCCAGCGGCCGAAGGGTTGCGCAGGGCGCCGGACAGAAAGTTGCCCACGATCGAGCCAACACCGATAGCAGCGCCGCCCATACCGATTGTGGCCAGACCTGCACCGATGAATTTACCCATTTCTACGATATCGCCTTCCATAGTGTATTCTCCTTACGTTGGAATTTGGCTTGTAATTAGTGAATTGTCGGGCTGACTAGTGGCTTGGATGCAGCGCATCCTTTAGATAAACACAAGTCAGAATAGTGAACACATAGGCCTGAATGAAGGCCACCAGCACATCCATGCCGAACATCGCAACGATGCCAACCATCGCCAGCGGTGCAATCAGGATCGCGCCTGCAAAAGTTGCGAAAACCTCGATTACGGCGTGACCCGCCATGACGTTACCGGCAAGACGAATAGAGTGGCTGACGGGACGCACGAAATACGAGATGATCTCGATAATGGCCAACACGGGGCGCAGCGGCAGCGGGGCGGCCGAGACCCAGAACAGGCCAAGGAATTTCATCCCGTGCAGGTAGAAGCCCAAAAGCGTGACGGAAACAAACACCAAAATCGCCAGAACAACAGTAACCGCGATCTGTGACGTGGTTGAAAAGCTCATCGGGATCAGGCCCAGAAAGTTCGAGAACACAATGAAGATGAACAGCGTCATGATATACGGGAAGTATTTCAGCCCCTCTTTACCAGCCACATCCTCGACCATCGAGTGAACAAAGCCATAGGCCAGTTCGGCAACCGACTGTGTGCGGCTGGGAACAATTGCGCGTTTGCGTGTGCCCAGAACCAGCAGGCCGATGATGGCCAGAACCGCAAGAGCCATCCACAAGGTGACATTCGTGGGCGTATACCAATGAATTGTGTCGCCACCAAACAGCGGCTCCACGGTAAACTGCTCCATCGGATGAAATTGCATGCTCTCGGCTTGTTCTTCAGCTGCCATGTCACTTTCCCTCGTCCATCCCGGCGTCATCCGCCGCGTTTTCTTCCTGTAGCTCTTTGGCGGTTTTCAACATCACGTTGATGCCCGCCGCGAACCCTAACAATGTAAACGGCACCAGAAACCACGGCATCGTGCCAAACAGCACATCCAGCCCGTATCCAATGCCAACGCCGATACCGATACCGACGGTCAGCTCGACGATCATCCGCCACGCATGTTGCGCCTGGGATATCTTCGATTGTTCCTTGGGTTCCGGCTCTTGCGCTTTCCTGGCCGCCGCAATCCGCTGTTCCAGCTCGTCTAGCCGGTTTGGATCAGGTGCGTCAGACATGGCAAAAAGGCCCCCTCGGACAGTTGCGCGGAACCTAGGCAGCAGGGGGGCATGAGTCAAGCGCGAAGGGGAGTGATTTTTTGCATGCCAACCTACTGTAATATATGGGCTTTCCCAATGTTTCGACAGAACGCCAATATCGAATATCCGCCAACCCGCCGGAATCTGCACCAAACCCGTTATTCAACCAAACGGTTGACGATTACCCCGCCTTGCGCATACCCATCGGGCATGAGCACCACTCTGGACACCACCTTTGCCGCCCTCAGCGACCCGACCCGCCGCGCCATCCTTGCGATGTTGCTCGAGGATGACATGGCTGTCACCGATGTGGCCGAACCGTTTGAAATGTCGCTGGCCGCCATTTCCAAACATCTGACCATCCTGACCCGCGCCGGACTGATCAGTCAGGAAAAACGCGGTCGGGTGAAATGGTGCAAACTGGAACCCGATGCGCTGCGTGATGCCAGCATCTGGATGCAGGGGTTCGGGCAGTTCGAGGCGGTCAATCTGGACGCCTTTGAACGGTTTCTGGCGAAAGAGCTGGGCGGATAGATCGTTTCCAAATATCCCCGCCGGAGGCCTTAAAGTTCTTCATCCTTCAGCAGCAACCACAATGCAACAATGGTAAGGCCCACCCCGACCAGTATCAGCCCGTTCGGCGCGCCGTTGCCCAGCACGATTTCCCACAGGATCACCCAGCTGGGTGTTAGATAGGTATAGGCCATCACCTTGGCAGAGGGCAGGCGCAACACCGCATATTGCAGCAAGACAAAAGTGATCGAACTGGCTGCGATCGAAATATAGGCCAGCGTGATCCACACGATCCCCGGTAGGGCCGCCCAATCGGTCGCCCACAGATCGTTCCAGCCATAGGCCAGCAGGATAAAGAACCCCGCCACCATCATGCCGAAGCTGAACACCACCGGCGCCTCTCCGCGGTTCAACTTGCGCACCATAGGGGTATAGATGGCATGGGCCACACAGCCCCAGAAATAGATCATTTCCCCCGTGCCGATCCGAAACCGCAGCAATGCGGCCAGATCAGCGCGAAAAATCACCCACAGTGCGCCCACCGCCCCGATTGCCAGCGCCAGCGCCATCCGGGGTGTCATGATCTGGCGCAGCAACAGATAGCCGAACCCCGCCGACATCAGCGGGATCAGCGTGAACACCGCCGAGGTGCTGACCGGATCGGCCGTTTTCAACCCCTCGAACATCAGCACGAAATAGATGGCAAACAGACCGCCCAGCAGCAGATACCGCCACGGGGCGTCAAAATTGCTGCGTTTGAATCCTGTGGTCAGTGATGCCACAGTGCCAATCACCACCGAGGCAATCAAAAACCGCACCACATTCAGCGCCGCCGGCGCGATTTCATTTGCCGCCATATGGCCCAGACTGAACGATCCGGCCACCAGCACCGAAAACAGCAGCATCGCCAGATGCCCGCGCATTTGGTTGCTCATGCACCGGCCTCGATCGCCATTTCGGCCTTCAGGAATTTCAGGAATGTCTGCACCTTGGCGGTCCGGTGCAAATCCACATGCGTGACAAGCCACAGTGGCGAGGCCCAGCCGCTACGCGACGGCAACACCTTGACCAGCCCGCTGTGGCTGTCAGCCATCCGCTCGGTCATGAACCCCAGCCCCGCCCCCGCCAGAATGGCCTGTTGCAGGCTGCGGTCATCGGCCACGCGGAATGTCACCTGTTCGGACGGGATGTTGTCCTTTAGCCACTGATGATAGGGCGCGCGGGTGTGGGGCTCGTCATAGCTGACAAAGCGGTGTGATCCCAGATCACCCTCGCCTTTGGGCATACCGTTCACCGCGATGTAATCCTCGGACCCATAGAGGGCGATACATTCGGTTGAAAACTTCTGCACCACATTGTCGGGCTGATCCGGGGGCGATCCGGCGCGGATGGCCACATGGGCCTCGCCATACTCCAGCCGAAACAGCCGCGATCCGGTCAGATAGCGCACCGTGACCTCGGGGTGTTTGCGCTGGAACCGCACCAGAATCGGCGTCATGACATGCGAGAAACTGGCAAGCGATGTCACCACCAGATCCCCTGTCACCGTATCGCCCTGTCCTTTGATCCGTCCTGCAAGCTGGGCGAACTGGTCATCCGTCGCCTGCGCCACCCGCAACAGATCGGCGCCTGCTTCGGTCGGGGTATAGCCGCGCGCGTGCCGCTGGAACAGTTTTGTGCCCATCTGGGATTCCAACGCATCAATATGCCGGATCACCGTGGCATGATGCACGCCCAGCTCCTGTGCCGCGCCGCTAACCGTTCCGGCGCGGGCAACATGATAGGCGGTGCGGATTTCATCCCAACTGTCCAAGATCAACCCCTTTGTGCATATTCGAGCAATCAACAGCACTTTCAGGCTGTTGGTTCGAATTTGCAAGGAGATTAATATCTGGCATTGGGCTAGCCACTTGACTCTAATGTCTTGCCGCCATAAACGCGCCTCTGTATCCGGAAGTCCGTCAAAACTTCCGGTCCCTGCGAAAGCGGGGATCGCCCCCCGTCAGCGAGGTTTCGCCCACGGGGGTGATTGGCATTTGGGCGTTCCATCCTACATGATGGGGCATATGGTTAACGGCAAAAGGAGCCTTGAAGATGTTTGAAAATCTATCCGAACGCCTTGGTGGTGTCTTTGACCGGCTGACCAAACAGGGCGCCCTTTCTGACGACGACATCAAAACCGCGCTTCGCGAGGTCCGCGTGGCCTTGCTCGAGGCCGACGTTTCCCTGCCCGTTGCCCGCGATTTCATCAAAGCAATTGCCGACAAGGCCGCAGGTCAGTCGGTGACCAAATCCATCACCCCCGGCCAGCAGGTCGTGAAAATCGTCCATGACGAACTGGTGCATGTGCTGGCCGGTGACAACGACAACGCCGGCGAGCTGAAAATTGATAACGCGCCCGCACCGATCCTGATGGTCGGCCTGCAAGGCTCGGGTAAAACCACAACCACCGCCAAGCTGGCCAAACGGCTGAAGGAAAAGAACGGCAAACGGGTGCTGATGGCCTCGCTTGACGTGCAGCGCCCCGCCGCGCAGGAACAGCTCGCCGTTTTGGGCACCCAGATCGGCGTCGATACCCTGCCGATCGTCAAAGGCCAATCCGCCGTCGACATCGCCAAGCGCGCCAAACAGCAGGCAACGATGGGCGGCTATGATGTCTATATGCTCGACACCGCCGGCCGTCTGCACATCGACGAAGTGTTGATGGACGAAGTGCAGGCTGTGCGCGACATCACCAACCCGCGCGAAACCCTGCTGGTGGTCGATGGCCTGACCGGTCAGGACGCGGTGAACGTGGCCGAGGAATTCGACAATAAGGTCGGCGTGTCCGGCGTGGTCCTGACCCGTATGGACGGCGACGGTCGCGGTGGCGCGGCGCTTTCGATGCGCGCCGTCACCGGCAAGCCGATCAAATTTGTCGGCCTTGGCGAAAAGATGGACGCGCTCGAGGAATTCCACCCCGAACGTGTGGCGGGCCGGATCCTTGGCATGGGCGACATTGTATCGCTGGTCGAAAAGGCACAGGAAACCATCGAGGCGGAACAGGCCGAACGCATGATGAAGCGCTTCCAGAAGGGTCAGTTCAACATGAACGACCTGAAGGCCCAGCTCGAGCAGATGATGAAAATGGGCGGCATGGAAGGCATCATGGGCATGATGCCCGGCATGGGCAAAATGAAGAAACAGATTGACGAGGCCGGTTTTGACGACAGCATCCTGAAACGCCAGATCGCGCTGATCAATTCCATGACCAAACGCGAACGCGCCAATCCGAAACTGCTGCAAGCCTCGCGCAAGAAGCGCATCGCGCGCGGCGCCGGTCTGGAAGTGTCCGAGTTGAACAAGCTGATGAAGATGCACCGCCAGATGGCCGACATGATGAAGAAGATGGGCAAAATGGGCAAAGGCGGTATGCTGAAAAAGGCCA
>WFNH01000130.1 GCA_015488685.1 Marinosulfonomonas sp.
GATGTGTATAAGAGACAGGGGTTCAGGATGCGGAAATCACCCATATCAATCCGCCCCTCCTGCGCCATTTCTTCCAGTAGACAGGCCCGAACAGTGCCGACATCCGCACGCCCTTTGGCCACCTGCATAACAATGTTATCCAGCGGAAATCCGGCAAAGGTAACTCCTGCCATATCGGTAAAAGGGTCGATACCGGCCTGTTGCAAAACACCCCAGCCAATCTGGAATCCGCCAAAGGCCTCGCGGCTGACCCCCAACAGGGTTTTGCCGCGCAGATCGGCCAGTTTGCGAATATCCGGCCTGTCAGAGCGGCTGAAAATGACCGCCCCGACACTGGCCGCAGGTGCACCGACCCGCACGGATTCCAGCGTGACCAATCGCGAGGCCCCGTAACGCTGCTCCATCTCTATATAATTGCCCGGATTTGTGATAAAGAAATCCAGATCGTGCGCGGCAAGACTGGCATCCATGTCTTTCAGGCCCAGTGGCCGCAAAATAACATTGTATTGCGGAAATGCGGATTGCAATGCGGCGCGGGTTGGCTCCCATTGCAGTCGCGCCTTTTCTTCGCCACGCCAGGCCAATATCCCGATGGTCAATGTCGGTGGTTGCGCGAATGCCTTTAAGGCGCCAAAAAGAATTACGCCCAACAGAAAAACCGTCAAACCAAGGGTTCGCATTACAGACTGGGTGCGCTTGTGAAACATCTTAAACCGCCATGAAACCCGGCATTTCCTTTTAATGTTTATCCCAACTCTGGAAGAGTTGTAATATGGAAAATCCAGGAATAGCCATGTGGCTTAACGGCTCGTTTTAGAGGTGGCTCCGGTTTTCGACCCGTCAGCAGAAAAAATCAGACGCAACCTGTTTTCGTGTAAGGCCACTTGTCAGCGCAACATGCACTGCCTCTTGCCTAAATCCTGTTGTGTGTTTGGTTCTTATAATCGCTCTCCTTTTGCACATAATATGCGATTAAAGGAGCGGCACAATTCCGCGACAGGTCCAGAAATTTCGGGATCAGCCATAAACAGAGAACGGGTTCTCGAGGGATAGTGGCGGAGGAGGTGGGATTCGAACCCACGGTAGACTTTCACCTACGTCGGTTTTCAAGACCGGTGCATTCAACCACTCTGCCACTCCTCCGACGCAGCGACCTATAATGCGGGTTTTATGATTCTGAAAGCACTGAAATGGCGGGGAAATTCGCTTATCGTAGCCTGCACCCTTCCCTTGAAACAACTGTATCGCTATTATGCAGGCAAAACGCGGGCAGATAACGCGTCTATTATCGAGTAGGGCTTCCGAAAACCGGAAAATCGAGCGCCACATAGAGGGCGCAATCATAAAGAGGGCAAGGCATGATACGAGCAGTTGGCGTGACATGGGGAAAAATCGGACGGCTGACTATGTTGGCAGGTTTGGCAATTGCACTGGCGGGTTGTGAAGATGGTAAAACATTCAATCCTTTCAAACCCAAAGCACAATCTGGCAACGCGGCGGTAACCAGTCAGAGGCCGGGCAAATCTGTCGAGCGCGATGTCGAAGCGCCGGAAGTATTCCACAAAACCGAAAGCGGATTATGGGATGGTCGCCCGTCATTGGGGGGGATCTGGGTCGCGCACCCGGATGTAAAAGAACCGCAGAGGGTAATCATTCGCAACGAAGCCAACGGGAAATCTGTTGCCGGCGCACTATTTCGTAGGGAACGGGAAAACCCCGGGCCGCGCATTCAGGTTTCTTCGGATGCCGCATCCGCGCTGAAAATGCTGGCCGGGCAACCTGTGAAACTTGATATTGTCGCTTTGAAACGTGAAAAAATCGAGGAAGTTGCCCCGGCCCCAAAACCTGCTCCGGCTTCGGCCCCGACAAAGGAAACACTTGATGCGCCGGAAACCATCGAGGAAAAATCGCTAGATCCGATTGCTTCGGCGGCGGCGGCCATTGATGCGGCAGAGGGAAAACCAGCGGGCAAACCGGCAGCACATGCGGCAGCCCGCCCTCCGAAATCGTCAGCACATACTCCAGCTCCGGCCCCTAAACCGGCGGCACCAGCCGTCGTTGCACCGTCCAGCCTGGCAAAACCCTATGTTCAACTGGGAACATTCGCCAGCAAAGATAATGCAGACAAAGCCGTCGAAGATATGCGAAAAGTTGGTCTGTTTGCCATTGTGAAAGAACAAGCCAACAATGGTAAAACCATCTGGCGTGTTCTGGTCGGTCCGGCAGGACGACGTGCCGAGCGCACAGCCATGCTGAGAAAAGTAAAGTCTATGGGCTTCAAAGACGCCTATATCGTAAGCAAATAACGAATGGATGCCACTTATGAGAATACGTGCCCTGCCCCTGATTGCCGTTTTACTGACTTTGTTTGCGGCAATGCCGTTACAGGCCCAGTTCAACACGCGCGCAACGGCAGCCTATGTGATCGATCACACCACCGGCACGGTATTGCTTAGTAAACAGGCAGACCTGCCCTTGCCACCTGCCTCGATGTCGAAACTGATGACCCTGAACATGGTGTTCGAGGCCTTGCAGGACGGGCGGTTGCGGCTGGATGACAAATTGCCGGTATCACAGCACGCGATGGATTATCAGGGTTCGACCATGTTCCTGAATACATCCGACAGGGTGAGGGTCGAGGATTTGCTGCGGGGCGTGATTGTATTATCAGGCAATGACGCTGCGGATGTTTTGGCCGAGGCTTTGTCGCCAGACGGGACCGAAGCCGGTTTTGCCCGCATGATGACCGAACGTGCCAAGGAACTGGGCATGACCAATTCACATTTCACCAATTCCAACGGTTGGCCACAAGCCGGTCATCGGATGAGCGTGCATGATCTGGCCATTCTGGCAAACCGGATCATCACCGAATTCCCCACCTTTTATCCGCTGTTCTCTGAAAAGCAGTTCCTGTTTGACGGGCGTGCCCCGCAAAATATCAATAACCGCAACCCGTTATTAAAGCTGAATATAGGTGCGGACGGAATGAAGACCGGGCATACAGCCGAAGCCGGTTACGGTCTGGTTGGCTCGGCAAAACAAGGCGACCGCAGGATAATCTTTGTAATCACCGGTCTGCCCAGTGAACAAGCCCGCGCCGAAGAGGCCGAGCGTATTGTCAACTGGGCCTTCCGTCAATTTGTCGAGAAAAAGGTCGCTCCGCAGGGGAAAATGATTGCGCAAGCCGATGTCTGGATGGGCGAAACCAGTCGCGTTGGGTTGGTCGCCCCCAAAGATCTGCTCCTGTTGTTTCCTGCCCTCTCCGATAACGGTATCGAAGCCACCGTTTCTTACAAGGCCCCTATCGAGGCCCCTGTTGAAAAAGGTCAGCAACTGGCTGAACTTGTGATCAAACGCGAAGGTCTGCCCGACGCCCGCCTTCCATTGGTGGCCGATCGCGACATCCCGCGCGGGGGCTTTTTGCCGCGTCTGCGCACCGCTTCGAAAATCCTGCTGCAAAAGGCCATCGGGAGCGCACAGGACCTGTTGTGATGGCGCAAGGGTTGTTCATCACATTCGAGGGGATCGACGGTTCTGGCAAATCCTCGCAAGCGCGGCTGCTGGCTGATCATTTGAAATCCACAGGCCATGATTGCGTGCTGACCCGCGAGCCGGGCGGCAGTGAAGGGGCCGAGGAAATTCGCCGTTTGCTGGTTGAAGGTAACCCCGATCGCTGGTCGGCGGAAACCGAAATCCTGCTGTTCACTGCCGCCCGCCGCGACCATCTGGAAAAGACCATTGAACCGGCGCTTGCAGCAAGGAAAACCGTGGTTTCCGATCGTTTCGCGGATTCCACCCGCGTCTATCAGGGCGCGGCACGGGCCGATTTACGCGGCGTGGTGGACCAGTTGCACAGCCTGATGATTGGCCGCGAACCCGACCTGACCTTTATCATCGACATGGACCCGGAAACGGCGCTGACTCGCGGTTTGGCGCGGCAGTCGGGCGAAGACAGGTTCGAGGATCTGGGCCTTGGCTTTCAAAAAAAACTGCGCGCCGGTTTTCTGGCGCTGGCACAGGGTTTTCCGGCCCGTTGCCATGTGATTGATGGTGACCGCGATATGGATGTGATCGCAGCCGAAATCGCGGAAATTGCCGACGGTGCCCTGTCATGAGCCTTGACGAAACCCTGCCCGAACCAGACCGCATCGAAGGCGCACCGCATCCGCGTGAAACCATAACCCTGTTGGGTCAGGGCAAGGCCGAAGCGGCTTTCCTGCAAGCCTATAATTCCGGCCGATTGCATCACGCATGGCTGGTCACCGGCCCGCGCGGGGTGGGCAAGGCCACTCTGGCGTGGAAACTGGCGCGCTTCCTGTTGGCCGAACCGGCGAATGACGAAATGTCGATGTTTGGCGATACAACCAAACCCGTCAGCCTTGATATTCCCCCCGATCATCCGGTCGCCCACCGCATGGCCGCATTGTCGGAACCGCGCCTGTTCCTGCTGCGCCGCGCATGGGATGAAAAGACCAAAAAACTGAAATCCGTGATCACCGTGGACGAGGCCCGCAAGCTGCGCACTTTCTTTGCCCTGTCCGCCGCCGACGGGGGCCGTCGCGTTGTAATCGTGGACACGGCGGATGAAATGAACCCCACCGCCGCCAACGCACTGCTGAAACTGCTGGAAGAGCCACCCGAGCGCACCACCCTGTTTTTGATCAGCCACCAGCCTTCGCGCCTGTTGCCCACCATCCGGTCGCGGTGCCGCGAATTGCGCTGCGCCCCGCTGTCGCCCGAGGATATGGCCGAAGCCCTGATCAACGCCGGTGCCGAACCCGCTGGCAATCCTGTGGCGCTGGCCGCTTTGGCCGGTGGCTCGGTGGGCGAGGCGTTCCGGCTGACCAATCTGGGCGGGCTGGAAACCTATCAGGAAATCGTCAATCTGATCGGCACATCGCCACAACTGGACCGCGCCCGCACCCTGCGGCTGGCCGAAAGCATTGTCGGCAAGGGCAAGGAGCCGAGGTACGATCTGCTGCTGGGCCTGATGGATCTGTTCCTTGCCCGGCTGGCCCGCACCGGCGTGGCTGGCCCGCATATGATCGAGGCCGCAAATGGCGAAGCCGCGTTGATGCGCCGCCTTGCCCCGACAGCCTATGCAGGGCGGCAATGGGCCGAGTTGCAGCAGGAACTGGGCGCGCGGGTGCGTCACGGCAAGGCCGTGAACCTTGACCCCGCCGCGCTGATCCTTGATATGGTTCTAAAGATCGACGCAATGGCAGGGAAAACCGCTGCCGGATAAGGCAAGGGCATGACAGATATTCCGCAGATAACCGACAGCCATTGTCACCTTGATTTCCCCGACTTCGCCGATGAACTACCCCAAGTGGTGGACCGCGCCGTGGCCGCCGGTGTAACGCGCATGGTGACGATCTGCACCAAGCTGCGGCAACTGGATCAGGTCCGCACGATTGCCGACACTTATGCGCCGGTGTTCTTTGCCGCCGGCACCCACCCGATGAGTGCGGCGGACGAACCGCTGGTGAGCGTTGAAGACCTGATCACACTGGCGGATCATCCGAAATTCGTCGGCATTGGCGAAACCGGACTGGATTACCATTACACCGCCGACAGCAAGGAGATTCAGCAAACGTCCCTGCGCATCCATATCGCCGCGGCGCGGGAAACCGGCCTGCCGCTGATCATCCATGCCCGCGCGGCGGATGACGACATGGCGCGGATACTGGCCGAGGAATACAAGGCGGGGGCCTATTCCTGCGTCATGCACTGTTTTTCCTCCTCTGCCGAACTGGCCAAGGCGGCCCTAGATCTGGGGTTCTACCTGTCGATGTCCGGCATTTCGGCCTTTCCCAAATCACAGGAACTGCGCGATATTTTCGCCTCTGCGCCGGTTGACCGCATCCTTGTCGAAACCGACGCCCCCTATCTGGCCC
>WFNH01000131.1 GCA_015488685.1 Marinosulfonomonas sp.
GGGTGACGACACCATCACCGGCGGTGAAGGTTCTGACACTGTATTTGGTGGGGATGGCAACGATGTAATCGACACATCCGGCCCCAATTCGACCGGTACAGACGCAAGCCCGGATTTGGGCTATCCCGGTCTGTATCCGGCAGACACCAATCCAAATGACGACAAGGATGTTGTCTATGGTGGTGCTGGTAACGACACGATCACCACGGGTGACGATGCCGATATCATTGATGGTGGTGCAGGGGATGACACGATCGATGGCGGCATAGATGCCGATACCATCGACGGTGGCGCAGGGAATGACACGATCATTGGCGGCGAAGGGTCCGATATCATTGATGGCGGGGCCGGTGATGATACGATATTCGCCGGTCTTGGCTTGGGGTCGCCCGATGTGCTGAATATTCCGGATGATGGATCTGGTCCGTTTGGCCCGGATCTGGTGCCGGATAACGGCATGGATATTGTGCATGGCGGTGACGGTAACGACACGATTTATGGTGCCGATGATGACGACACCCTGTTTGGCGATGCGGGTGACGATTATATCGACGGCGGCATTGATGACGACACAATTGATGGCGGCACCGGTGACGATACGCTGATTGGCGGTCAGGGGAATGATACTATCACTGGCGGCGTCGGGAATGATACTATCTCTGGCGGCTCTGGTGTGGACACTATGTCTGGCGGCGATGACCGCGATACATTCACCAATATCTCGGCAGGTGATGTGGTCGAAGGCGGCGAAGGTGGGGACGACTATGACACACTGGACCTGACCGGTTCACGTCCTGACGGGGGCAGTATCCGTGTATTCCACGATGCAGGGAATCCGGAAAATGGCCACGTCGATTTCCGCGATGCGGATGGCAATGTCATCGGCACAATGGAATTCCACGATATCGAAAATGTGGTGCCATGTTTCACACCCGGAACCCTGATCGCCACCCCCAAAGGCGAACGTCTGGTCGAGGATCTGGCCGTGGGGGACAAGATCATCACCCGCGACAACGGTATTCAGGAAATTCGCTGGGTGGGCGAGAAGAAGCTGCAGTGGCAAGACCTTGCAACCAACCCGCATCTGATGCCGATCCTGATCAAAAAGGGTGCATTGGGCAACGATTTACCAGAGCGTGACATGCTGGTGTCTCCGAACCACCGCATGTTGGTGGCCAATGATAAAACCTCGTTATACTTCGAGGAACGCGAAGTTCTGGCGGCGGCTAAACATCTGGTCAACAACCGCGACGTCCTGCAGCAAGAAGTGATAAGCACTTCTTATCTGCATTTCATGTTCGACAACCACGAAGTTGTTTTGTCGGACGGGGCGTGGACCGAAAGCTTCCAGCCCGGTGACATGGCTTTGAAATCGGTGGGCAATGCCCAGCGTAACGAAATCATGGAACTGTTCCCCGAACTGGCAACCCGCGACGGGATCAATGCCTATCAATCTGCACGCAAAACACTGAAAGCCCATGAAGCACGACTTTTGGTGCGCTAAATTGCAGACATAACGGGGCCAACCGGCCTGAATGACAAAAGATCGGGGGATGGGGTGCCATTTCCCGATTTTTTTATTGCAATGCGGTGCCGGACGTTGAACCCTGACGCCGAAACAAACTGCAATAGGGATAGTCATGAAACCGTATTTAAAAACCACCCCGACCCGCGAAGGATTTTTCGGCGAATATGGCGGCGCGATGTTGCCGCCCCCGCTGGTGCCCCATTTCGAGGAAATCGCGGCTGCTTATGACAAGCTGTCCAAATCCGCCGAGTACATGAATGATCTGCGGTATATCCGCAAACATTTCCAGGGGCGCCCGACACCGATTTCCTATCTGAAAAACCTGTCCGACATGGCCGGTGGCGCGCAAATCTACGCCAAACGCGAGGATTTGAACCACACCGGCGCGCACAAGCTGAACCATTGCATGGCCGAAGGGCTGCTGGCCAAATACATGGGCAAAACCAAACTGATCGCCGAAACCGGCGCGGGGCAACACGGCGTGGCGCTGGCCACCGCGGCGGCCTATTTCGGCATGGAATGCGAAATCCACATGGGCGAGGTCGACATGGCCAAAGAAGCCCCCAACGTGGTGCGTATGAAGCTGCTGGGGGCCACCGTGGTTCCTGTCACCTTTGGCGCCAAAACCCTGAAAGAGGCGGTGGACAGCGCATTCGGCAGCTATATGGAGCAAGCCGACAAGGCGCTGTTTGGCATTGGCTCGGTCGTGGGGCCGCACCCGTTCCCGATGATGGTGCGGGATTTCCAAAAGGTTGTAGGGATCGAGGCGCGCGAGCAATTCATTGAAATGACAGGGGAATTGCCCGATGTCGTGGCCGCTTGCGTTGGCGGTGGCTCAAACGCGATGGGGCTGTTTTCCGGTTTTATTGATGATGAAGGGATCGAGCTGTTCGGGGTGGAACCGGGTGGCACATCCTCGAAACTGGGTGATCACGCGGCGACGCTAACCTATGGCGTTGATGGCGACATCCACGGATTCCGCACCAAAATGCTGATCGATGATGCGGGCGAACCGGCGCCGGTGAACACGCTTGCTTCGGGGCTGGATTACCCCGGTGTCGGGCCAGAGCACGCGCATTTGCAGAAAACCGGGCGGGTGAATTACACCGTGGCTGATGATAAAGAGGCGCTACAGGCATTCTACGATTTGTCGCGTCACGAGGGCATCATTCCGGCATTGGAATCTGCGCACGCTTTGGCCTTTGCCCTGCGCGAGGCCAAGAACCACATGGGCAAATCCATCCTGATCAACCTATCCGGACGGGGTGACAAAGATATTGATTTTGTCGCGGAAACCTATGGTTTCGGGGAATAAAACGACCTGAACACATTTACGGCGCCCGGCAAACCGGGCGCCGTTTTTTTATTTCCCGTCCAGCTTTTTCAGCATCCGGTAGGTATTGCGCTCGCTCACACCCAGAGCTTCGGCCACCTGTTTGCGGTTGCCGGCGAATTTGTCCAGCAACAGGCGCAAATAGGTGTCGCGGATTTCGTCCAGCGTGGGTTGATGGTCAAACCGCAAGGAAACGCCGTTTTCACTGGCATTGGACGGCAGGCCCGATGATTGGCTGGGCAGGGCGATATGTTCGGGCAGCACGGTATCCGCGCCCGCCGACATGATCACCCCGCGTTCAATCGCGTTGCGCAATTCGCGCACATTGCCGGGCCAGTCATATTCGGTCAGGGTGTCCACGGTTTCGGGGGCAAATGATTTGTCTATCCCGCGGTGGAAATTGCGCCCTTGCAGGAAATGTTCGGCCAACGGCATTACATCGGATTTGCGCGCCCGCAGCGGTAAAACCTGAATTTTCAGCGAGGACAGCAAATAGAACAATTCGCTTTTGAAATGACTCATCAGGGCCATTTCCTCAAGATCAACACCGGTGGCCGCCACAAAGCGCGCGGTTGAGGGCATTGCCGCTGTGGCCCCAAGCGGGCGATATGAACCGGTCTCCATCACCCGCAGCAGTTTTGATTGCATTGCGGGCGATAACTTGTCGATATCATTCAGAAATATCGTGCCGTTATCAGCGGCGGCAATCAACCCTTCGCTGCGTTCCTTGCTGCCGGTGTCCTGCCCGAACAGATCAGCCTCATTCAGCGTGTCGTCACAATCCACCGTGATAAAGCGCCCGTTCGCACGTGTGCTTTGGGCGTGCAAGGATGCCGCGACCGAGCCTTTGCCAACTCCGCTTTCGCCACAAATCAGCACCGGCGTATCGGCGGCGGCGAAAATCGACACCAACCGCCGCACCTCGGCCATTTCAGCACTTTCACCCACCAGATCAACCTGTGTCGCGCTTTGGGCCTGTGCCTGCCAGAACGCCAGATCACGCTTAAGGGCCACGGTTTCAAAGAACCGTGCCAGTGTCAGTTCCAGATTTTGCGGTGACACCGGTTTGACCAGAAATTCGGTCGCCCCCGCTTTGACCGCATTCACCGCCTGATCGATCGAGCCATAGGCGGTCAGGATCATCACTGCGCAATATTCGCGCAATTCGGGCAGAAACGTCATGCCGTCTGTATCGGGCAGGCGGATGTCCAGAATGGCCAGATCGGGGGAAAAATCGCGCAGCACCTCCAGCGTTTCCTCGCGCGAGGCGGCGCTGCGGGCGTCATAGCCCAGCCGCCGCACCTGATCCAGCATCAGCCGATTCAGGGTTTTGTCATCCTCGATCAACAGCACCCGGTGGTGTGGTTTATGCGTTTCCATCTTGCACCTCATGATCGGCATCGGGGAAGCGGACAGAGAATGTGCTGCCCTTGCCCAATGTGCTTTCTACCTCGATTTTGGCGTTGTTGCGATCCAGAATGGCGCGCACAATAGACAAGCCCAGCCCGCGCCCCGTGCTGGTGTCGGCGCGTCGCGACCAGAACGGCATAAAGATACTGCTTAGGTCCTGTGGTGCAATGCCGACGCCCTGATCGCTGACTTCCAGCACAATATAGCCACCTTCGCGACGGGTCGTAACGTGCAGGTTGCCCCCATCCGGCATCGCATGAATGGCATTCATCGCCAGATTGATCACCAACATGCGAATGTCGCTGTCCGATCCCAGAATGCGGCTGCGTTCGGGGATGTCATGGGTGATGGTCACGCCGGTTTGTTCGGCCTCAAAGCGCAACAGGGACAGGGTTTCGGGCACCACTTCGTCCAGCGCAATCAGGTTTTGCACGTTGCCCGACGGGGCACTAAGCAGCAACAGGCTGTCGGTAATTTTGATACAGTTCTGGATTTCCGTGCGAATTGTTTCGAAATATTCCAGCGTTTTGGCGGCTTCGTTCGCCTCCAGATCCGATTGCAACGCGGTCAGCCCCAGATCGATCGAGGACAGAGGGTTATAGATTTCATGCGCCACACCGGCGGCCAGCAGGCCGATTTCCGACAGGCGTTGCTGTTGCGAAATCTTGGCCTGTTCGTCCAGATTGCGGATCGATTCCACCACACAAGCCACGGTTTTGCCATCCACCACCATATCGACACGGGCCGAGGAAACCTCGACATAGAGTTCCTTTCCATCACCTGCGATATGCTTGTCCTGCGCTGTCATCTGGTCGCCGTTCTGGTGGCACAGTTCCACCACGGGGCAGCGCACCATCGTATAGGGGCATTGCGTATCGCGCCCGTGGCTTGACACATAGCACATGCTGCCAATCACCTGATCCATCGGTTGGCCCACTTGCGCGCAATAGGCGGCGTTTGCTTTGATAATGCGAAAATCGGAACTGATAACGCGGATGCCGTCGGGGATGGCATCAATCAAGGCCTGTAGGAAATCTTCGGTTTGCTGGTGGCGGGCCATTGATTGTTGCAATTTCTTGGACATCAGGTTGAACCCGCTGCCCAGACGGGCGATTTCGTCATTGCCGTTGACCGGTACTTGCGTATCAAACTGCCCTTGCGACAGGGCTTTGGTGGCTTTTTCGACCTGCCCCAGAGGGGTAATCACCAGCCGCACCAGCGCGAACCAGATGCCCAGACAGACTGCCGCAATGACCAATAGTCCAAGAATGCCCAGTTTCAGGGCCGAGGCCATGGCCTCTTGCCGGATGGATTGCGCCTTGTAATCGACCACCAGCAACCCGTTGACGGGATGTTCGGATAATTCACCATGACAGACACTACAGGGCGTCTGGTTTTTCACCGGATTGATGCTGCGCAAAACTTCGCCAAACTGGTCCGATTGCAGGAATTGCGATTGCTGCGATTGACTGCCCAGCGCCTGTTTGTTGATATCTTCGTCCAACCGCAGGTTCAGGCGCGTGGGATCCGAAGAAAAACGCACCTCGAATTCTGGGTTCAGGATCATCACCCGCGCGATGGCCGGTTGGTCGCCCAAATCCTGAAGGATCGCCTTTAGCCCCGGAATGTCGCGTTTCAGCATCGCGTTTTCCAGCGCGGCCTGCACCACATGGTTGATCTGCATCGAGGCCCGCGCGTGTTCGGTGACCATCCGGTCCTTGTAAAAGGCGCTGACCACCAGCAGGAACAGCGCCGAGACCAGAACCAGCAGAATGCCGATCGCCATCACCAGTTTGCGTTGCAGGCTGGCGCCGATCCAGCGGTGCAGTCGCAATATGGGGGTGGGCAGGCTCAATCCAGCACCACGAACAGCTTTTTATGATGGTCGGTGTGTTGGCAAATGCGGCACAGCCCGTTTTCGGGGGCTTGCGCGCTGGTGGAATGGGTTTCAACGCCACAGGCACGGCACCTAAATCGGGTCAGAAGAATATCCGCGCCTCTGTGTCCCATACCTTGCACCTCGACTGCCTGAACATCACAAATGTCGCTACACAGCTGGCATCCTGTGCAACGCTCTGGGGCGCAATGATACAGGGATTTGCCGTTTTGTGCCTTGATCAGAGTCAAGGCGTTCTGCGGGCAGATATTGACGCAATCATCGCAACCGGTGCAGCGGTCGGCATCTGTGTGAGGGCTAAATGGGTAAAGCGTTTTGGTAGGGTCGGGGGCGTGACCCTGTATCAGAAATTTGTGCAACGGGGTATCCTCGGGATCAGAGGGTTCATCGGCGGGCGGGGCAACAAAGCGGCGCAGGAAGGCGCGGCGGGATGGGTCGGGCGCATCAAGCGCCTGCTGCCAGTCAAAGATGTCGCGTTTGCTGGCGATGGCCAGTTCTATACCGGGCAGGGCGCGGCTTTCGGCCAGTTGGTTGAAATCGGCCACGGCGGTTTCGAGCCAGACCATCGGGGCTGCCTCGCAAGTTGGACAGCTACCAGTTGCCACAAGCAGGTGCCGCACGCCATCCAGCCACATATGTGCCAGATCGTTCAAGCCGATGCTGTGGATGCAGTTTGCGGCGGGAGTATCCTTGGCTTGTGGGTGGCAACGGCATTGCACCAGCAGTGTATCCCCCTGCGGCTTGGGAAGGGGGGCTGGCAGGGAAAACACACCCTCCATGCAAACAGCCGCGCAAGCGCCGCAATCGGTGCAGGATGACGGGTCGATCATTGGGGCCTGACCTGAAAGATCAATTGCATCGACAGGGCAAATCCGCTGGCAGGCATCGCAACTGGCCAAAAGCAATCGGGACCGCACGCATGCGGCCCCGTCGATGTGGTATCGGGCACTATCGGTCTGGTTCATGCCTCACCAGCTTTCAGCAGCACCCGGCACATAGGCGATATCCTCGGCCAGTTCGGACAGGCTGTAGGGTATGATCTTTTCCTCGTCGGACGGTATCCAGCGGGCTTCATCCGTCAGATCCTCCAGCAGGTCGCGCAAGGCTTCCAGATACTGGACTGTCAGCCTTGCGCCTGCAATCAGCAAGGGCTGCTGACAACGTTCAGCCATCAGGGTGCAAAAATCGGGCACCCAGACCATAACGTGTTTATCCATAAACCGCGCTGCGTCCCGTGCGGCGGTTTCGGACTTCAGCCCCAGCAGATGTTCGACGAATTGTAATTCATGCACGATGTGATCGTCCGAGCGCAGCCGCCAATCGGGCACGGTTACACCGTAGTGGTCATACCATTCACGCACCGCGAACATGGGTTCTTGGCGTTCCAGCTTTTCCTCGGTCAGCCAGACAGAACCCGTGGGCGCAATCCGGTAGGAATGGGTCAGATAGACATCTGCATATTCTGCCGCCAGTTCATCCAGCGTGCCCGCATCCACCGGATCGGGCAGGGCGGTGATGGCGGCGGCCAAGGCGGCTACATCCGCTTTGGCTGAGTCATCCGGCAGGATTTCGGCAAAGAACCCTGCCGCATCATTTTCGCGAAGGCCGTGCAGGAAATCTGCATCCACCTCGCGGTCATGCAGCCGGATCAACAGGGACAACCCGTAGCGCGCCGGCTCCAGTATCGACAGATCTTTATCCATCTACGATCCCTTTCGAGTGGGGCACAAAACGGATGGACGGGTTGGTCAGGTCAGGATCGGCCATGCTTTTGACCTGTTTGACCAGATTGTCATTTGGCCCGACGGCGGTGGTCTCGAAGTTGCCTGCGTCGATCTGGTCAATCGGGCCGACATCCAGCACCCGCATCATACAGGCCGCAACGCAATAGGGTTTGCGCCCTGCTTCTTGTTCGTCCACGCACATGTTGCACTTCTTGACCACGTTTTCAGCGGGATCAAACTGAGGTGCGCCAAAGGGACAGGCCGCTTCGCATTTTCGACAGCCGATGCACAGAGTGCTGTCGATATCGACAATACCGTTGTCCTTGCGTTTCCAGATCGCGCCGGTGGGGCAGGCGGGCAGGCAGGCCGGTTCGGCACAATGGTTGCACGACATGTTGACCTTGAAGGCAAAGACATTCGGGAACACCCCGCCCTCAATATACTGCACACGGCGGAACCGTGGTCCGGCCTCAAGGCCGTTCTTGTCCTTGCAGGCCATTTCACAGGCCCGACAACCGATGCAATCCACGTTGTTGTGGATGAACCCCATCTGCATATCGGGCACCACAGGCGTATAGCCTTCGCGTTTGATCCGCGCTGCGTTTGCCTTGATCCGTTCTTTGTCGACAGTGTTTGCCATTTTGAAACCCTCCTACAGATCGCGGCGGAAAACGTGGCTGCGGGCGGTGGCCAGTTTATCCCAGCCGGGCCGATGGTTCAGCGTTGTTTTCTTGATGTTGCAAAGCACAGTGTTATAGGCAAAGGCGCCTGCGGGACTTGGATCATCCTTGGTCAGGAAATCGGGGTTGCCCGAGCGATCCACGCCGTCCTTGTCCAGATCCATCCATGCCCCTTCGTGCAGCACGATGACACCGGGCATACAGCGTTCGGTGACATAGACCGGCACGACTACCTTGCCGCGGTCATTATAGATTTCCAGAATGTCGCCCATCCTGATATCCAGTTTTGCCGCATCCGAGGCATTCATCGTTACCTCTTGGCTGAATGTTTCACGCAGCCACGGGATATTATTGAAAATCGTATGCGTGCGCCAGCGCGGGTGTGGCGATATCATGTGGAAGGGGAACTTTTTGGCCAGCGGGTGGTTCAGGCTTTCCCATGGTTCGATCCATTTCGGGATGGCCGGAATGTAGTAACCATAGGATGTCTTGGTCCAGTCGGTGATCTGCGCCAGCTGGCCCGAGAAAATCTCGATCTTGCCCGAGGCCGTCTGAAAGGGTTTTCCCTGTTCAATCTGCTCGCGGAATGCGACGTGCGGCTCGTCAAAGACGAACTTGTAAACGCCGCGTTTCTTGAACTCTTCCCAGCTCCATTCAACGCCTTGGTGGTGCTGGACCTTGCCCCAGAAATCGACCAGATAGGCCTCGTCCACTGCATCCGGATTGTTGAAATAATCGCGGTTTGCCTTGGGATTATAAGCAGGACCAAAGCCCAGTCGATAGGCCAGTTCGGTGAACACCTGAAAATCCGATTTGCTTTCGCCCATCGGGTTGATCACTTTGGGACGGTGGATGTAGTAATGCCCCTTGTACCACGGCAGGGCCACATCGTGACGTTCAAAATGGGTGGCAATCGGCAGCAGGTAATCGGCCCAGATGCCGGTCGGGGTGATGGTGCTGTCCATACAAACCAGCAGGCTTTCGCCTTCGCCGTATGAATTCAGCTTGTCAATCGCCTCGATTTCCTTGTTGATGTTGGTCAGCTGGTTGAACCAGTCCGACCCTTGCCAGAAGATCCCGCGGATGTTGGGGATGGTTCCGTCAGTGGCATCACCACGCGGCCAGATGCCGATCTCCTCGCGTTTCACATTGGGATAGTTGATCACACAATGCGCCCAGCGATCCGATTTGATTGCCGCAAACCAGACATTGGCGAATTGGTCGTAAGGATAGGCGATCCCCTCGGGGTGCCAGCCCTTGCCAACCCCTTCGGCACAGCCGCCCAGCTTGCCAACATTGCCGGTCATCGCCTGAAGCGCATTGGCCATACGGGCGTATTGTTCGCCGTAAGCATTGCGCCCCGGTGCCCAGCTTGCCTTTAGGGCAGCTGGTTTGGTGGTGGCATACATATCGGCCAGTTTGATGATGTCTTCGGCAGATACACCACAGATTTCGGCGGCCCATTCCGGTGTTTTAGGAGTGCCGTCGCTAACCCCCATGATGTAGTCTTTGAAGTTTTCCTGCCCCTTGGCCCAGTCGGGCATCGTGCCGGCATCCATGCCTTGAACGAACTTGTTGATGAATTCCTGATCCTGCAGGTTGTTGGCGAATATGTAATGCGCCATTCCCGCCATCATCGCGGCATCGGTGTTGGGTTTGATCGGGATCCACCATGCGTCATAGGCCGCAGCACTATCGGTGTATTGTGGATCAATGATCACAAACTTGCAGCCGCGCTGTTTGGCCTTGCGCATGTAGTAGAACGTGTTGCCGCCGTGGAATGTATAGGCCGGATTCCAGCCCCACATCACGATTAGTTTGGAGTGCATAAAGGCATCGTCTTCGTTGCCGTCCTGAATGGTGCCATAGGACATGCGGCTGGCAAATGTGTTGCCCTGATAGGACGGCACCGACCAGCTGTTGGTGCGGCAGCCGAACATGCCAAGGAAGCGGCCAAGCAGCCCTTCGATCTGGTCCGATTTATGCAACACGCCATATGACGCCCCTGCATAGCTTTGGTCCAGAATGGCGGTGGGGCCGTAGGTTTCCTTCAGATGCACCATGCTTTTGGCAATGTCGGTCAGGGCCTCGTCCCAGCTGACGCGCTTGAACTTGCCTTCGCCGCGTTTGCCGACCCGTTTCATCGGATAAAGCAGCCGTTCTGGCGAATAGAGGCGCGACCGGTAGGACCGGCCCCGCAGACAGGCCCGCAACTGCGGCTTTTCCTCGGTGTCGGTGCCGTAGGCATCATCGCCCTGATGGGTGCCGTCATCGGTGGACAGGCGCACAATCACGTCGCCCTTTTTATGCGCCACCAGCATGTGGCGGGACCCGCAGTTGTGGGCGCAAGAGGTGACCACCGTTTCCAGATCATCGTCCAGCGGATATGGCTCGTAGGCAAAGGCTTTGACCTCTTTGCCTGCCATGCTGCCGCCAACCAGTCCGACCGTTGCAGTCGCGGCGGTGGATTTCAGGAAATCGCGCCGGGTCTGGGTGAAAATCTTGGCCAGTTTTGCCGGATTTGTCAGGAATTTCATTGTCTTTTCTCCTGTTACTCAGACCGTGTGGGTTCGGGCCGTTGATATTCGGGATCGGATGCGGTGGGACGTTCCAGCGCCCAGTCGGGTTTTTCCTCGTCCATGTCGGGCCACGGGTGGCGCGGGTAGGGATAGGAAATGCGGTACCACTGACGGCCACCGTGACAACCGTAACAAGTGTCGGAACTGGCGGTCGCCAAGTCCTCTATGTTGTGGGCATTCAGATAGGTGACGTTGTGACGGTTGGTGCGAAAGCCGTATTCGCCGTGACAAGTCAAACAACCGTTCGGAGTTTCCTCGTCCTCGAAATCAGCGCGGGCCTGGGGCCAGTTGGCATCAACGCCGTCCATATGTTCATAAGGGAACGCCCCATGACACCGCAGACAGGTTGTCGAAGGGTTGACCATTTTGCGCAGGGTGAATTCGGGTGTCTTACCTGCACTGAAAGCGGCGCGACCATATATCATGTCGGGGCTTTCCTCGCGCGGGTCGTTGCCTTTGTGACAAAAAACGCACTGAAGGTTCATCACCGATTTGGCATAATCACTTTGTAGGTGCCGATAGTGGAACGTTTGCTGCGGGCCATCATAGGTGGCCAAGGTCTGATACCATGCAATCGTGTCGCTGGCAGGCACACCGGCAGGCGAGGCATCACGTGGTTTATGTGTCAGGATTTCACTGTGGCAAACCAGACATTCTTCGTTGCTGGCCTGATTGATTTGTGGCGGGAAGTGCATCGGGAAATAGCGCGCGCGCTCGTAATCCATACCCTTGATCTGTTCTTTCAGCGCGGCCACTTTGGCGTCAATCGCCGCTTGTTCGTCGGCGGTGCGGGCAGGCGGGTTGGTGTAGCTGTCAACAAAGGCGTTATCCTCTTCCACGGCAGGTTGTTCTGCTGTGGCTTCGGTTGCGGCGGCGGGTGCAGCAGCGGCGGCGGTGGCAAAGCCCAGATCGGCAACCGAAAGCGGGCTGCCGGATTGCTGTGCCAGATAGGCGATCAGATTATGGCGATCCGCCTCTTTCTTTAACCCCGAGAAGCTCATTGCTGTGCCTTTGACATAGGCTTTGGGCTTGGTCAGGAATTCGTCCAGCATCGCGGCGTCCCAACTTTGACCGGACAGCGCTTTCATGCCGTCGGAGTATTTGAAACCTTCGAATGTCGCAACATCGCGGCCAACAATTCCCCACAGATTGGGACCGACCTTTTTAACACCACCTTCGTCAATGGTGTGGCAGGCCTTGCATTTCTTGAAAATCTTTTCGCCAGCCTCGGCGCTGATCATCAGGCCGGCATCGGCCACCTTGACGGGGTCCGGGGCGGCAGCGGGTGTTTGGACTGTTGTTGCTGGCGCCGTTTCTGCTGGTGCGGGCACTGCTTCTGCGGTGGCTTGTGTTGCGGGTTCCGATACCGCCGCAACCGCAGATTCCGAGCGGCCCCCGAACAGCAGGTTCCCAACGACGAAAATTGCCATCCCGGCCGTGCCCAATAACCCGGCAAGGGACAAATACCCTAACAGCGTTTCAATCTTTTTCATTTTGCAGTGTCCCCAATTGGCTGTGAACTGGCAGGTTGTGGAAGCGGCGGTTGCCCGCCGTTTCCTGATTTTTCGGTTTGGTTAGTTGGAAGGAGGTGTCCAGTTGCCGGACATTCCCGACATGCCGCCCATGCCATTCATGCCGCCCATTCCGGACATACCGCTCATGCCTGACATACCGCCCATGACGGGGCCAGAGGCTGTCCATTGGGTGCAGAACCAGCCAGAAGCGTTGCCGCTCATGCCCGACATGCCGTTCATGCCTGACATGCCGTTCATGCCTGACATCCCGTTCATACCGGACATTCCGTTCATGCCTGACATACCGTTCATACCGGACATGCCGTTCATGCCTGACATACCGTTCATACCTGACATGCCGTCCATGCCTGACATACCGTTCATACCTGACATGCCGTCCATGCCTGACATACCGTTCATACCTGAC
>WFNH01000132.1 GCA_015488685.1 Marinosulfonomonas sp.
AAAAGAACCCTGTTTTCATCACTCTGCGCGAGCGCATTCGAAATGTAGGGCTCATAGGTTACGGCGGCCTCGACGCGGCCGGAGATGAGCGCGAGGCCCGCTTCGGATGCGCCCATTGGGATGTGATTGATGTCTGCAATCGTCATGCCGTTTTGGCGCAATGCATAGTTCAAAAGCAAATCACTTGTGGAGCCGCTCTCGAAGGCGATGTCTTTGCCCTTCAGATCCGCAACAGAAGAAATGCTGTTACCGGCCATGATGGCATCCGCCTCAAAAGACAAATCCATGATCAGGAAGCCCTTTTGGTCCAGCCCGACATTATAGCTCGCGATGACACCATTTGTTGCCGCGGCGATTACATCAAGATTGCCACTTGCGAGAGCGGCCGTCATGTCCTGGTCCCAACTGAATGTGGTCAGTTTAACGTCGATGCCATGATCGTCAAAGAAGCCCTTTTGTTCTGCAACCCAGAGCGGCCCATATCCAAGCCAAGGCTGCAAGCCCAGTTTGATTTCATCAGCCATAGCCGTCGCTGCAGATGCAACGAGAACCAAGGCGGCAAGCGAATATTTCTTAAACATTTTATTCTCCCTGTTTGTTTACGGATCGTACTTAAGCCGTTTGGCTGTCTCCCCGATTTTGTGAGATCGAGAAACGGTTGAGAACATTGAGCGTGAGCCGCCCAACATCGTTCAATGGGTCATTAAAGGGCAACGCGCCGCGCCAGACAATAGAGCAGTAGCGAAGCGGGCCTCCAAAATAGCCGGCAATTACCATGGCTCTATGCTCAACCCGCTTTTGCATCTTCCCCCCTGTTGACGATGGAAATACTACCCCAACTCATGATATTTGATAACATGTACGGTATAAGGTAGTATATAATCCTGTGGGGGTATAGATGACATTTTTATGTATAGACAAAATGGCTCAATCTATAGAATCGGTCGGCACCGACGGGTTTTACCCCTCGCTATCGGACTTTCTTCGCTCTGTGCTGCCATTTGAAAACGTGATCGCTTTAGCCTTCAACGGGGAATCACCACCGACATCCGTTTTTATGCGCGCTTTCGGAGAAGATGTGTTTACCCTGTTCGAAAGCCAATACCTCCCTGTTTCCTATCTTCTCGACCCGGTTTACCAATTCCACCTTCAGAAGGGGCGGCAAGGGATTTATTGGTTGTCGGACATGGCACCGGACAATTTTCGCCGCAGCCGGTATTTCAAATGGTATTACGGGCGCATTGGCATTCTGGACGAGATTACCTTTTTTCAGCCCATAAACGATACCACAACCATCGCGATTTCGATGGGCACAGATACGGCTTCAGGAAAAAGATTCGCAACCAGGGACGTGCAGAATTTAAGGAAAATGGAGTCGGCCATCCGCGCTCTTATTGAAGTGGATTGGGGATTTCGTAAACATACCGATAAAATGCAAAAAGCGTCTGGCTCACTTGTTTCCAACCTTCGTGAAATCGTTGAAGCAAGGCATCAGATTAAACTCAGCAATCGTCAGGCAGAAGTGGCAATTTTTGTGTTGCAGGGGCATTCGTCACCCTCGATCGCGACAAAGCTGAACTTAAGCCCCCACACCGTCAAAGTCTTTCGCCGCCAGCTCTATTCGCGCTGTCAAATTTCCTCGCAATCGGAATTATTCGCTATGATGTTGCCGCTGCTCAAAGAAATCTTGGCCTTCTCAGCGCCCTAATATTCCCGGCAGTTTCAGGCCGTTTTCCCGCGCGCAGTCCAGCGCGTCCGCATAGCCCGCATCGGCATGGCGCATGACGCCGGTGGCCGGATCATTCCACAGGACACGGTTCAGCCGCCGGTCCGCCTCCGCTGAGCCGTCACAGCAAATCACCATGCCGGAATGCTGCGAATACCCCATGCCAACCCCGCCCCCATGATGCAGCGACACCCATGTCGCGCCGCTGGCGGTGTTCAGCAATGCATTCAGCAATGGCCAGTCGGAAACCGCGTCTGATCCGTCCTTCATCGCTTCGGTTTCGCGGTTGGGCGAGGCCACCGAGCCACTGTCCAGATGATCGCGGCCAATCACCACGGGGGCCGACAATTCGCCGTTGCGCACCATTTCGTTAAACGCCAGCCCCAGCTTGTGCCTGATCCCTAGACCGACCCAGCAAATCCGCGCGGGCAAGCCCTGAAACGCGATCCGCTCGCGGGCCATATCCAGCCAGTTGTGCAGATGCGCATCATCTACCAGTTCTTTCACTTTAGCGTCTGTCTTATAGATGTCCTCGGGGTCGCCCGACAGGGCAACCCAGCGAAACGGGCCGATACCACGACAAAACAGCGGCCGGATATAGGCGGGTACAAAGCCCGGAAAATCAAATGCATTCTCCAGCCCGCCGTCCAGCGCGACCTGCCGGATGTTGTTGCCATAATCGAATGTCGGCACGCCCGCCGCGTGAAAATCAACCATCGCTGCCACATGGACCTTCATGCTGGCCTTGGCGGCTTTTTCCACCGCTTTCGGGTCACTTTCCTGCATCGCCTGCCATTTGGAAACGCTCCAGCCCTGGGGCAAATAGCCATGGATCGGGTCATGGGCGCTGGTTTGGTCGGTCACCATATCGGGGCGGATACCACGGGCATGAATTTCGGGGAACACATCCGCCGCATTGCCGATCAACGCCACCGATTTAGCCTCGCCCGCCGCGCACCATTTGTCGATCATTGCCAGGGCTTCGTCCAAGGATGTGGTTTTTTCATCGACATAGCGCGTGCGCATCCGAAAATCGGCGCGGGATTCGTCGCATTCAACAGCCAGACAACAGGCCCCCGCCATCACCGCCGCCAGCGGTTGTGCCCCGCCCATACCACCAAGCCCGGCGGTCAATACCCATTTGCCGCTCAGGTCGCCGCCATAATGCTGGCGGCCTGCCTCGACAAAGGTTTCATAGGTGCCTTGCACGATGCCCTGAGTGCCGATGTAAATCCACGAACCCGCCGTCATCTGGCCATACATCATCAAACCCTTTTTATCGAGTTCGTTGAAATGGTCCCAAGTCGCCCAGTGTGGCACAAGATTGGAGTTGGCAATCAGCACACGCGGCGCGTCCGAATGGGTGCGAAATACGCCCACCGGCTTGCCCGATTGCACCAGCATGGTTTCATCGTCTTCCAGTGATTTCAGGGTTTCGGCCATAATGTCAAAATCCTGCCATGTGCGCGCCGCGCGCCCGATACCGCCATAAACCACCAATTCATGCGGATTTTCGGCCACATCGGGGTGCAGGTTGTTCATCAGCATCCGCAAAGGGGCCTCGGTTTGCCAGCTTTTGGCGTTCAGCGTGGTGCCGGTTGGCGGGTAAACTTCGCGGGAATTTTTACGCGGGTCGGTCATGGCTGGGGTTCCTTTTGGCGTTAAAGGGCAAGGGTGTTCAATGAGTGCAGAATTTGCGACAGGGGTTGGCGGATATGTACGGCCAGATCATCGCGATAGGTCCATGGGGCGGCCTCGTCCATATAGGCACGTTGGGCCAGTTCCATCTGGATGGCATGGATATGATCGTGCGGTTTGCCATAATGGCGCGTGGTCCAGCCGCCTTTGAAACGGCCATTTACTACGT
The DNA here is from genome assembly GCA_015488685.1 of Marinosulfonomonas sp. Classification (GTDB taxonomy): domain Bacteria; phylum Pseudomonadota; class Alphaproteobacteria; order Rhodobacterales; family Rhodobacteraceae; genus Profundibacter. The sequence continues at coordinate 3,594 of WFNH01000132.1, forward strand.
GGGTATAGTCCGGCGTGGCCGCGCATATGGTCCGCGTGGTTTGCTCGACAACCGGATCACAGGTTTTACCACCGTTGGTGCCGATGCTGAATATCGGCAAGGTGCCATCGAACAAAAACGGAATATGCGAGCGGATCGAGTGGCAGTCAAACAGGATGGCAAACCCGTGCTGCTGCTTCACCCGTTCGATCTGGGCGGCAAGGGCGGCGTGATAGGGGGCGTGGTATGTCAGGCGGCGGGCTTCAATTTCATCTGCCGACGGGTCTTGGCCGTCTTGCCATATTGCCTGGCCGTCAAAATCCGTAAGCGGGCACAGGTTGGTGGTGTTTTGACCGGGATACAACGATACGCCTTGCGGGTCACGGTTGGCGTCAATCACATAGCGATGGAACGTTGCCTGAACGGTGGTGGCGTCGGGCAACAGGGCGTCATAAAGCCGCGTGATATGCCAGTCGGTATCATCCAGCCCTTTGCCCCGCGCATTGAGCCGCGCCGCCAGATCATCGGGCACAAAGGTGCCGCCGTGGGGTTGGCCCAGAATGATCGGGCTGTCCCCTTGCTGCGTGATCACCGGAGTCATCGGGCAAGCTCCGGCAGTGGAATATCGACCACGGAAAGGATTTGGGCCGATGCCATGAGCTGGCTGGCGGCTTCCAGATCGGGGGCAAGATAGCGATCATCCCCGATGGTTTTCACGTCTTGGCGCAGGCGCGCCAGCACCGATTGCAAGGGCTGGCTGGTGACCAGCGGGGCGCGAAATTCTACCCCTTGGGCAGCACATAACAGCTCCACCCCCAGAATGTAGTTCAGGTTTTTCATCATCTGTTGCAGACGCCGCGCCCCGTGGGCGGCCATCGAAACGTGATCCTCCTGATTGGCGCTGGTGGGGGTACTATCGGTCACGCAGGGGTTGGCCAGATGTTTGTTTTCAGACATCAGGGCGGCGGTGGTGACTTCGGCGATCATCAGGCCGGAATTCAGGCCCGGATCGGGGGTGAGAAAGGGTGGCAGGTCGTGGCTTAGGGTGGGGTCTACCATCAGCGCAATGCGCCGCTGTGCAATCGCGCCGATTTCGGCCACGGCCAGCGCGATCATATCGGCGGCAAAGCCCACGGGTTCGGCATGAAAATTGCCGCCTGAAACGATCTTATCCGCATCCGCCAGAACCAGCGGATTATCGGTGGCGGCGTTGGCCTCGATTTCAAGGGTGGTGGCGGCTTGGCGCAGCACATCCATCGCGGCCCCCGTCACTTGTGGCTGGCAGCGAATGCAATAAGGGTCCTGAACACGGGTGTCACCCTCAAGGTGGCTGTCGCGAATGACCGAGCCCTCCAGCAAAGCGCGTATTGCGGCGGCGGCTTCGATCTGGCCGCGATGCCCCCGCAAGGCATGAATTTCCGGTTGGGTTGGCGCCGTCGATCCCATTATCGCATCCGTTGACATGGCCGATGTCACTATTGCATTTTGGGCTGCACGCCACGCCTGAAACAATCCGGCCAACGCAAATGCGG
>WFNH01000133.1 GCA_015488685.1 Marinosulfonomonas sp.
AGCACAGCCACCAGAGCCATGCCTTCAGGCGTGCGCACAAAACTGCGGGCCGCTGCCGCCGGTATCAGCAGCATCGCCCCGATCAACAACGCACCAACCACCTTGATCCCCGCAGCCACCACCACCGCCAAGGCCAGCGTCAAAACCAACTGTTCGCGCTTGGGGTTCAGACCCGAGGCCACTGCCAAATCTTCGTTCAGGGTGGCTGTCAACAGCGGCGACCAGCGCCAGACCAGACCGGCCACAACGGCCAAGGCCCCGCCCCATATCACGGCCACATCGCCCCCCGTGACCGCCATGATGTCCCCGAACAGGAAATCATGCAGTTCCAGATCCGGCTGATCGGTCAGCGATATCGCCACCAGCCCCAGCGACAACCCGCCATAGGCCATCACACCCAGTGTAGAATCCATCGTATGCCCGCGCCCGAACAAGGCGCTGACCACCAGCGCCATGATCAGCGCCACCACGAACACCGCCAGATAGAGCGGCAGCGAAAAGCCGATTGCCAGCGCCACACCCAGAATGCTGGCGTGCGCCGTCGCGTCCCCGAAATAGGCCATCCGCCGCCAGATCACCAAAGACCCCAGCGGCCCCGTGGCCAATGCCAGCCCCGTTGCCGCCAGCAGCGGCATCCACAGATTATCCATGATCGCGCCCTCCGCTATGGTCATGATCGCATTCCCCCGCATGGGCGTGCTGATACAACGCCATCGTGCCGTGCGTGCCTTCGCCAAACAGGGCGCGGTATTCCGGGGCCTCGGACACCACATTCGGGGTGCCTTCGCAGCAGATATGGCCATTCAGGCAAATCACCCTGTCCGAGGTGCTCATCACCACATGCAGATCGTGACTGACCAACAAAACAGCGCAGCCCATGCTTTGGCGCACATCCTCAAGCAGTTGGTAAAACGAGGCAATCCCCGGTTGGTCCAGCCCCTGCGTCGGCTCGTCCAGCATCAGGATTTCGGGGTTGCCCAGCAGCGCCCGCGCCAGCAACACCCGCTGGAACTGCCCGCCCGACAGGTCGGCCAACTGGCGTTCACCAAAACCGGCCACGCCCACCCGTTCCAGCATCTCGCTAGCCTCGGCATTCGAATAGCGCACAGGCAGCGACAGGAAACGACGCACGGTCAGCGGCATGTGACCCTCAACCATCAATCGTTGTGGCACATAACCGATCCGCAGATCTGCTTTGCGCGTGATCACCCCGGTGGCCGGTTGTTTGGCCCCGATCAGCGCACGCAACAGGGTGGATTTGCCAGACCCGTTGGGACCGATCACTGTCACGATCTCGCCCGGCTCGATACTGAAATCCACATGCTCCAGAATGGGTGTGCCGCCATATTTCAGGCTGACATCTTTGGCTGTGATCAGGCTCATGCCGCGCCCTCCTGACAATTGGGGCACAGGCCCAAAACCTCGACATTCACCCGTTCAACCGCGAACCCTGCCGCATCCGCCGCCGCGCGCACCGCACCACGCACATTTGGCGCGGGGGCTTCGGCCACGGCATCGCAGCCACGGCAGATCATGAACAGCGGTGCGTGATCGGTTTCAGGGTGCATGCAGGCGGCATAGGCGTTCAGGCGGCGGATACGGTGGGCCAGCCCGTTTTCCACCAGAAAATCCAGCGCGCGATAGGCCACCGGCGGCTGATCGCCAAACCCGTCCGCCGCCAGACGTTCCAGCACGTCATAGGCCCCCATCGCACGGTGGTTTTCCAGCAGGATTTCCAATGCGCGGCGGCGCACCGGTGTCAGGCGCAGGCCTGTTTCGCGGGCGCGGGTATCGGCAAACCCCAGCACATCACCGGCGCAATGGCTGTGGTCATGGGTGTGAAAGGCAACAGGGGCAGGCATGGGCAGCGTCCTTTTGTTATACTATTACATGATATAGTATAACATTTCAGAACCGCAACCCGTTTTCGCCTAACCGCCTGTTGCGTTACGATACCACGCCACCAGAACCGCGCGGTCCTCGGGCTCAAGATACGACGCACTGGGCGGCGGCATGGCGTGGGTTACACCCGCTTGCAGATATATCCGCTTGGCCGCAAACGCCACTTGTGCTTCGGTTTCCAGATGCACGCCCTTAGGGGCAAAGGCGATGCCGTCATAACTGGGTTGATCCGCGTGGCACATGGTGCAATTGCCCGACACGATGTCGTAGGCATCCTGAAACCCCTCGGCCTGCACGAATTTCTGGATCGCCGGGTTCATTGCGGCATTGTCCGTTTCAGCAGTCGGGGCAGTCAGGCTGGACAGCCAGACGATCACCAGAAACAGCACAGCAGTCGCCCCCCATGTCCAGACCGGATTACCTTTGTTTGCATGGCGGGTGTTGAAATAATGCCGGATCGTCACCCCCATCAGGAACACCAGCGAGGCAATCAACCAGTTATATTGCGAGGCAAACGCCAGCGGGTAGTGGTTGGACAGCATCAGGAAAATTACCGGCAAGGTCAGGTAATTGTTGTGGGTCGAGCGCTGCTTGGCGATCTTGCCGTATTTCGGATCGGGCGTGCGACCGGCCCGCAGGTCGGCCACCACCACACGCTGGTTCGGCATGATGATGAAAAACACATTCCCCGTCATGATCGAGGCCGTAAACGCCCCCAGATGCAACAGCGCCGCGCGGCCGGTGAACACCTGCGTATAGCCCCATGCCATTGCCACAAGGATAATATAAAGCAGCACCATCAGACGGGTGTTGTTGTCGCCGAATTTGCTTTTGCAGATCAGGTCGTAAATGATCCAGCCAAAGGCAAGGGAGGCCAGCGAAATCAGGATCGCCTGCCATGTGGGCATGTCCATCACGTTGGGATCGACCAGATACAATTCCGCGCCCATGTAATAGACCAGAATCAGCATGGTGAAACCGGACAGCCAAGTGGAATAGCTTTCCCATTTGAACCAGATCAGGTGTTCGGGCAAACGGTCGGGTGCGACCAGATATTTCTGGACGTGATAAAAGCCGCCGCCGTGGACCTGCCATTCCTCGCCATAGACATCCTTGCGCCGGTCGTTGGATTTGCGTAAGCCCAGATCAAGCGCGATGAAATAGAAGGACGAGCCAATCCACGCGATGCCGGTGATCACATGCACCCAGCGCACGGCGAATTCCAGCCACGATTCGAGTATTGCGTAATCCATGTTGCATCTTCCTGTTGTTTTTCCTGCTAGGCTATACCAAAACCATCTTTTTTGTTAATCCGTTTAATGGCACATCACTTTCAAATGGATTTTGATAATATATGGCATATGTGAACAATATCAGAATGTTCGTGCGGGTTTATGAACTTGGCTCGATGTCGGCAGCGGCGCGGGATCAGCGCACATCGCCTGCTGTGGCCTCGAGCCGGATTGCGGAACTGGAGAAACATCTGGGCGTGCGCCTGTTCAACCGCACCACCCGCGCCCTGCAACCTACCGAAAACGGCAAGGTTTTCTATGACGGGGCGCGCAATGTTCTGGCCGCAATTGCCGAGGCCGAAGCGGACATTATCGACGCCGACAAAAACCCGCGCGGCACGGTTTTCGTGGCGGCCCCATTGGGCGTGGGACGGCGGTTCATCGCGCCCTTTGTGCCTGCGTTCAAAGATGAATACCCGCAGATCGATGTGCGTTTGCGTCTGTCCGACCGTCTGGTTGATGTCACCAGCGAGGGGCTGGATGTGGCGTTTCACATGGGGCCGCTGGCCGACAGCACGTTGAAAATGCGCGTGATTGCCGACTGCCCGCGTATATTATGTGCCGCCCCCGCCTATATCGCGGAACATGGCAATCCGGCGGACGGCGAGGCCCTGAAAAATCACGCCTGCCTGAACCTGCGCTATCCCGGCGCACAGGAATTCCAGTGGGCCTTGCAGATGCCGGACGGGGTAAAGCGGTATGATGTGACGGGGCCGTTTGAATCCGACGATGGCGATGTACTGACCGGCTGGGCGCTGGAAGGGCACGGAATCATTCTGAAGCCGGTGTTCGAAGTGGCCGAGCATCTACGATCCGGCGCGTTGGTACCGGTGGCTGTAAACAGCCCGCCATTGCCGACGCAACTGGTCTGCCTGTATCCGCCGCATAAATTGAAGGACACCAAGGTGCAGTTGTTCGTGGATTTTATCACCAGCCGCTGCAAGGCCGAGATGGTGCGCCAGACGGCGAGCTTGTAAGAAATGAAACCTCTTGCTGTTAAAACTCTTCAAAATCCGGTTTCGGCTTGCGAATAAACGCAGGCACCGAATGGAAAGAAAGCTTTTCAATCTCCAGCCCCTTGTCCGCCACCAAATCGTCAATCGCCTCGGTCGCGCCCACCACCGATGTGTAGTCGTCAATCACAATCAGCCCGCCGGGCACCACACGGTCATACAGTGCTTCAAGTGCAAATTCCGTCGGTTCCTTCACGTTCAGGTCCAGATGCAGCAGTGCAATACGGCAGGCCGGATTTTTCTGCACAAACTGCGGCAGCGTATCGGTGACATTCCCTTCCAGCAGTTCGATGTTTTCAAACCCCTTGCGGTGGAGCACATCTTCGATCTGTGACTTACTCAGCGCCCGACCGGCCCGCGCAGCAAACCCTTCGATAAAGTCCAGATCGACATCCAGTTCCACCCCTTTGGTGGGGAATTCGTCAAAGGTATCAAAGCCGATAATCCTGCGGGAGTAGCTGTTTTCCAGCAATTGCCGAAAGGTAGCCCAACGCACCATCGACGCCCCTTTGAACACACCCATTTCGATCACGTCACCGGGCAGGTTCAGGATCATCTGGTACAGTTCATAATGGGCCAAGAATTTATTAATTCGCGACGGATGGGTAAACCAGAAATACCCGTTTTCCCAATCCCACGAGCGGTCGCTGGTAAGACCGTCAATTTCCATCATGCCCATTGGTACACCTATTTTCCAAAATTTCAGAAAGCCACATCGTTGCTTTTCCGGTTATTGACATCAATGGCTCAAAACCATGAATGGGCGGTTAAACAGGTGTGATTTCCCCCCTAAACTTTTGCTGTTTCAGGTTTCTTCTCTTGCCTGAAGAACATGGATGCAGGGCAAATCCACTAATCAGGCCATATACCGAACATCAGCAGCCTTGCGAACAAAGGCCAAACCCGCTTACCACGCGGGGATTGGTATTTCCGGCCACTATATTGCTGACGCAAGATGCAGCGTATGCCGTGGTGTTGTCTGGTGCAGGATAATGGCAATGGGCAGTTGATTTCGGCTTCCAGATTGTCGAAGGTGTAATTACACTCAGTTCGCCCTTGTCAAAATCCCGGAATAGGCCATCGACGTTCCGCGTGTCTTCTAACAGGAGAAGCCGCAGGAACATGACCAACCCATAGTTCCCGCATCCCAAGGAGTAACACCATGCCCCGTAAATTTTCCGCGTTCCTGATTTTCGCTGTGATTGCGGCATTTCTGGGCTTTGCTGCCTGGAAGGTACTGCTGGCCCCCGGTGATTTGCCCCCCGAAGGGTTTGCCCGTGGCAATGGCCGGATCGAGGCCGACCTGATCGACGTATCCGCCCGCCTGCCCGGGCGGGTCAAAACCATCAATGTGCGCGAAGGCGATATGGTGAAACCCGGTGATGTGCTGGCCGTGATGGACACTGCCGAACTGGAAGCGCAGCGGATGCGGTCGCTGGCGGCTGTGGCCAGCGCCCAAGCCGCCGTGGCTGTGGCCGAGGCAGGCGTTTCCCAAGCCGAAGCCAAGCTGGCCCTTGCCCAAAGCGAGGTGAAGCGATCCGAAGAATTGAACCGCAAGGGTGTGGTTTCACAAGAAGCACTGGACATCAAACGCACCGAGGCCCAATTGTCCAAGGCCGGTCTGGCCGCCGCCAAGGCCGGTGTCGAGGCTAAAAAACGTGCTGTGGATGCCGAAAAAGCGGCCTTGACGCAAATTGAAACCCAGATTGCCGACAGTACACTATACGCCCCCACAGTTGGCCGTGTTCTGTATCGGCTGGCCCAACCGGACGAAGTGGTGGGCAGTGGTGGCAAGGTGTTGACGTTGGTCAGTCTGGAAGATGTCTATATGGAATTTTTCCTACCCGCGACCGCTGCCGCCCGTCTGCAAATCGGGGATGATGCACGCATCGTGCTGGATGTGATTCCCAATGCCTCGATCCCTGCTGTAGTGTCTTTCGTTGCCCCGCAGGCACAGTTTACCCCGAAACAGGTGGAAACGCTGGCAGAACGCGAAAGCCTGATGTTCCGTGTCCGTGTTCGTCTGCCGTCCGATTTGGTCAAAACTCATATCGAGCGGGTTAAAACCGGCGTGCGCGGGGTAGCTTGGGTGCGGCTGGCCTCCAGAACCGGCTTGCCCGACTGGCCCGATGATTTGACGCCGCCCCTGATGGACAAACTGCCTGATCCCACAACACGGAACACGGGTAATTGACATCGTCCCTATCCCATAAAAGAGCCGCAGCAAAGCTGACATCGGTCAGCCATGCCTATGGCAAGGTGATGGCATTGCAGGACGTCACCCTGACCCTGCCCGCCGGTAAAATGGTTGGCCTGCTGGGGCCGGACGGGGTGGGGAAATCCACCCTGATGGGGCTGGTGGCCGGTGCCAAGCGGTTGCAAAGCGGCGCGATTGAAACGCTGGGCGGGGATATGTCCAATGCCCGCCACCGCACACAGATCGGCCGCCGCCTGGCCTTTATGCCGCAAGGGTTGGGGCGCAACCTGTATCACGACCTCAGCCTGCTGGAAAACCTTGAATTCTTTGGCAAACTGTTCGGTCTGGATGCCGCCGAGCGCAAATCCCGCATCACCCGTCTGACCCGTGCAACGGGCCTGTATCCGTTCCTTGACCGCCCCGCCGGAAAACTGTCGGGCGGAATGAAACAAAAGGTGGGCCTGTGTGCCGCACTGATCCACGACCCCGATTTCCTGCTGCTGGATGAACCCACCACCGGCGTTGACCCGCTTTCGCGCCGCCAGTTCTGGGATCTGATCGACAACATCCGCGCGGATCGTCCGCAAATGAGCGTGCTGGTCTCCACCGCCTATATGGAAGAGGCCGCATTGTTCGACCATCTGGTCGCGATGAACGAGGGCCGTGTGCTGGCACAGGCCAGCCCCGCCGATCTGATGGCGCAAACCGGCACCGACACGGTCGAGGCCGCTTATGTGTCCCTGCTGACCGAGGACGCGCCACAAGGCGAAGCCACCAAGCCCGCCGTTGCCCCGCCTGCCGCCACCCCCCTGCCTGCTGGTGCAGAGCCTGCCATCCGCGCCCGCAACCTGACGCGGCGCTTTGGCGATTTTACCGCCGTTGACAACGTCAGTTTCGATATTGCCAAGGGCGAAATTTTCGGCTTTCTCGGCTCCAACGGCTGCGGCAAAACCACCACAATGAAAATGCTGACCGGCCTGTTGCCCGCGTCCGAAGGCGAAGCATGGATTTTCGGCAATCCGGTCGATGCGCAAGACATTAACACCCGCAACCGCGTCGGCTTTATGTCTCAATCCTTTTCCCTGTATGGCGAGCTGACGGTGCGCGAAAACCTGGTGTTGCATGCACGCCTGTTCCATCTGGGCGCTGCGAAAACCAAACAGCGCATGGATGAACTGGTGCCCCGGTTCGGGCTGGGGCCCTATATGGATCAACGCGCCTCGGAACTGCCGCTGGGCCTGCGCCAGCGCCTGTCGCTGGCCGTGGCAGTAATTCACGAACCAGAAATCCTGATTCTGGACGAACCCACCTCGGGCGTGGACCCACAGGCGCGCGATGCCTTTTGGGATCTGCTGCTGGAACTGGCGCGCCGCGACGGGGTGACGATTTTCATCTCGACCCACTTTATGAACGAAGGCATGCGCTGTGATCGCATTTCCCTGATGCACGCGGGTCAGGTTCTGGTTACGGGTGCGCCGCAAAAACTGATCGAAAAACGCGGGGCCGAAAATCTGGAAGAGGCATTCATCGCCTATATCACAGACGTTCTGCCACCCGAAGACACCAGCGACGAAGGCCTGCTGAACAGTGCCGAGGATAGCGAAAACAAAGCCCCCGAAAGCGGCTTCAGCCTGCGCCGTCTGCTGGCCTACACCTCGCGCGAGGCGATGCAGGTGCGGCGCGATCCGGTGCGGCTGGCCTTTTCATTCATCGGCAGCGCCATCCTGTTGCTCATCATGTCGTTCGGCATCTCGCAAGAGGTGCGCAGCATCCCCTATGCGGTCTATGATCTGGACCAAACCCCCGAAAGCCGCGCCTATCTGTCGACCTTTGGCGATACCGGCTGGTTTGAAAAACATGCCCCGATCTATAGTGCAGACGAGCTGGACCAACGCATGAAAAGCGGTGAGCTGGCACTGGCGCTGCAAATCCCGCCCGATTTCGGCCGCAGCCTGCGACGCGGGGAAACCGCGCAAGTTTCGGCACGGATCGACGGCACCGATACCCAGCGAGCCGGCACGGTGGAAAGTTACGTCAGCGGGGCGCATAGCAGTGTGTTAACGCAAGGGTTCGACGGCGCGCTGGCGCTGGATGTAATCGCGGTGCCGCGCAGCCCCGACGCAAAACCGCCGGTCCAACTGGCGCCGCGGTTTCGCTATAATCCGGCAATGGAGAGCCTGCCGGCCATTGGCCCCTCGATCCCGCCGCTTTTGTTGTTGCTGTTTCCCGCCATCCTGATGGCGGTCAGCGTGGCGCGGGAAAAGGAAATCGGCACGATCACCAATTTCTATGTCACCCCCACCAGCCGGATCGAATTTCTGGTTGGCAAGCAACTGGTCTATATCGTCATCACCCTGCTGAATTTCGCTATTCTGACAGCACTGGTGGTGACGGTGCTGGGTGTACCCTTGCGCGGGAACCCGATGGCACTGGTGTTCGGCGCGCTGCTCTATGCGGTGGCGGCCACGGGGTATGGGCTGATTGTATCGTCATTGGCCAAAACACAGGTCACCGCCGTCTTTGCTGCCGCAATCCTGTCGGTCATGCCCACTTTGCAGTTTTCCGGCATGATCACCCCCGTTTCATCCCTTGAAGGGCCCGCGTATGTCATAGGCATGCTGTGGCCGACCACATGGTATATGGGCGTCAGCGTGGGCGTGTTCACAAAGGGGCTGGGGCTGGCGGAACTGTCGGGTCACATCGCGCGACTGGCGCTGTTTGGCCCCGCCCTGACCGGCATCGCGGTGCTGGCCCTGCGCAAACAGGAGAAATGATCATGCGGCGCCTGACAAATATTTTCTGGCTTTCGGGCAAAGAGCTGAAAAGCGTGCTGGGTGATCCGGTGATGGTGATCCTGATCATGTGGTCCTTTGTGGTGGCGGTGCTGCTTGAGGCCCGAGGCGCAGGCGATACCGTCTATAATGCCGCCATTGCCATTCTGGACGAGGACAATTCAACCCTGACCCGCCATCTGGCCGGGGCCTTGGGGCCGCCGTGGTTCCAGCTGCCGGTGATGGTCACCCCTGATCAGGTCACACCGGAAATGGACGCCGGACGGATCATGTTCGTGCTGGGCTTCCCGCCGAATTTCGAAGCCGACGTGATCGCGGGCCTGTCCCCCGTGGTGCAGCTGGAGGTCGACGCCACCGCCGTATCCCAAGCCCAATTGGGCACCGATTACATCGCCAACATCCTGCAAGCCGAAACCCGTGCCTTTTTGACAGGCACCCCGCTGGGACCCGAGCCACCGATCACGCTGGAACTGCGCCAAGCCTTTAACCCGAACGCCAATCCGGTGTGGTTCAAATCGGTGTCGTCCCTGTTGAACCAGCTATCGCTATTGACCATCGCCCTGACCGGTGCGGCCATGCTGCGCGAACGGGAAATGGGCACGATTGAACACCTGATGGTGATGCCCCTGACCCCGATTGAAATTGCCCTGTCCAAGGTCATGGCCAATATCGTCGTGGTGCTGGTGGCCTTTACCCTGTCGCTGATGTTCGTGGTGCAGGGGCTGTTGAAAGTGCCGGTCACCGGCTCGATTCCGCTGTTGCTGTTTGGCACGGCAACTTATCTGGCGGCGGCGGCGGCGATTGGCATGTTGATGGGCACATTGGCCCGCAGCATGGCACAATTCGCGCTGCTGGTGATCATGGTGATCATCCCGATCATCATGCTGTCCGGCGGTATGGGCCCCATCGAAAGCCAGCCTGATATCGTGCGCAAACTGACCAACCTGCTGCCTTCCCGCCACTTTCTATCTTTTGCCAAGGCGGTGGTGTTCCGGGGGGCAGGCATAGATACCGTCTGGCCGCAACTGGCGCTGATGGCCGGTCTTGGGGTGACGTTCTTTACCGCCAGCCTTGCACTGTTTCGCCGTTCGATGAGCCTTTAGTCGACATCTACCTTTAATATGAGGAGATAATATTGATTCCGCTTCTGGAGAGAAATACCAGAGGCTAGGGACGCCAAGAAATATTATATGCTATCTGTGCTTCCATAAATGCTGACGGGGATATTTCACCGTTCTGGCTGAACAAGAAGAACAGAAAGGGGCGACCCTGATGCGTCGGCCCTTTCGCCGCAAGGTTAAAGGGCAAGCCCGATGAAACAGACTGTAATTTTCGACATCGACGGCACCCTTGCCGATATCCGCCACCGGCGCGGGTTTCTGGAAGGGGAACGACCGGACTGGAACCGGTTTAACGCGGCCATGGGGGATGACACCCCGAATGTGCCGGTGGTGAGCCTTTATAAATCCCTGTGGGACACGGGGCAGTATGACATTGTGCTGGCCTCGGGCCGTAATGAGCGGCACCGCGCGGTTACCGAACAATGGCTGATCTGGAATGAAATACCGTTTGAACGTATCCTGATGCGGGCGGACAAGGACAGCCGCGCCGATCACATTATCAAACAGGAAATTCTGGATATGTTGCTGGCCGAAGGACGCCAGATTGCGTTCACCGTGGATGATCGCCAACAGGTCGTCGATATGTGGCGGCGCAACGGGATCACCTGTTTGCAATGCGATGTGGGGGATTTCTGAAAACTCGGTGACGGTCCGCAATTCAAAAACAGAACTGCGAACCGTCTTATTCTGCGGCGATCGCCACGGGGGCTTGCAGCAGACCCGTCGCCATGGATGCCTCTTGGGCATCATTGCTTTGGGCCAGCAGCCAGCTTTGCACCTCGGCGGGGGAAAACCGCCGATCCCCCAGCGCGCGGCAGAACCGGTCCCCCAGATCGAGATGATCTGGAAAGAACCGCTGGAACAGACGTTGTGCAGTTGCCGCGCCAATCAGGCCCAGCTCCATATGCACATCCGCCCGACCGGGACGGATCAACGCCGGATCCAGCCGCTCGCGGTGGTTGGTGGTCATCACCAAGGCGCGCCCCTCTTGGGCGGCCACCCCGTCGATGGCGTTCAGCAGGCCGGAAAAACTGATCCCACTGCGCTTCTCGCCGCTGTCACGCTGCTTGAACATGGCGTCGATATCCTCGATCGCGATCAAGGATTTTTCCGGCGCACACATCATTGCCTCGCGCAGATCATCGTCGGTCAGGGTGGCACGACCCACATCAAGGCTGGCAATATCCAGCGACATCTCGGACGCAAGCGCCCGGATCAGGCTGGATTTCCCCGTGCCTGGCGGCCCATACAGCAGATAACCCCTCCGCCACGGCACACCGCGCTGGGCGTACCAGTCGCGCGCCCCGTAGAACCAGCGCATATCGGCCAGCAGATCCGTCACACGGTTGTCATCCACCAGAACCGTATCCACAGAACGACGCGGGATATCACCAACGGAATCCCAGTAATCGCCCTTCAGAATATGCAGCCCCGGTCCGATCCGGTCTTTGCGGTCGGCGATTTTACGACCCTGTGCAATCCAGCCCAGAACCGTATCAATGCGTCCGAACAGCATGGTGATGTGCAGCACCTCCATCGGACGCGGATCATAGGTATCCCCGACCTTGGATTTTTCGCTCAGGCTTCGGTCCAGACGGCACAGTTTGCCATCCCGAAAGAACCAGTGCCGCCCCGGAGCCGGGGCATAGCCCTTGGTTCCGCGGGTCCAGCGCCCATCGGTCATGCGCACATGTTTTGCCCGCGCCAGCACCCCGTTCGCCTCCATCCAGATCAGAAAGAAACGATAGGCCGCGCTCCGGTTGTCCAGTGTCAGACTGACCCAGACGCGCCGCAGGACAAAGCGGTAGGCGGCCATCAGAACGATGCGCAAATACGCGGCAATCACCCCGAATCCACCCAGCGCCAGACCACCGGCGAAAAAATCGCTGCTTGTGGCGTCTGCCACGAAGTTGTTAAATATTTCTTCCATCATCCGCCTCCTTTCTTAAGGAACGTCGCACCTTGGAAAATGCGTATCGGTGCGCCCCGTTCCAGCGCGTTATGCAGCCGGTTTTCATTACTTTTACGTTCTTCTGCCACCGCCAGATCGCGGGCAGTGGCCAGACCTTGCAACCGCTCTAGCGCCAGCGCCTTATTGCGGTGCTGCGAACGCATCTCGCGCGCAACCACCGTCAGCCCACTGGGCCGGTGTGTGGCCCGAACCGCGCTGTCGGTGGTGTTCTGGTGCTGCCCGCCGGGTCCACCGGCGCGAAAGCTTTCGAACGCCACATCCTGCGCGGCAATACGGGTTTTCCCGATCACCACCACTGGCAACAGAAACACCCCGACAAACCAGTTCGCCCGCTTGTGATGTGGCCGCAACGGACTACGCGCCCGCCACTGGATCGTACCACACCAGCCGCGTGCAAACGCATCCGCCGCAGTGCCATGCGCCACCACCACAGCCGACTTTGGCCCGTGTTTTGCCTCCACCGCGTCTACATCCAGCGTGACGTCCAGATGCGCGGCCTCGGCCTGCATCCGGTGCAGCACATGACCCACCGCCAGACGGCATTCGGCGGGGCCGTTGCCGCTGGTCACCAGCAGGGAAATTCTATCAATCTGTCTCATCTCTCCCCTCCTTTCTGGCGGGTTTTCTTGAATGTCAGCAGCGGGTGCAGCATGGCGATATTCTGCACCACACCGGTCTCCACCAGATCGGCCACCACGGATTTGGCGGATTTATAGGCGTGCGGGGCCTCTTCGATCAGCAGGTCCCGATCCTCGCAAATAATCCGCCCGCCATAAGCGTTTTGTTGCATCGCAGTCAGGTCCGAGCGTTTGGCCCGAACCCGCCCGCGCATGGACGAACGATCATACCGCCGCCCCGCGCCATGCGCGGTTGATTGCAACGCGCCATCCGTCCCGAGCGGACGTAACAGATAGCTGGGCGTGGCCCGCGATCCGGCCAGAGGCACCAGCCCCACACCGGCCTGCGCGGCCCCTTTGCGATGCAGCCAACCACCATCATGCGGCGCCAACTGATTATGCGGCACATCCACCACCGCCTGTAGATCACAACGCAATGCCGCCGCCGCCCGTTCGGCAATGATCCGGCGGTTCAGACTGGCCCATTTCACCGCCTGATCATGGTCGCGCAGATAGTTCTGCCCAACCTCTCCAGCCGGATCCAGCCCGTCAAACGCCCCTTGTGGCAGCGCGTTCAGAACCGCATTTCCCAACCCGCGAGAGCCGGAATGAACCAGCAAATACAATCTGTTAACCTCCGACCCGTATCCCGCTTTACTTTCGACCACCTGCTGCACTTCGCAGAAATGGTTGCCGCCGCCAATCGTGCCCAGCGCATCAGCAAACAGCCCGCGCGGCAGGCCCGCCTGCACCAGCCGGTCGTTATAATCGACACCTGCCGCATCCCCCAGAACCCGCATCCGGCGGGCGGATTTTTCCGGTTTGAACCGGCGCGCGGGCAGGTCCAGTTGAAACAGCGACATGCCACAGCCGATGTCGCCGCCCACCAGTTGCGGGTAAATGCGATCGGCCAGCACGGCACAGCCCACAGGGCCGTATTTGCCTGGGTGCAGATCGGGAAAGGCCGCGATTTCACGCACCCCCGGCCAGCCTGCAACCTGTGCCAACTGGTCTTCGGCGCGGCCCTCGATCCAGGCCGCAGATGTATAGAATTTAGTGACAGCCACGCTGCGCACAGGCGCAGACAAGCGACCATCCAAGACAAAATTGCCCATTGGATTATACCTGATTTTCGTATGTAGATGGTCCCGACCTACAGGTCGAAACGTAACCTCAAGCCAAAGCTGCCGCTGGCAACCTTAAGCGTTGATTAGCCCTGAAAGGGCGTTGCGATAAATAAACATGTATGTGCCCTTTCTTTGTTTGGCGTTACGAAAATGGCCGTGACTGGCCGCTTGGCGCCCTGTTACGGCAAGGCGTGTGATTCAGGCAATTACCGATTTTGGCAAAACAGGGTGTGTTGCAATTTGGCCACCGCAAAGAGTGGCGGTTGTCAGAGCCACGAGAACTCGCGGATTAGGGCCAGATACCTTAAGCCCCGCACCCAGCTTCATTGTTAACCTTGTAAATTCTCCTGGAACTCGCGCCATTCCCCCGCACTCATACCGGAGTTTTCCTGCGTCACCTCTTCGCCCTTCAGCATCCGGCGGATGCAATCCATTGCCTTGCCCGACAGGTTTGCCCCGCCCATGCGGTAATCCTCGAACGCGCCGTAAGCGGCGGGAACCCAGTCGGCAACCACCTTGCAGATCGCATCGGCATAAACGCGGATTTCATATTGGGCGTGGCTGTCGGCGCGCAGGCGCAGGAAATGGAACAGGTTGTGCAGATCCACCTTCCAGTACCATTGGGTATAGATGTTCATCGGCAGGTTCATCCGCGCCAGTTCACGCGCCAGCCCCGCCTGCCCTTCGTCCGAGATCATTGCCTCGTAATTGTCATAGGCGCGGTTGCTGTCGGATTTCAGGATTTCCAGCACGCGCGCGGCTTCTTCCCCCTCCAGCGCAACACCGCGGCCCTGATTGTTGACCACCGATTGCGCCGCCAACTGGTCCGGTGCGGGTATATAGAACTCGCGATCCAGAATGGAATAACGCGCGGAATATTCGTTCACATTGGCGGTGCGGTGGCGGATCCATTGCCGCGCAACGAACACCGGCAGTTTCACATGCAGCTTGATTTCGCACATCTCGAACGGGGTGCTGTGCCAGTGGCGCATCAGGTACCGGATCAGGCCGGCATCATTTTGCACCGATTTCGTGCCCTTGCCATAAGACACCCGCGCCGCCTGACAGATTGCAGCGTCATCGCCCATATAGTCGATCACACGGATAAAACCGTGGTCCAGAACCTCGTGCGCCTTGTACAGATGCGCTTCCATGCCTTCGCTGACCGCACGCAAGGTTTGGCGCGGATTGGCGCGTTGGGCTTCTATTTCGGCAATCTGTTCAGGCGTCAGCGGCATTTGGGGTCCCTTCTGGGCAAAATCTGAAAACGAGTCGGGATGACTATATCTATGCATCCCGTTTCAGGGAACCACCATATGGCGTCCATATGGCGCATTGTGCGCCTGCGCAGGGGGAATTGTTCGTGATCCCCCCTTGCCCAACCCGCGATAGAGGGGTCTTGTAGGGCAAAGCCAATAATCCGAAAGGAAATCGAATGAAGGTTAAATATCTGCACACGATGATCCGCGTCAAAGATCTGGACGCGACAATGAAGTTCTTTGACCTGCTGGGCCTGAAGGAAACCAAACGCTATGACAGCGAACAGGGCCGTTTCAGTCTGATCTTCATGGCCCCCGAGGGCCAAGAGGACTGCCCGATTGAACTGACCTACAACTGGGATGGTGACGATGGTCTGCCCTCGGATAGCCGCCATTTTGGTCATCTGGCCTATGGCGTCGAAAACATTTATGAAATGTGCCAGAATTTGCAGGATGCCGGCATCACCATCAACCGCCCACCCCGCGACGGCCATATGGCATTTGTCAGATCACCTGACAATATATCGGTCGAACTGCTGCAACTGGGCGACCGGCTGGAGCCGCAAGAACCCTGGGCCAGCATGGAAAGCACCGGCCACTGGTAGGATCATACCGGACCGGCGGCCCAGGTCAGGGTCGCCCATCCGGATATCGTATTGCTAATAAATATACCTGATCTGGTCGCTCCAATAGCGTTCCATCCGGCGCAAGGATGTGTTGATTGTATCAATCCCGTCATGGCCCAATACACCCTTGGCCTCGAGCCCATCAGCATGGCGGGCAAACAGCCCTGCCACCACATCACGAATATGCCGCCCCTTTTCCGTCAGGCGCACCCGCACCGACCGGCGGTCGATTTCGCACCTCTGGTGGTGCATATATTCCATTTCAACCAGTTTCTTCAGGTTATAGGACACGTTCGAGCCCTGATAATAGCCGCGCGATTTCAATTCGCCCGCTGTCACCTCGTTATCACCGATATTAAACAGCAACAGCGCCTGAACCGCGTTGATCTCCAACACGCCGACCCGTTCGAATTCATCCTTGATCACGTCCAGCAATAGACGGTGCAACCGTTCGACCATTGCAAGGGTATCCAGATAACCCGAAATAAACCCCTGCTGGGACTGGGTCATCACGCTTGTGTGCATACTCATCATGTCTCTCCGCCGAAAACTGCCTGGCGTCGACACTGACCAATAAACACAAACATTCCGTTAAACTGCGAAAAAACTTCGCCAGTTAAGATTTGAAGGCGAATTTCGAGATTCCCGCGATCAGCTCATTGTATTCGCCGGGTATTGGTCTTTGCCCCGTAATCCATTGATATAAATCATGATCATCCTCGGACAGCAAAGCGTCATACAAGTCAATCTGCTTGTCATTCAGGGCATCCAATTCGGTGTCACTATAAGGACCAAGAACCATGTCCATTTCTTTTGTGCCTCGATGCCACGATCGCATTTTTAATCGCTTCACCTTGTTTTCGGCTGTTTCACCCATCTTACCTGATCCTTTTCGCATACCCGCCGGTCAATTACCTTGATCCGCTTTCCCGCGCACCCTAAGACATGGAACGACCATATTCAAACCGGAGTTTGCCATGTCTTTTCTGTCCGATACCCTGTCCCGCGTGAAACCGTCACCGACGATTGCGGTCTCCACAAAAGCGCGCGAATTAAAGGCCGCGGGTGTGGATGTGATCGGCCTTGGCGCGGGCGAGCCAGACTTTGACACGCCCGACAATATCAAGGCCGCAGGCAAGCGTGCGATTGACGAAGGCAAGACGAAATACACCGCCCCCGACGGGATGCCGGAACTGAAAGAGGCCATCTGCGCCAAGTTCAAGCGCGACAACGGGCTGGACTATACACCGGCACAAATCAGCGTTGGCACCGGCGGCAAACAGATCCTTTATAATGCGCTGGTGGCCACCCTGAATGAAGGCGACGAAGTGCTGATCCCCGCCCCCTATTGGGTTAGCTACCCCGATATGGTGTTGCTGGCCGGTGGCACGCCGGTTGCGATCGAGGCCAGCCTTGAAACAGATTTCAAGATCACGCCGGAGCAGCTTGAAGCCGCGATCACGCCCAAAACCAAATGGCTGATTTTCAATTCGCCCTCGAACCCCACGGGGGCCGGTTACACCCGTGATGAATTAAAGGGGCTGACCGATGTGTTGATGCGCCACCCGCATGTCTGGGTGATGACCGACGATATGTATGAACATCTGGTGTTTGACGATTTCGAGTTCACCACCCCCGCCCAGATCGAGCCGGGCCTGTACGGGCGCACCCTGACCTGCAACGGGGTGTCCAAGGCCTATGCGATGACCGGCTGGCGGATCGGCTATGCGGGCGGGCCGGAACACCTGATCGCGGCGATGCGCAAGGTGCAATCGCAAAGCACCTCGAACCCCTGCTCCATTTCCCAATGGGCGGCTGTCGAGGCGCTGAATGGGCCGCAGGACTTCATTGCGACAAACAACGACGTCTTTGTGCGCCGCCGCAATATGGTGGTGGAAATGCTGAACGCGGCCAAGGGCATCACCTGCCCGACACCCGACGGGGCCTTTTATGTCTACCCGTCAATTGCGGATTGCATCGGCAAGACAACCAAAGCCGGTACCAAAATCACCAATGACGAGGTTTTCGCCACCGCCCTGCTGGAAGAGGTCGGCGTGGCCGTGGTCTTTGGCGCGGCTTTCGGGCTTTCCCCGAACTTCCGCGTCAGCTACGCTACGTCGGATGAGGCTTTGAAACAGGCCTGCACACGCATCCAGCAATTTTGCGCGGACCTGACGTAACGGGGGGACGAATGGGGAACGAGCTTCCAGATTATTATTTTCGGGTCCGTGAAAACGGGGCCGTGGTGTTTCGCATTGATACCGATAACCGCCAGCGCCGGATCGATATGGACCAGATCGCGGTTATCAACATCAAGAACGGCGAATACAAACCGCACGGCGACCGCACGCTGTCAGGCGATGATCGCACGGCAATTGAAAACTGGATGGAACAGCGCAAGGCCCTGCTGGCCAAACGCGACATCGACGATATTCACCGCGCGGTAGACTATCTGAACATCACCACCCAATGGGTCCAATCCAAAGCCAGCGACGAACAGCTGGAGGATATAACAGACGCGCTGCTTTTGGCGATGCATGACCTGCGCACGGTTCTTGTGCGCAAGAAAGCAGACCGGATGACGCGCCAAGACAGGGACGGCTAAAACACCATGAACAAGACCGCACAGCAACTGATTGACGAAGCAAACGCCATCGTCGATCAGATCACCCCGACTGATGCCAACGCCCTGCTGGGCAAGGACGGCGTGTTGTTCGTCGATCTGCGCGACATCCGCGAGTTATGGCGCGAAGGCACCATCCCCGATGCCATGTCCGCCCCGCGCGGGATGCTGGAATTCTGGGCCGATCCAGACTGCAAATACCACCGCAAGGCCTTTGACGACGCCGAAAAACTGGTGTTGTTCTGCGCCTCGGCCTGGCGCTCGGCGCTTGCTGCCCGTGCGTTGCAGGAAATGGGCATGGATAATATCTGCCACCTTCAAGGCGGCTTTACCGCGTGGCGAGAAGCCGGGCTGGACATAACCCCTGTCAAGAACCCCTATCTGGAGAAAGCGGGCTAACGGTTCCTTTTTTGCAAGAGATTATTGTGGCAGGAAACATCATATGAACCCGTGCTATGATAGACGAGGTTGTCAGGACCTGTTGACAGGACCTGGTGAATATCTGGAATAGTTACCTGGGGTCAGGACCCATTACCCTATAGACCTTTGCCCCTTTCCATTGGCATAAACAGGAAAACAAACGAGGCACGCCAATGAAAATCGCTAACCGCACCATTTCCCCCGACCATCCGCCACTGGTAATTGCCGAAATCGGCATCAATCATAGCGGCAGTCTGAAGGTTGCCAAGGAAATGGCACGGCTGGCGGCGGCTTCGGGGTGCGAGATGGTTAAGCACCAGACCCATTTTGTGGCCGATGAAATGACGGACGAGGCAAAGGAAATCTTCCCCCCCAATGCCGATGTGTCGATCTGGGAAGTGATGGAGCAGTGTGCCCTGTCAAAGGACGATGAAATCGCGCTGAAGGATTATGTTGAATCCCTTGGCATGATCTATATCTCCACCCCGTTTTCCCGCGCTGCCGCCGATTTCCTGAACGACATCGACGTGCCCGCCTTCAAGATCGGTTCGGGCGAGGCGGATAACCTGCCTCTGATCCGCCACATCGCCACTTTTGGCAAACCGGTGATCATGTCGACAGGGATGCAGACGATTGAAAGTGTGCGGGCCTCGGTTCAGATACTGGAAGATGCGGGCGTGGAATATGCGCTGCTGGAATGCACCAACCTCTACCCCTCGCCGCCGGAAATCGTGTCACTGAAGGGGGTGACGGAGCTGCAAAAGGCCTTCCCCAATGCTGTTGTCGGCTTTTCGGATCATTCGATCGGGCCGGAAATGGCGCTGGCCTCGGTTGCGCTGGGCGCGTGCATTCTGGAGCGTCACTATACCGACAGCCGGTATCGGGCGGGACCGGATATCATCTGTTCGATGGATCCGGCAGAACTGCGCCTGCTAGTAGACCGTTCGCGCGAAATCCACACCGCGTTGCACAACGACAAACAGCGCACCGGACCGGAAGAGGACGTTTACCGCTTTGCCCGTGCCTCCGTGGTGGCCGATCGTGATTTGCCCGCGGGCCATGTGATCACCGAAGCCGATATCTGGGCACGGCGGCCCGGGTCGGGGGAAATCGCGGGATATGAATTTGACAAGGTTGTGGGCAAACGCCTGACCCGCGCGGTGACGCGAAATGAACAACTGAAATGGGATGACCTGTCGGGCTGACTTGCCCCGCCCTTGCCGATGGCGTTAGGGTCAACCAAACAGTGTAATATGGATCAACATGAGCAAAAGAATCCTCTTCGTCACCGGAACCCGCGCCGATTTCGGCAAGCTGGATCCATTGGCCATCGCCGCCCGCGACGCCGGTTTTAACGTCGGCTTTTTCGTCACCGGCATGCATATGATGGAACGCTACGGGCTGACCAAAAACGAAGTCCACCGGATGCAGGGGGTCGAGGTTTCAGAATATCTGAACCAGCGGCAGGATGACCCGCAGGATATGGTGCTGGCCAAAACCGTGATCGGCTTTTCCGATTATATCGCCGAACAGAACCCCGATCTGGTGGTGGTGCATGGCGATCGGGTCGAGGCCCTGGCCTGTGCGCTGGTCTGCGCCACCAACTATGTGCGCTGCGCCCATATCGAGGGCGGCGAGGTTTCGGGCACGATTGACGAGGTGTTCCGTCACTGCAACACAAAACTGGCCGCCAGCCATTTTGTCAGCTCGGACGTGGCCAAGAAACGCATCATGGCGATGGGCGAGGTGGCACAAACCATCCATGTCATCGGCTCGCCGGAACTGGATTCGCATGCCGCGGATTCCGGCGTGACCATCGATGAGGTGCGCAAATATTACGACATCCCGTTTGACGATTACGGCATTGTCACCTTTCATCCCGTCACCAGCGAACAGACCACAATAGGTGCGCAGGCGCGTGCATTGTTCGACCGGCTGGTCGCGTCAAACCACAACTTTGTTGTGATCCTGCCGAACAATGATCCGGGGGCATCCGACATTCTGGACGTGATCGAAACCCTGCCAAAGGACCGGTTCCGCGTGATCCCCTCGATGCGGTTCTCCTATTTCTCCGAGCTGCTGAAAAACGCCGCCGCCCATATCGGCAACAGCTCCGTTGGCGTGCGCGAAGCCCCGTTTCTGGGCCTGCCGAGCCTTGACATCGGCACGCGGCAGAACAACCGCTCGGGGGCGGCTTCGATCACCTCCTGTCAGGCCGATGATGCGGCCACGATTGACAGTTTTCTAAAGGATAAATGGGGCAAACGCCTGCCCTCGGACACGGGCTTTGGCGCGGGCGTTTCTGCAAAGCGGTTTGTCGAGGTGCTAAAAGACGAAACCTTCTGGTCCCGCCCGCTGCAAAAAGAGTTTTGCGACCTTGGCTAGCCCGCCCAAATCCGCCCTGTTGGGACTGTATCTGACGGCCAGCCCCCTGATCCGCCTGTTTGCCCGCCGCCATCTGGAAAAGCGCGTGCTGCGGGGCAAAGAGGACGGGCAGCGGTACCGCGAAAAGCTGGGTCTGACAGATGTGCCCCGCCCCGATGGCCCGCTGGTCTGGATGCACGCGGTGGGGGTGGGCGAACTGCTGGCCCTGCCCGCCCTGATCCGCGAAATGCAGGCCCGTGATCCGGCGCTGAATTTCCTGCTGACGTCTTCGGCCAAAACCTCGGCGCAGGCGATTGAACACAACCTGCCGCCACGCACGATCCACCAGTTTTTGCCACTGGACACCCGCGCCTATGTCCGCAGGTTTCTGGACCATTGGCAACCGCAACTGTCCGTCTGGGCCGAGCGCGACATCTGGCCGGTGTTCCTGACAGAGGTTGAGCACAGAGGCATCCCGCTGGCCCTGATCAACGGACGGATGAGCCGCGAGTCCGCTGCCAAAAAACACCGCGCCAAGGCGATGTTCGCGGCGCTTTACGCCAAGTTCCGGTTTATCGAGGTGCAGGATGAGGAGAGCGCCGAGGGGTTTGCCAGCCTTGGCGTGCCCGCTGACAAGATCACCGTCACCGGCACTTTGAAAGCGGGCGCTGATCCGCTGGCCGACCAGCCGGGAAAGCGCGCCGAGATGGAACAGGCGCTGGCGGGGCGACCCCTTTGGCTGGCGGCCTCGACCCATCCCGAGGATGAAATCGCCGTGTTCAAGGCGCAGCGGAAAATTCTGGAAACCGCCCCCGATACCTGCCTGATCCTCGCCCCGCGCGACCCGTCCCGTGCAGACCGGATTTTGAACCACGCGCTTGATCTGGGCTTTGAAGCCACCATTCTGGACGGGGCGGACAGCCTGAAAGGCGCACAAATCGCTATCATTGACCGGATAGGCGAACTGGGCCTGTGGTTCCGGCTGGCGGACCGCTGTTTCATCGGCGGCTCTATCGCCCCCGTTGGCGGGCACAACCCGTATGAGCCGGCCCGACTGGATTGCGCCATCACCCACGGCCCCAACGTGCAAAATTTCGCGGACGACTACGCCGCCTTTCACGCCGCCAATGCCGCGCGGCAGGTAACGGACGGGAAAACCCTGGCCGAGGCACTGCTGGACCCCACCCTGACAGATATGCGCCCCGCCGCCGCCAAGGTGGCCGACGCAGGGCGGCAAGCGGTGGTCAGGACGGCAGAGCGGTTGTTGGGAGTGATGTAGCCCCGCGAACTCCCGTCCGGCGGCACCGCCGGACAGCGCCCGATCCGCCCCACGGGCGGGCGCTTTGCACCCACCCTCGGATCGGGCACTGCCCTTTGTCTTACTTCCCCTAAAAATGTAGCCCTACAATATTCCGCGTGACCCTCTTTGCCCCTGTCGCTACTTATACCCCCGTAATCAAACAGACAGGTGCCCCGATGTTCACGATTGACGATCTGCAAGCCGCGCAAGAACTGGTTTACCGCCAGATGCAACCCACCGCGCAAATCCACTGGCCGCAATTGACCGCCCCGACCGGCGCCCACGTCATCGTCAAACATGAAAACCACGCCCCCACCGGTGCCTTCAAGGTGCGCGGCGGCATCACCTTTATCGACTGGCTGCAACGCAGCCACCCGGATGCACGCGGCATCATCACCGCCACCCGCGGCAACCACGGCCAATCACAGGCCCGCGCCGCAACGGCCGCCGGTCTGGTGGCCAAAATCTATGTCCCGCGCGGCAATTCGGTGGAAAAAAACGCCGCCATGCGGGCCTATGGCGCGGAACTGGTGGAATTCGGCGATGACTTTGACGAAGCCAAAGCCGAAGCCATGCGCGTGGCCAAGGACGAGGGGCTGTTCATGGTGCCGCCGTTCCATCCCGAACTGATGCGCGGCGTGGCAACCTACGGGTTCGAACTGTTCACCGCCCACCCCGATCTGGACACGGTCTATGTGCCGATCGGTTGTGGCTCGGGCATTTGCGGCACCATTGCAGCCCGCGATGCGCTGGGGCTGGAGGCGAAAATCGTCGGCGTGGTGTCGGAAAACGCCCAGACCGCGAAACTGTCGGTTGACGCGGGACGGATGGTCGAAACCAATTCCGCCGTCACCTTTGCCGATGGCATGGCCGTGCGCGTTCCGGTGCAGGCCGCCTTTGACATCTATGCCAAAGGCGCGGACCGGATCATCACCGTTTCCGATGACGAAGTGGCCGCCGCCATCCGCGCCTATTACACCGGTATCCACAATCTGGCCGAGGGCGCGGGTGCGGCCCCGCTGGCCGGTCTGATGCAGGAAAAGGAGCGGATGCAGGGCAAAAAGGTTGGTGTGATCCTGAGCGGCGGCAACATTGATACCGCGTGGTTTGCCAAGGTTTTGACAGGCGAAACACCCACGCCATAGGGGGAATCCGCCCAACAAATTGCCAATTTTGCACTATTTACCACAAAATCTGGTGAAAACCCCTGCAAGTGCTTCCAAATTGTCTAAAACTTGCCTATTTTAATCTTTAGCAAAGAAAAACACGCTAATAACGCGGGTAACAGGTATTAAACGGCGGCAAAAAGACGTGACTGTAGTCAAGGTAAAGCACAAGCCACAGCGGCTGGATGTGTCGCATAAGCACGACGTGCGCACCCAGTTCGGGGCGCTGTGTTATCGCATCCATGATGGCAAGGTGCAGGTGCTGCTGGTAACCAGCCGTGGCACAGGGCGCTGGATCATCCCCAAGGGCTGGCCGATGGATGGCGAAACCCCCGCCGGTGCCGCCGCGACCGAGGCGTTCGAGGAAGCAGGCGTCGAGGGCAAGTCATCCGACATCTGCCTTGGCATCTATTCCTATTCGAAATCCCTTCCCAAAGGGGACAACCTGCCGATTATAGTTGCCGTGTTCCCGTTCAAGGTTAAGAGGGTTCTGAAAGAATACCCCGAAGCAGGCCAGCGCAAGCGCAAATGGTTCAGCCTGAAAAAGGCCGCCATGATGATCAGCGAGCCGGAGTTGGGGCCACTGATCCGCAATTTCGACCCGAAACGGCTGAAGCATTAAAGTGTTTCGGCTATTGGCCTGATTCAAAATAAAGCCGAAACACTATAGGCCGTTGATTTCGGGCCGCAAATGGTTACTTTTGATCTGCACGATACAAAGGCCAAGGCAATGATCCGCTATTCGCTAAAATGCGAAAATGACCACAGGTTTGAAAGCTGGTTCCAATCGGGGCCAGCCTTTGACAGGTTGTATGCCGCCAAAATGGTGGCCTGCCCGACCTGTGCCAGCACATCGGTAGAAAAGGCCATCATGGCCCCGCGCGTGCGCACTGCCCGCAAGGCCGCACAGACACCGCAACCGGACAACCAGCAACCGGACGCCCCGCTGACCACCCCGCAAAACGATGCGGAACGCGCCATTGCCGAACTGAAATCACAGGTCGAGGCCAATTCCGAATATGTCGGCATGGAATTTGCGACGCAAGCCCGCGCCATCCACGATGGCGACGCCCCCGAGCGCCCGATCTATGGCGAAGCCGCGCCGGAAGAGGCCAAGAAGCTGTTGGAAGACGGCGTGCCCGTTGCTCCCCTACCCTTTACCCCTAGTCGCAAGACGAATTGAACTGTAGTAATGCCTAAACCGCATCCGCGCAGGGGCTGCTTCAACACATCGAATCTGTTAAATAACATGCCAAATAAATTAAAATACGAGTGACAAATGGAATTGGTTTTTCAAACACGGTTTTCGTTTTTTGGCGCGTCAGGTTGGCGATCGGAAACGAGCCAAAGCAAAGAATTGCTATTTGCTCCAAAACGGATGCGAGACCGTCTGGAATTATTCGAAAAGATTGCGCTGGCAAGTCTGAAGGATCAAACGGATCAGAATTTCAAACTGGCCGTTCTGTCCTCGAAATATATGCCAAACCGGTTCAAAAACCGGTTGACCGAATTATGCAATGACACGATCGGCCCGGACAGATGCGACATCTGGTTTTCCGGCCCCCGGAAGGCAGGCCGGCTATTGCGAAAATTCATGTGTCAAAAATACCCGGATGATCCTGTGATCGCACAGGTGGTTCTGGACGATGATGACGGGGTCAGTTGTGATTTTGTCGAAATATGCAAGCGCGAAGCCCGTTATGCATTTGATAATAACTATGACGATACAAATGCTGTTTACCTGACATTCCCGCGCGGTATCAGCCTTGGGATTGAGAACCAGAAGGCAAAATGGCTATCGCCACGCAATGCATTTTTCACAAACCTCGGTCTAACGCTGGTTGCCCCGCCCAGTTTCGAACGGCATCCGTTTTTAACCAGCCACCGCCAGATCGGCAGCCGCTTTTCATCCCGCCCAATATGCAGCCTGCGCCCGTTTTACGTCCGCACTGTTCACGAAGGGAATGACAGTGATGCAAAACACAACGAAATCGCCTATTTTGTTCCCGAAAAAGACGACCCCGTTTTTGAATATTTCCCGTTCCTAAAAAATCACTGGGACGTTTCCTAGGGCTTGTTGAGGCATAAGGAATACAGGGCCGTAAATATTAAAGGTCAGCCCCTATCTACCGCACCCGCAACACGATCTTGCCGATGTGCCCGCCATCCTCGATCCGTTCGTGGGCTTTGGCGGCATCTTCCAGCACGAATTCGCTGTCCATCACCGGTGCAATGGTTCCCGCCTCAAGCAGCGGCCAAACCTGTTTTCGCAACTGATCGGCAATCCGCGCCTTGGCCAGATCGCTTTGCGGGCGCAGGGTGCTGCCCATCACCAACAACCGCCGCATCATGATCTGGGCAAAGTTCAGCTCTACCTTCGGCCCTTGCAAGAATGCTATTTGCACCAGCCGCCCTTCATCCGCCAGCGCCTTGATGTTGCGCGGGATGTAATCTCCGCCGACCATATCAAGGATCAGGTTTGCCCCGCCCTGCCCGCGCATCACTTTGACAAAATCCGCCTCGCGATAATTCACGGCCACTTCGGCGCCCAAGTTGCGGCAAACCTCGCATTTTGCCTCGGACCCTGCCGTGGTGAACACCCGCGCGCCAAACGCATTGGCCAGTTGTATCGCCGTTGTACCGATCCCGCTGGAGCCACCATGCACCAAAAACCGCTCGCCCGCCTGCAAGCCCCCGCGCATGAGCACATTGGACCAAACGGTGAAAAAGGTTTCCGGCAGGCAGGCGGCCTGTTTCATATCCATACCTGCGGGCACGGGTAGGGCGTGTTTCGCGGGACAGGTCACATAGTCCGCGTAGCCTCCGCCGGGCAACAGCGCGCAAACCGAATCGCCCACCGCCCATTCGGTCACGCCATCGCCCAGCGCCACCACAACGCCTGCCCCTTCCAGCCCCGGCAGGTCGCTGGCGGTCGGGGGTGGTGCATAACTGCCCGCCCGCTGTAACGCGTCAGGGCGGTTCACACCGGCATAGTCCAGCCGGATCAGAATTTCGCCATAGGCCGGTTGCGGCACGGGGCGTTCGCACAGGCGCAGAACTGCGGGGCCACCGGGCGCAGAAATCTCGACGGCGCGCATCACTTCGGGCAGGTTCATTTCGCACCCTCTTTGTCAGCGTCCCAACGTCCGGGCACATCCTGCATCGGCTTGGCGTGCGGGGCTTTGACGTGGCCCATCGCCCACAATGGACCGGCAAACAGCCCCTTCAGCAGCGGATTGTCCCGCACCTTGGCCTTCAGTTTTTCTATCTGCATCACATCATCAATCCGGCGGTCCAGAAATTCCCATGTTTCGGCGTTCCCTTCGGATTCATCCCCCAGCCAAAACAGCACAGTCGAGCCGTAAACGCCTGATAACGTAGCCCTTTTGGTATACCAGTTGATATCGTCCGAGGTATCCCCCAGCGTATTCCAGATCAGATCACAAGTCTCCCAGATCAGCCGCGCGCCCTCGGCTGCATATTTCGGCAGGGCGAACAAAGCGGAAGCTTTGCGCACGACCTCGCGGTCCTCGACCACCTCGATACGCATCCGAACCAGCGCCGCGATCCTGTCGCTATAGCGCATTTCGGACAGGTCCGTTTTTGCATAGCGTTCCAGCATCAACTGATCACCGCGCTTGTGATAGGCCACTGCCAGATCCACCGCCCCGCGCGGGCACACTGCATGCGCCACGACCGGATCAATCCCAACATCCGCCACGGCTGCCTTGAAACTGGCATCGGACCAGCCGTCAAAGGCGACATGGGGCAGGATTGCATCCAGCAGCGCGTCTTTGGGGGGTGTATTCTGGGGCATATCCGAATCTCCTAACTGGACAGAGTGTATATTGCTTGCTATAGGGCCAGTTCCTGCAACTTTTGCAACTTTAACCTAGAAAGGTGGTGACAACCACATGCAGGTCAGTGTTCGTGATAACAATGTCGATCAGGCGCTTCGTGCCCTGAAGAAGAAGCTGCAACGCGAAGGTGTCTTTCGTGAAATGAAGCTTCGTCAGGCTTACGAAAAACCGTCCGAGAAGAAAGCACGACAGAAAGCGGAAGCAATCCGTCGTTCGCGCAAGCTCGCTCGTAAAAAAGCACAACGCGAAGGTATGCTGTAAGCAAACCCTTTTCGGTGACATACGAATATGGTGGCTTCGGCCGCCGCAATATGACCCCCGTGGCCCAGCCTCGGGGGTTTGTTGTTTTATTCGCGTGAATCTTGGTTTAACTACAGGACAATTCCAACCGGCAAGGAAACCTGATGAGCGCGATTAAAAGACATATCACCCGCAGCTATCTGGCCGAACAAGGGGCCAAGCATCTGGAGCAATACCCCCAACTGGCCTGCTTTGCCTTTGATGTGATCACCGACAGCATCCATCTGGATGGCCGTTTCGAGGCCGAGGAACTGGACTTTCTGGCCCGCAGTATTTTCCCCCAATTGAAAGGCCGGCGGACCTGTCTGGACATCGGAGCCAATATCGGCAACCACGCGTTGTTTTTTGCCGACTATTTTGAACAGGTAATCGCGCTGGAGCCCAACCCGAGCACTTACAAGTTATTGGACTACAATGCCGATCTGGTTGAAAATGTAACGGCACTACAGGTCGGAGCATCAGACAAAGAAGTCGTGCAGATGGCCTATTCCTATGCCCGCAATATCGGTGCCACATCACTTGAAACCAATGCGGATCTGGCCAAAGAATACAACCTGAAAGAAGTGCCGTTCCAATTGGCGCGGCTGGACGACATCTCCCAGGTGCAAGCTGCCGAAGCCATCGATTTTGTAAAGGTCGATGTTGAAGGACACGAGACCGCCTGCTTTGAAGGCGCAAAGGAAACTCTGAAGAAACATGAACCGGTTATCGCACTGGAAATTTTGGGGGCGCAGATCGAGAACGGGCAAACGGCGTCGCTCGAGATTCTGAAATCCTGTGGTTACAGCCATTTCTACAACCTGCGCAGCAACCGCCCGTTCAGTCGCGCACCCAAACCGATTGCCAAGCTCAGCACGGTTTTTCTGGGCCTGTTCTTTAACTACCGCCCCCCTAAATCCTATACGCTCGAACCGCTGCACCTGAACAGCGACCGGAATTATCCGATGGTGCTGTGCAGCACCTACCCGCTGTCATAACCTCTTTTCACACCCGGGATCACGGGATAACCTGATTGAAAATCCTCTAATAGAAAGGCCACCCCATGACGATCCACATCGGTGCAAAACCAGAAGACATTGCCGAAACCGTCCTGATGCCGGGCGATCCGTATCGGGCGAAATGGGCCGCTGAAACCTTTCTGAAAGACGCCAAATGCATCAATCAGGTGCGCGGAATGCTGGGCTTTACCGGCACATGGAACGGAAACCGCGTGACCATTCAAGGGTCGGGGATGGGTATGCCTTCGCTGTCGATTTACGCCAACGAACTGATTACTGAATATAACGTGCAAACCCTGATCCGCATCGGTTCATGCGGGGCGATGCAGGAAAACGTCAAAGTGCGCGATGTAATCATCGCCATGACCGCCACATCGCTTTCCACCCCATCGCGCGGGATTTTCAGGGAAATCAATTTTGCCCCTTGTGCAGATTATTCCCTGCTTGAGGCCGCCGTTGCCGCATCGCGCAAACGCGATGTGGGCACCCATGTGGGCGGTATCTATTCGTCGGATGTGTTCTATGACGAACGTCCCGACCTGACCGAACAGATGATGCGCCACGGCGTCCTTGGGGTCGAAATGGAAGCAGCCGAGCTTTACAACCTTGCCGCCCGCCACAAGCGCCGCGCGCTGGCGGTGCTGACGGTTTCCGACCACCTGATCACCCACGAGGCCCTGCCCTCGGATCAACGCGAGAAAACCTTTGGCGACATGGTGGAAATCGCGCTGGAAGCAGCGTTCACTTAGGCGCTATTTGCGCCGCAGCGCATAAACCCCGCCGCTGCCCTTGCTGGTCATATTCGAGATTGGCACGAATTCCAGAAACCCGACCTGCGTCTTGTCCTGATAGGGTGCCGGCACAATATACCAGTGCATTTGCGTATCCAGTTTGTGCCGCAAGGCCTTTAGGGCGATTTCGCGGAAAAACAAATCCTCTTTGCCGATCCTAAGCCGGTGTTCTGCCATGCCGGTATACACCACCGGCACCCCGCGATAGGTTTCATCCACCCGGTCTTTGCTAAAGTGCAGCAACTTTAGCTTGCCCCGCGCCGGATAGTGCATCTTGCGTTCGGGCAGCAGCGCCATCAAACGCGGATTATCGCCAGCCAGACCTGAATTTCCGGCAGAATAGGTTTTGGTCTGCACATCCCTTAGCAACAGGGTGCGATTGAATTTGGCAGGGTATTCCTTAACCGTAACCCCCAAATCATAATCTGAATCCAGCGTGATTGCATCAAAAGACAGATAGAACAAAACCCAGCCGCCCTTGATCCACATATAGGCGCGGTATTTGTCTATGCCTTCTTCATAATTGGGTTCGTCATAGACCACGATATCCGCATCCGCATAGGCCTGCCCATAGATTTCGTGAAAGGAATCAACCGTCAGTGTGCGGGTTTTACTGTCATTCACCACCTGTTCGAACCGCTCCAGTTTCGGACGCTGCCTTGACAGGTCATACAGCCCCTTGGGCGTTGCGATATAATAGGTAAACGGCAAAAGCCTTGTGGTTTCGCCGGTCTTTAGCGAAAACACCTTGTTGCCCAGCGCGTCGATCTTGCTGATCTTCAAACTGTTCAGCAAAAAGAAATTTCCGGCGGGGCTGTAGGTGATATTGGCCGGTGACCAGTAATCATTCACCCGCACCAGCGTGTAATGCTCGGACGACGGGGTATCTTTTAGTAACGGATATTCGCTTGCCGCAAACGCTGGCATGCCCATCCATAGCGCGGCAATTGCGCTGGCAATCATTGACCTAAACATATGGCACCCTAACACAGCCCCGCCACCTGAACAGTAGGTTTTTCCTTACCTTTTTACAGCACCCGACATATTCGCGCCGCCGCCTCAATGGTACGCGGTGCGGTTTCGGGATGGCCCTTTGGACTGGGTGGGGAAACGAAAATGAGGTTAGCCTAAATTTTTTTCACCCCCAGGACACCCAAAACTCATTTGCACCAAGGCCGCATTGCCGGTTAGCTAAACCGCAACCAAGACAAGGAACCACATCATGCCCCATCTGACCCCGCGCCCATGGGTGCCTGCCAGCACTGAAGCCTACATTCAGGACATCGCCAGTCGCACTGCCCGCGCCGATAGCCAGACCACGGCGGCAAAACTGGATGCCCTGATTACCGAAAACCGCCGGATTCATGAACACGACTGTTTCAACCTGAACCCCGCCACCAACGTTATGAACCCGCGTGCCGAAGCTGCCCTTGCCTCGGGCCTTGGCACCCGCCCCTCGCTTGGCTACCCCGGTGACAAATACGAAATGGGGCTGGAAGCAATGGAGCAGATCGAGGTGATCGCCGCCGAGCTATCCGCCGAAATTTTCAATGCCGACTATGCCGAGATCCGCGTGCCATCCGGTGCCATTGCCAACCTCTATGCCTTTATGGCACTGACCAAAGCCGGGGATCACATCATCACCCCGCCCGCCAGCATCGGTGGCCATGTCACCCACCACGCCGATGGCTGCGCAGGGCTATACGGGTTGACCAGCCACATGGCACCGGTCAACGCCGATGGCTACACCATTGACCTTGAGGGTTTGCGCGCCTTGGCCTTGCAGGTGAACCCCCGCCTGATCACCATCGGTGGCTCACTCAACCTGTTCCCGCATCCCGTGGCCGAAATCCGCGCCATTGCCGATGAAGTGGGCGCGCATGTCCTGTTTGACGCCGCCCATCAATGCGGCATCATCGCCGGTGGCACATGGGACAACCCGCTGTCACAAGGCGCACATCTGATGACGATGAGCACCTACAAAAGCCTCGGCGGTCCGCCCTCGGGCCTGATCGTCAGCAACGATGCGGATATTGCACAGCGTCTGGACAAGATCGCCTTCCCCGGCATGACCGCCAATTTCGACGCCGCCAAATCTGCCGCCCTGGCCCTGACCATGCTGGATTGGCGCGAGTATGGCGCGGATTACGCTGCCAAAATGGTCTCGACCGCCCGCGCCCTGGCAGGTGCACTCGCAAACGAAGGCCTGCCCGTTTTCGCTGCCGATCAGGGCTTCACCCGATCACACCAGTTCGCCATCCTTGCGGCAGATTTCGGCGGTGGGCAAGCGGCCTCGAAAACCCTGCGCCGCGCCGGTTTTCTGGCTTGTGGCATCGGCCTGCCTGCTGATCCGGTTGACGGTGATATGAACGGCTTGCGCATCGGCACGCCGGAACTGGTCCGCTGGGGTTTCACCGAAACCGACGCCCCCCGCATGGCCGGTCTGATCGCTAAAGCGCTACGCCGTAACGATCCTGAAGCGCTTGCAAACGAAGTTGCCGAATGGCGCAGTAGCTTCAATCGGCTCCACTATATACGCCAATAACTCTCATCTTTGTTCCCTGGGCTTCGCCTGTTTTCGCTTGAAACGATCCCCCGGATCGTTTCTTAATCAGCTCAAACTCCCCGCCGGAGGCATGGAATCTCTTATCCCCCATGCCCGCCACAATACCCATTGCGCGCAGGCGGGGACCATGCGTCCAGCGCCCCGTCAGCGGGCTGGAACACCTCGACCAACAGCGGATAGCACGCCGCTGCATCCGAGGAATGTTCCGCCGAACAATCCCCGCCCGGACAGGCCGAGAGTGCGCCGAGCAAATCAATCTCGGCGAAAAATTCCAGATAATCCCCCACTCGCACCGGACTGGCCTTCATGAAATATTGCCCCGTGTCACGGGTAAAGCCGGTGCACATGAACACGTTCAGAACGTCATGCACGTGTGCCTCGGCCTGATCCAGCGGTAGGCCCATTTCGGCGGCCATTGCGCGGGTCAGGTTGGAATGGCAGCAATGGTGGTAATCACCACCACTTAACAGGTTGTGCGTATAGGGATCGCAGCGCGTGCCGATCACATCATGCACCGAGCCGCCAAATTCGTCGATCCCGTACCAGCCCAGCGTATCGGCCACAATCGTTGCCATCGGGCGCAGATGCGGAAAACTGCTCCACATCCGTTCCCCCGTGGTCAGATGGGTGCCATGCAGGGCGCGGGTTTTACCGGAATAGAACCGCTCGGACAGATCATTTGTGTTCCACAGGTTCAGATCACCCACTTGCGGACCATCCACACAGGAAATCCGAAAGAAACTGCCCGCCGGAACATGGAAACAGGCCGCTTCACGCGGCGGCACCAGAACCGCGGAAACCTTTTCGGCCCCAAGCCGTGCCGCCTGATACAACGCCATATCCGGCGCAGGCAGACCCCCGGCCGGATAGCAAATCACCGGCTTAACAGCACGGCATTTGTCGGCATCTTCCGGTGCTTTCGCCACCCAGCCTAAACCGTCCGCTCGACCATCAGCTTCTTGATTTCGGCAATCGCCTTGGCGGGGTTCAGCCCCTTGGGACAGGTGTTGGTGCAGTTCATGATCGTATGGCAACGATACAGTTTGAACGGATCGTCCAATTCGTCCAGACGTTCGCCTGTTGCCTCGTCACGACTGTCGATAATCCAGCGATAGGCATGCAACAACGCGGCCGGACCAAGGTAGCGGTCAGAGTTCCACCAGTAGGACGGGCAGGATGTGGAACAGGACGCGCACATCACACATTCATACAACCCGTCCAGTTTCTTGCGATCCTCGATCGACTGACGCCATTCCTTTTCGGGCGGATTGGTATAGGTTTCCAACCACGGCATAATGGCGGCGTGCTGAGCATAGAAATTGGTCAGGTCGGGGATCAGATCCTTAACCACCGGCATATGCGGCAGCGGATAGATTTTCACATCGCCCTTGATTTCATCCATGCCGTAAATACAGGCCAGCGTGTTGATCCCGTCGATGTTCATCGCGCAAGACCCGCAGATGCCTTCTCGGCAAGAGCGGCGGAAGGTCAGCGTTGGATCAATCTCGTTCTTGATCTTGATCAGCGCGTCCAGAACCATCGGCCCGCATGTGTCCATATCCACGAAATAGGTATCGACGCGGGGGTTCTTTTCCTCGTCCGGATTAAAGCGGTAAATGCTGAATTTCCGCAGGTTGGTCGCGCCCGCAGGCTTGGGCCATGTCTTGCCCGTTACAATGCGCGAGTTTTTCGGTAGTGTGAATTCAACCATATCTTCCGTCCTATCCCAGACCCGAGCCAAGCTCGGTCTTTAAGAAACATTTCAGTGTATCCCCACGGGTGCTGATTGTGACCACCGTATTCACGGTGCTTTGATCAACCCCCGTCACCGCCGCCTTGGCGAGGCTGAAAATCTCGTCCGTGGTGGCGTTGTCGATGATGCAGTTGCTATAGGCCTCGGTGTTGCGACCGGGGAATTTGTCCACCACGATCGGGGTGACCACCCGTTTTGCCGCCTCGCGCGAGGTGTCCTGAACGATCCCGTCCGTGACACAACCCGAAAGCGAAACTGCTGTTAGTCCAATAGCCAAGGCGCGCAGCATATTCTAATCCTCCAACAGCGACGACTGGATCGTGCTGCCCGATTTCAGAAATTCATAAGCCCGTTTTTGCTGCTGAAGCGTTAGCGATTTCCAAAGAGTGACATCCTCGGGCGACAGGTCATACCCTTGCGGCACTGACAGCTTCCCATTCGACATCATCTTGGGCGCGGACGGCCCGGCAGGATTGGGCAATGTGCCTGCGTCTTTGTTGTGCTGCTCGACGCAAGCATTCATCAGAACCGCTCCCCGCGCATTCCCGCCTGCTGCGGGCAGAATCACAGGCAAGCCATTTGGACCAACCTGATCAACCGAACGCACATAAGACCCTTTGGCCCCCGTTTCATGCAGACAAGCCAGCATGTAATCCTTTGGCGGTTCAGGTTTGACGCAGCCCGCCAGAACCACACCACCCAGAACCATCGCAACAAAGGAGGTTTTCAGAACAACCATCAGTAAACCCTTTTCTTTGGTGCAAATTTCTTCATATCCACCCCGCCTTCTTCTAGGGATGTCAATGGATCCACATGCACAGGACGATAGCTAATCTTGACCTTGCCGGTTTCATTAATTGTAGCCAGCGTGTGCTTGCGCCATTTCTTGTCATCGCGATCAGGGAAATCCTCGCGGGCGTGTGCACCACGGCTTTCTTTACGTTTGTCGGCCCCGGTAATGATTGCACTGGCGTTAATCATAAGATTGTATAGTTCCAGCGTTTCCATCAGATCGCTGTTCCAGACCAGTGATCTGTCCGTCACTTTGATATCTTTCATTTCGTCCCAGATCGCACCGATGGCTTTTACCCCGTCTGTCAGGGATTCGGCCGTGCGGAATACCGCGGCATCCTTTTGCATGGCAAGTTGCATTTCCAGTCGCACTTCGGCAGTCGAATGCGCGCCATTGGCATTGCGGATACGGTCAAACCGCTCAAGGATTGCTTCTGCCTTGCCTTCGCCGGTATTTGGCACCGGTGCTTTGCGATCCACAACTTCGGCGGCACGGATTGATGTAGCACGCCCAAGGACCACAATATCCAACAACGAATTCGTACCCAGACGGTTTGCCCCATGCAGCGATGCACTGGCACATTCCCCCGCAGCCATCAAACCGGGCACAATCGCATCCGGATTATCCTTGGTCGGGTTCAAAACCTCGCCCCAGTGATTTGTCGGAATACCGCCCATATTGTAATGTGCTGTCGGCAGGACCGGAATCGGTTCTTTGGTTACATCGACGCCCGAGAAAATACGCGCGCTTTCCGCGATCCCCGGCAGGCGCTCGTAAATAACTTCCGGAGGCAGATGACTCAGGTTCAGGCTGATATGGTCTTTCTTTGGGCCAACTCCGCGACCTTCCCGGATTTCAAGGGTCATGCAGCGGCTGACGACATCACGGCTGGCCAGATCCTTGAATGTTGGCGCATAGCGCTCCATGAACCGCTCGCCTTCCGAATTGATCAGATAGCCGCCTTCACCACGTACCCCTTCGGTAATCAACGGACCAACCCCGTAGATACCTGTCGGGTGGAATTGCACAAACTCCATATCCTGAAGCGGCAATCCGGCGCGGGCCACCAGTCCGGCCCCGTCGCCCGTGCAGGTATGCGCCGAGGTGCAGCTAAAGTATGTCCGGCCAGCCCCGCCGGTCGCCAACACGACCAGCTTGGCATTGAAACGATGGATTGTTCCATCGTCCAGTTTCCATGCCATGATACCAGTGCAAGCACCGTCATCATCCATAATCAAATCCAGCACAAAGAACTCGATATAGAATTCAGCCTTATGCTTCAAAGCTTGTCCATAAAGCGTATGCAACATCGCGTGGCCGGTCCGGTCAGCGGCGGCACAAGCACGCGGCACCGGCTTGCCTTCGCCGTATTCGGTAGTGTGGCCGCCGAACGGGCGCTGGTAAATCTTGCCATCTTCGGTGCGGGAAAACGGCACGCCGTAATGTTCCAGTTCGTAAACCGCGCGCGGTGCTTCGCGGGCGACATATTCAATCGTGTCGTTATCGCCCAGCCAGTCAGACCCTTTTACCGTGTCATACATATGCCACTGCCAGCTGTCCGGCTCCATATTGCCCAGACTGGCCGCGATCCCGCCTTGTGCTGCCACCGTGTGGGAGCGAGTCGGGAAAACCTTGGTCACACAGGCCGTTTTCAGCCCCTGTTCGGCCATCCCCAAAGTCGCACGCAAACCGGCACCACCGGCACCAACAACCACAACATCATAATCGTGGGTCTCGTATTCATAAGCAGCCATGTTACTTCTCCGGCTCAGGCACTAAAGGCGATTTTGGCGATCGAGAAAACAGCGGTCACAGCCGTTGCCCCCCAGAACAGACGATTCAGGATCAGTGATCCCATCAACAGGCGCGGCGCGTGGACATAATCCTCGATCACCACTTGCAGGCCCAGATGAAGGTGCTTGCACAGAACGATGAAAAACATCACCGCCACGATGGCATTATAGGGATGCTGATAGGTTTTCAGCATAGTGGCATGATCCGCCCCCAAGGTGCCGATAAACGGAAACAGAAACATCAGCGACAGCGGGATTAGCGCAATTGCCGTAAGCCGCTGGGAAATGAAATGTGCGTTTCCGCCACGGGCAACACCCAGGCCGGAAACACGTTTACGATCGGTTAAATATGACATCTTCTTTCCCCTCACAGCGCCAGCAGAATGCACAGCAGCGTTGCGACAACCGACAACACCACCGCCGCAATACCAGACTGCCGAACAGCCTTCATTCCCATGCCCTTGGCAGAATCCCATTGCAAGTGGCGCAAGCCACCAAAGAAATGGAACCAGAACGCCCAAAGCGAGCCGACCATGATCAGAATTCCGAACCAAGAGGTCAGGAACCCGTTCGCCACATCATAATAGGCGGCATCGGTTGCGGCGGCCAGAAACCACCATGCAATCAGCACAGCGGCCAGCGACATCGCAACGCCGGTGATCCGGTTCAGGATCGACAAGGTGGATGTGATTTGCGGACGATAGACTTGCAGGTGAGGCGAAAGCGGGCGTTTGCCCTGATTTGCGTCTGCCATTGGTTATACCCCTTCAGGATCAAGTGCCTGTGGTCGGCTGGATTTGTTTATCTTACCCTGAATGAATAGCGCCATATTTCGCCCGAGTCACGCGGTCAGGCACGATGTTAGCGCAAATAATCACACGATTTTGTTGAATTTTTCCATTTGTGATCACACGCAACCCTTGCGTGATCACAAATATCTACTTAGGCGCTGTGCGGTATAACTCGTCAATATAATTGGTGCAAACCGTGATTTTGCGCCGACTGGCGGAATAAAAGGCGTACATATTGCGCCCCCGGCTGCATCGCTTGACCGTTACCCGCAAGTGCTTGGGCAGATTGAACCTTTCGTTCACCAGCTTGACCTCGGTTGCAATCACCTGGGCAGCGCGTTGTTGCAAGGCAGTGCGGGCTGTCTGGCGAAAACTTACAGAATCCCCCGATTTGGCATCTTCGATCCTTTTGATAACCGGATTCCAGCCCCGTTTGGCAAGATCATATTCCCCGTTGCAATAATCCGCGCGATCCTGCGGTAACCCCATTTCCTGGGCAAACCCTGCCCGCTTGTCAGGATTGCTGCCATAAGTCAGACACACAATATTATAATACCGCTGCATATCGGGGCCATGTTCATCGGCCCAGTCCCACTCACGCCCCTTGCCCATGCGGTCATCGGCATCCACCTTGAACCCCATAGCCCCGCCCGAATTGATTGCCAGCGCCTCTTTTGGCTTGAACAACTCATCAATCACAACAACGCTGAACACATCCGCTGCATCTTCTTCCTGCCCCAGTACCGGCAGGTCCATCATATCGATTAGCGCATGGCCCAATTCGTGATAAAAGGTCGAGACCAGATTGGTGCGCACAAATTCAAATTGTTTCGGATCCAGCACCTGCGCGGCGGGTTTGCTTTGTTTGCTGTCATCCTGTTTGTCGGTCAGCGCGGGGTGTTCCTTCGGGGGTTTGTCGACCTGTTTATTCAGATCGCCCTCGGCCAGTACAGCCAAAGGCAGCAGCAAAACCACGCTCAAACTACAGATCAGCTTTTTTATATCAAGTTTATGTCGGCGCCTCATCACAGTTAAGCAGTCCTTAGTTCTATTTGATAATTCACACTGGCCTTGGCTGGAAGAGAGGCACTTTAATCTTTATACCCTCCCTATGATTGGTTATGCAAATACCACGATAGGCGTTCGATTACTTTGAATTCAGATTGGATGAAAATTGATAATACTCAGAAGAAGTATAATCGCAATGCTGGCCCTGCTGGCACTTGTAACAATTGTCACATTTCTAATGGGTGGGTTTATGCCGCTCTTCGGCATCGCGTCAGGATTGCTGTTTGTATATTATTTGGCGGTATATTTTGGTGCAAAATTTGTTGGAGACACGCCCAAAAAACTGCTTTTCTACGGTTTACTCCTGTTGTTTTTTATCCCGATTGTCCTGCTCGCCATTGATCCCGATAAATTCTTTGATTTTTTGCTACACAGCGCCGACGTCCATCTTGATATGAGATGAAGCGGGCGCAAACCCACGGCTTACACCGGCATCACCGCCCAATAGTCAATATCCAGCAATACGCCCGGCATGTATTTCCCGTCCTCGCCACGCAGTTCAAACGCCGCCCCTTTGGTCGCCACCGTGCGCAGCCGGATCAGCCCCACACCGGGCGCATCCGTTTTGGCCACGTCCAGAACCTCGGACCAGGCCCGCACCGTATCGCCCGCAAAACAGGGGTTGGCATGGGCACCGGCGTTCAGACCAACAATCATCTGCGCATTGGCCAAGCCGTTAAAGCTTAGCGCGCGGGCCAGTGAAATGATATGCCCGCCATAGATCAGCCGCTTGCCATCGGGCCGCGCTGTCACATCGAAATGCACCTTGGCCGTGTTTTGCCACAGGCGTGTGGCCATCATGTGTTCGGCTTCTTCAACCGTCACCCCGTCCACATGGTCGATCCGTTCACCCACGGTGTAATCACCCAACCGGTGTGGCTCGCCCGCCAGCGTGAAATCGTAACCGGCGAAATTCAGCCCCTCGGGGATCACCACCTGATCCGCAGGCACCACCCCCGCCAGTTCAGGGATCACCGTTTCCGGTGCTATCACTTCTGGATCGCGCTTCTTCACCATCACCCAGCGCACATATTCCAGCACCGCCTGACCATGCTGGTTGGTGCCGGTGGTGCGCACCCAGACCACGCCGTTCTTGCCGCTGGAATTCTGCTTCAGCCCGATCACCTGGGAACTGGATCGCAGCGTATCCCCCGCATAAACCGGTTTCAGCCAACGTGCTTCGGCATAGCCCAGATTG
Source organism: Marinosulfonomonas sp. (assembly GCA_015488685.1). Classification (GTDB taxonomy): domain Bacteria; phylum Pseudomonadota; class Alphaproteobacteria; order Rhodobacterales; family Rhodobacteraceae; genus Profundibacter. Next base: position 39,703 of record WFNH01000133.1, read on the forward strand.
GCGGCCGCATTCAGCGAAATATCGGGCACGGTTTTGCCGAACACCACATGGAAAGTAATCAGATCATCCATCGGGGAAGCCGGCAGCCCGCAAGCGCGCGCGAATTCGTCAGACGAGGCCAGCGCATGACGCGCCGGATAGAGCGCATGATAGAGCGCCCGCTCGCCCCCCGACACCGTGCGAGGGACCGCGTGGTCGATCACCTCGCCCAGCCTGTAATCCTCGAAAAACCGCCCTGCTGTCGTCTTGCTCATTATTGCTGCCCCAGCTTCAGATCAGGCGAATAGGTCACATCTGCCTCTTTGGTCACCGCCTGCCCGCAACGCATCACGCCGTTGGCATGGTCAAAGGCATAGGTCGGGGAGCCATACAGTTCCCATCCCTTGCTCAGCGCCTCGCTGACCTTGTGGCAAAAGGCGGCAGTGTCATCTTCAGTCAGTAAACGATACAGCTTCATGGATAAGTCCCCCGAAACGGGCTGTAGCCCAGCCAGATATGAACGCCGGTGATCAGTGCATAAAGCACCAGCGCAATAATGAAGTTCTTGATATCTTTGGAAAATGGTCCGGGTTCAGGCCGATCCCACGCACCTTCGCCCCGGTTGATCAGCACCATCTGGATCAGCGCCCAAAGGCCCAGCCCGCCAAACAGGATTAGGGACGCGACATCGCCGTTCACCAGCAAATGCGCCCCTGCCCAGATCACCATGCCCCACAGCATCGGGTGGCGCACCTTCGCCGCCACCCAGCCCCGCGACGATCCTGCGCCAAACATGAACAATGCCACCAGCATCAACAGGTTGTTCGCATGCCCCATACCGGGCATCGGCGTGTAAACGGGTATGGTGTCTGCACTGCGATACCCGATCACCATCAGCACAATTGCCGCAACCGAGGCCAGCGCCACCAGCCCCCTGCCCGCATTCCCCATCGGTGCCCGTACACCCGGCAACAGACGTTTAAAGAAATGCGCAGCCACCCACAGCGCAACTCCGGCAATCAGCAATCCCATTCGCTATCCTTCCAATGCGGCAATCATCTTTGCCTTGGCCAGTGTCTGCTGTGCGGTGACAATATGCAAGTTTTCGACGATCTTGCCATCCACCACGGCCACCCCCTGCCCTGCCGCCTCGGCCTCTTCAAAGGCGGCGATCTGGCGCCGCGCCAGTTCCACTTCGGCCCCGGATGGTGCAAACACCTCGTTTGCCACAGCCAATTGCGCCGGATGGATCAGCGTCTTGCCGTCAAACCCCATATCGCGGCCCTGCTCGCACTCTATACGCAAGCCATCATCATCCTTGAATGCGTTGTAAACCCCGTCAATCGCCACCACCCCGTGGGCACGCGCGGCCAGTAGACAGATTTGCAGGCTGGTGATCAGCGGCTCGCGATCCGGCCGAAAGCGACAGTTCAGATCCTTGGCCAGATCATTGGTGCCCATCACCATGCCGCGCAACTGTTTGTGCGCCGCGATCTCGCCTGCGTTCAAAATACCCAGCGGTGTCTCCATCATCGCCCAGATCGGCATATCCCCAACCAATGCGGTCAGCGCCTCGACATCCGCTGCTGCATTCACCTTGGGCAACAGCACCGCATCGGCACCAGCAACCACCGCCGCATCCTTGTGCCCCCATTCGGTATCCAGCCCGTTGATCCGCACAATTTTGAACCGCGCGCCGTAATCCTGCGCCAAAGCCTCCGCCAGCATCCCGCGCGCTACCGCTTTCTCCTCTACGGCCACCGCATCCTCCAGATCGAAAATAATCGCATCCGTGGCCAGCCCCCGCGCCTTTTCCAGCGCGCGCGTTTTTGAAGCCGGGATGTAAAGAACGGAACGGAACGGGCGGGCGTGGGTGTCCATGATTCGGCCTCCTTGAAACAATCTTGCGCAATCAGCACCATTTCCGCACCATTGCGCAAGCCCGTTTCGCCACCGCTCTTCTTCTTTTTCCAAATACCTCTGCCCAAGGCATCCTGCGAGCCCCGTCAGGCGCGAGCCCGCGGCGACATGCGCAGCATGGCGCAATCCCTGCCGCCCGCCCGACATATTCCGGTTTTCGGATTTGACGACTCTTGCGCAGCCTGTTCAAATGCCTTGCGCGCGAGATCAGGAATGGATACGCAATCAGCGGATTAAACGGATCAGGAGATCACACCATGGCCAGAGCAAAAATCGCCCTTATCGGTGCCGGACAAATCGGCGGCACCCTTGCCCACCTTGCAGCAATGAAAGAACTGGGCGACGTTGTCATCTTTGACATCGCCGACGGCATCCCGCAGGGCAAAGCCCTCGACATCGCCGAAGCTGGCCCCGCCGAAGGCTTCGACGCCACCATGAAAGGCACCGTCGATTATTCCGACATCGCCGGCGCGGATGTCTGCATTGTCACCGCCGGTGTCGCCCGCAAACCGGGCATGAGCCGCGACGATCTGCTGGGCATCAACCTGAAAGTGATGAAATCGGTCGGTGAAGGCATCGCCAAACACGCCCCCGACGCCTTTGTTATCTGTATCACCAACCCGCTGGATGCAATGGTCTGGGCGCTGCGCGAATTCTCGGGCCTGCCCCACAACAAGGTCTGCGGCATGGCCGGTGTGCTGGACAGCGCCCGTTTCCGCCACTTCCTATCACTGGAATTCAACGTCTCAATGCGTGATGTCACCGCCTTCGTTCTGGGCGGTCACGGCGATACAATGGTGCCGCTGGAACGCTACTCCACAGTCGCAGGTATACCGCTGCCCGATCTGGTGGACATGGGCTGGACCACGCAGGACAAAATGGACGCTATCATTCAGCGCACCCGTGACGGCGGCGCTGAAATCGTCGGCCTGCTGAAAACCGGCTCGGCTTATTATGCGCCCGCCACATCCGCCATCGAAATGGCCGAGGCCTATCTGAAAGACCAGAAACGCGTTCTGCCCTGTGCCGCCTATGTGGACGGCGCGCTTGGGCTGGACGGCTTTTATGTTGGCGCGCCAACCGTGATCGGTGCCGGCGGCATCGAGCGGATCGTCAACATCAAGCTGAACAAGGAAGAACAGGCCATGTTCGACAAATCTGTCGACGCGGTTAAGGGTCTTGTTGCGGCCTGTAAGGAAATCGATCCGTCACTGGGTTAAGGAATTCCTGACTTGTAAAACACTAAAAGGCACCCCACGCTATTGGGGTGCCTTTTAGTTTATCAGGAGTATTCCCATGCGGCTCATTCTTCCCCTAACGCTCACCTTGCTGGCAACATCCGCGCTGGCTGATACCAACACCCTTGTGGCCGAAAACGGACTGGAGGGCGCGGTTGAGCAGCTGACCACCCAATCCGGCAAAACCCCGTCCGACCAATTTGCCCTTGGCGCGCTGCAATTTCTGCGCGGGATCGAGAAAACCCTGCAGGTCCGTTGGGAGTACAACGCCACGATTGACGATCTGGGCCTGCCCGTGCTGCGCCTGCCGGTGCCCCCCAACCCCGACGCCAAACCGTTTCGCGCCGATCTGATCACCGGCCTGTTTACGGAATTGCTGACCGACATGGACGCCAGCCGCGCGGCTTTGGCGCAAATCCCCGATGGGACCGATGTGGTGCTGGATCTGAACCTTGCCAACCTGTGGTTTGACATCAACATGAACGGCAAACGCGACCTTGGCGAGGGGGTGATCGAGGTTGGTGCAAACACATTGATGGGCGAAATCAACTTTGGCGAAATGGATGGCATTCCGCCAATGGATGTGCGCTTTGATACCGCCGATGTGGCGTGGCTGACCGCCTATACCCATATGATTTCCGCCGCCGGTGAAATGGTGGTGGCGTTCGATCCGACCGAGGCGATTGAAACCGTAATGAGCGCCAACTACAAAATGATCGAGCTGCGTGGTGACGCCCCGATAGAATTCGGCTTTGACATGCAATTCGGCGGCTGGGTCGACCAGTTCGCGATGGCCTATGGCGCGCTGAACAAACAACCCGACGCCACCCACACCCGCGCGGCATATAACCACCTGCAAAACATGATCGCGCAAAACAAGGTCTTCTGGGCCGCGGTAGCACAGGAAACCGACAACGAGCGTGAATGGATCCCGAATGATAACCAGACAGCCGCGCTTGGCTTTGAACTGGCCCCCGGCACCGGCGCGGCCTGGCAGGCGGTTCTGGCCGATGCCGAGGCGCTGTTGAACGGTGATCTGCTGATCGAATACTGGCGCATTTCCCCCGCAGGTGGCGTCAACGTGAAAAAGCTGTTCATGGACCCGCCGGTGGTGGATATCGTCACCTGGGTGCAAGGCTCTGGCCTGCTGCCTTATCTGGAACGCGGCCCGGTCATTTCTGGCGACAGTCTGCGCCGGTTCGAAGAACTGACAGGCGGCAATCCCTTCCTGATTTCCTTCTTGTTGAATTAAACCAAACGGACAAGAAAACGAATCAAATCTATGTTTGTGATCACACGCATCCAAAGTGTGATCACAAACTGCAAAAATACCCCTCACTTTCCCGTTAAACGATGGAAAACCGTTTATTTACCTGACCCGTTCATGTTTACTGACACGAAACCGAAGCCATTAATGGGACAGTCCAGTGAACATTCATGAATACCAAGCCAAGGAACTTTTGCGCACTTATGGTGCCCCCGTATCCGACGGCCGCGCCGTTCTAAAGGCAGAAGACGCCAAAACCGCTGCGGGCGAACTTGACGGCCCGCTGTGGGTGGTCAAGGCACAGATCCACGCCGGTGGCCGCGGCAAGGGCAAATTCAAGGAAGCCGATGCAGGAGATGCGGGCGGTGTTCGCCTGACAAAATCGGTGTCCGAAGCCGCTGAAGAAGCCAAAAAAATGCTGGGCCGCACCCTGATCACCCATCAGACCGGCCCGGTCGGCAAACAGGTCAACCGCATCTATATCGAAGACGGTTCAGGCATTGAAACCGAATTGTATCTGGCTCTGTTGGTCGATCGCCAGACCAGCCGCATTTCCTTTGTCTGTTCGACCGAAGGCGGCATGGACATCGAAGAAGTCGCCGCATCGACCCCCGAAAAGATCCTGTCCTTTTCGGTTGATCCCGCCACCGGCTATCAGGGTTTCCACGGCCGCCGCATCGCCTTTGCGCTGGGGCTTTCCGGTCCGCAGGTCAAGCAATGCGTTGCGCTGATGGGCACGCTTTACAAAATGTTCAATGAAAAAGACATGGAGATGCTGGAGATCAACCCGCTGATCGTGACGGACAAGGGCGATCTGAAATGCCTTGATGCCAAGATGGGGTTTGACGACAACGCGCTGTATCGCCATGCCGACATCGCCGCCCTGCGCGACGAAACCGAGGAAGACCCCAAAGAACTGGAAGCCAGCAAGTACGATCTGAACTATATCGCGCTGGATGGTGAAATCGGTTGCATGGTGAATGGTGCCGGTCTGGCAATGGCGACGATGGATATCATCAAGCTGTATGGCGCTGAACCGGCCAACTTTCTGGACGTTGGCGGTGGCGCGACCAAGGAAAAGGTCACCGAGGCCTTCAAGATCATCACATCGGACCCGAACGTCAAAGGCATTCTGGTCAACATCTTCGGCGGCATCATGCGCTGTGACGTAATCGCCGAGGGTGTGGTTTCTGCCGTGAAAGAAGTCGGCCTGAAAGTGCCGCTGGTGGTGCGTCTGGAAGGCACCAAGGTGGAAGAGGGCAAAGCGATATTGAACAATTCGGATGTGGATGTGATTGCGGCGGATAACCTGTCGGATGCGGCGGAGAAGATTGTGAAGGCGGTGAAGGGGAAATGATCCGCCAGTACATCATTTCAATTCTACTCTGGCTTTCGCTGGCTGGATGCGACGTCGACCCCGAGGAGGCAAAACGAAACGCTCATCATCCCTCCGATGGGATTGCCGCATTTGTTGATGGATGTATTCTTCCGAATGGATCAGAGGAACACACAAGAGCTGTTTTCGCCAAACATAACGTGACATATGATTTCGTTGAAAAAGTATCAGGACGTTTTCCATCTGGTGACTTTTTCAAAAAAACAGGTATCAATTTGATTGACAGTCTCTATTGGAACTCTGGGTTTCAGACCCGATGCACGGTCCGCATTCGCGGCCTTTGGGTCGACGATGCATTAGATCCTGTCACCAAGCGGCTTGCTGAACAGGGGTTTCGCAAAGTTAAAAGCATCACAGTAAGTTATACTACTTATTATGGGCCCATATTAAGCTCCCGTAGCAGTCCTGTAACGGGGATATACCAGCATGGGCAAAAGTTGTTTTTCGTTTCGGTTGCTGAAGCCACCCAAAAGGCCGGACGCATCACTGACCTAAATTTTGGATTGGTAGAATGACCAAACGCCACCATGCATAGGAAATAGAATGGGACACGCCCTCATTGCGCTCGCCTGCTCACCGGCCCCTAGAAAGGAAATACCAATGATCACCACCACTGCACCACACCGCACCGGCGTCAAGCTCGCCTTGATGGTTGCTCTTACGCTGGCCGTTGCAGGTTGCATGGAGACAGGAGCCAGCTCTTCCAAAGTTGCAGTGTCACAAGCAAGCCCGACATCCTTCATAACCGCGTTTGATCGTTACTGTGCCGCCAACATTGGCAACCTCGACAAGGCAGTCAGCCTTTTGCAAAAAGACGGCTATGTTCCCATGGCAAAAATCGACAAGACACTGACAGTCTATTCTCGGTCGCCAAACCAGCCATCCGTCGGCATTGACAGTTTCAAAGGATCACCAATAGCCTGTGCAGTTATCAGCCAGCCCGACAAATCGCTCAAACCTGCAGTGGCCGCGTATATGGGCCGCGTACGTGGTGCTCGGCCAATTGAAATCGATGATGTGCGCAGTAACTTTGATGCGTCATGGGCAACAGATGTGCCCTTTAAAACATTCTATGTCACGTTCACCTCCTCCGACCCGACATTTGGCAGGGTTTATACATTCCTTGCTGGCAAGGCTCAAAATTAACCAAATTCACCCACTTGGCGGGTAACCCCCGCTTGCGAAGCACTAGAAACGGAACCAAACATGGCCATTCTCATCGACGAAAACACCAAGGTAATCTGTCAGGGCTTCACCGGCTCGCAAGGCACCTTTCATTCTGAACAAGCCATCGCCTATGGCACCAAAATGGTTGGCGGCGTGACACCGGGCAAGGGCGGGCAGACCCACCTTGATCTGCCGGTATTCAACTCGGTTCACGAGGCCAAGGCAGTGACCGAAGCCAACGCCACCGTGATCTATATCCCGCCCCCCTTTGCCGCTGACGGTATTCTGGAAGCGATTGACGCTGAAATGGAGCTGATCGTTTGCATCACCGAAGGCATCCCCGTGCTGGACATGATGAAAGTCAAACGCGCGCTGGATGGCTCGAAATCCCGCCTGATCGGGCCGAACTGCCCCGGCGTGATCACCCCTGACGCCTGCAAAATCGGCATCATGCCCGGCCACATCCACAAACGCGGCTCTTGCGGCGTGGTTTCGCGCTCCGGCACGCTGACGTATGAGGCCGTGAAGCAAACCACCGATATGGGTCTGGGCCAGTCCACGGCTGTGGGCATCGGTGGCGACCCCATCAAGGGGACCGAGCATATCGATGTGCTGGAAATGTTTCTGGCCGATGACGAGACCCAAAGCATCATCATGATCGGTGAAATCGGCGGCTCTGCCGAAGAAGAAGCGGCACAGTTTCTGGCCGACGAGAAAAAGAAAGGCCGCTGGAAACCTGTCGCCGGTTTCATCGCCGGCCGCACCGCCCCTCCGGGTCGTCGCATGGGCCACGCGGGCGCGATTGTCGCCGGTGGCAAGGGTGATGCGGAGAGCAAGATTGAAGCGATGCGTTCAGCCGGAATCGTGGTGGCCGACAGCCCCGCAGGACTGGGTGAAGCAGTGCTGGAGGCGATTGGGTAAGAATGACGAGTAGCCGGTCATACGCACAGAGGACGCTGCCCAACCCCACAAGCCGGGCACGAACCGCTCGCCTTGTGGGGGGCGAGACAGGTTCCGTCAGGCATATGCGCTGGGCGGACGGCCTGATCACTGCCTTGCTAGTTATTTTACATGTAACCGGTCCAGCCTCTGCGTCTGAACAAAGCTCCTCCTTCAGTGAGATCATGGCAGTTTGCTCTGCACTGCAAAACGACCCCGAAGCTGTCCGTCAGGAACTCGTTGGTTTGGGCTGGAAACCGGCCGTGTCTCCCGAGAAAGTTGCAAATATTTTCTTCTGGACGGTGTTCACACGAGATTTTGTTAGATATGACGATGCCGCATTGGGAATGGCATCGATGAGTGACGACATGGGCTCCAAACTAGGCTATCTAATTGAGAACGCTGATTTTATGTCAGCCTCAATACTAGGAAATTCTGCGCTCCCAACTGGTCAGCCTACTTATAATAAGGATGGCTTCGAACTCGCTACAATCGGACTGGGCATTGGGAAAGGATATTGCATTGCGACTGGCCCGAAAGCCGCTTTCGACACACTCACAAACGCGCCCTACTATATCGAAGAATGGCCCGACCAGTTTCCCAAAAGCGGAAGACCGGGAATTTCCGCCACTTTTGGAAAATGGAACAATGCATCGGTTTTCGCGGCCAAACTGGATGTGGCTACAATCCGGGCTATGTATGAGAGTATACCGATCAAGTTTAATTACATAAAAAAAGATTTCGACATTCAGATACTCGATGATTTGCCCTCAGCGATATTCCACATAACACCCAAACGACCTCAATAAGGTAACCCCATGACCGACCAACCGACCACCGAAGAATTCCACTCCTCCTCGTTCCTGCAAGGGCATAACGCCGAGTATATCGAGCAGCTTTATGCACAATATGCCAATGACCCGAACGCGGTCGATGCGGCGTGGCAGGCGTTTTTCAAGGAACTGGGCGACGATGACATGGCCGTCAAGGCCGAAGCCGCTGGCCCGTCATGGGCGCGCGCCGACTGGCCGCCGGTTCCGAACGACGATCTGACCCATGCACTGGACGGGCAGTGGCCCACCGAAGACATCAAGCCTGCCGAAGTGGCCGAGAAAATTCTGGCCAAGGCGGACGACAAGGGGATCGAGGTATCCGAAGACCAGATCAAGCGCGCCGTGCTGGACAGCATCCGCGCCCTGATGATCATCCGCGCCTATCGTATCCGTGGCCATCTGGCCGCCAATCTGGATCCGCTGGGGCTGGCCGGTAAGAAACACCACCCCGAGCTGGAGCCAGCGTCCTACGGCTTTACCGAAGCCGACATGGACCGCCCCATCTTCATCGACAATGTGCTGGGCCTGCAAATGGCCTCGATGCGCCAGATTGTCGATATTCTGAAACGCACGTATTGTGGCACCTTTGCCCTGCAATACATGCATATTTCCAACGCCGAACAGGCTGGTTGGCTGAAGGAACGGATCGAGGGGTACGGCAAGGAAATCCAGTTCACCCGCGAGGGCCGCAAGGCGATCCTGAACAAACTGGTCGAGGCCGAGGGATTCGAGAAATTCCTGCATGTGAAATATATGGGCACCAAACGCTTTGGTCTGGATGGCGGCGAAAGCCTGATCCCCGCGATGGAGCAGATCATCAAACGCGGTGGCGATCTGGGGGCCAAGGAAATCGTCATCGGCATGCCGCACCGTGGCCGCCTGTCGGTGCTGGTCAACGTGATGGCCAAGCCGTATCGCGCCGTGTTCAACGAATTTCAGGGCGGCAGCTTCAAACCCGAAGATGTGGATGGATCGGGGGATGTGAAATATCACCTCGGGGCCTCTAGCGACCGCGCCTTTGGTGGTGAATCCGTTCACCTGTCGCTAACCGCCAATCCCAGTCACCTCGAGGCTGTGAACCCCGTGGTTCTGGGCAAATCCCGCGCCAAGCAGGACCAAAAGCACGATAAGGAACGATCCAGCGTCATTCCGCTGTTGCTGCATGGCGATGCCGCCTTTGCCGGGCAGGGCGTGATTTCCGAATGTTTCGGCCTGTCCGGTCTGGTCGGGCACCGCACCGGTGGCACCATTCATATCGTGGTGAATAACCAGATCGGCTTTACCGCCGCGCCACATTTCAGCCGCTCGTCGCCCTATCCGACCGACATTGCGCTGATGGTCGAAGCGCCGATTTTCCATGTGAACGGCGATGACCCCGAAGCCGTGGTTCATGCCGCCAAAGTGGCCACCGAGTTCCGCCAAAAGTTCCACAAGGACGTGGTGATCGATATGTTCTGTTACCGTCGCTTTGGCCACAACGAGGGGGATGAGCCGATGTTCACCAACCCCTTGATGTACAAAAAGATCAAAACCCAGAAAACCACGCTTCAGCTATACACCGACCGGCTGATCCACGACGGGCTGATCCCCGAAGGCGAGATCGAGGAAATGAAAACCGCGTTTCAGGCCCACCTGAACGAGGAATTCGAGGCTGGCAAGGATTACAAACCGAACAAGGCTGACTGGCTGGATGGCCGCTGGAAACACCTGTCCAAACATGACGACGATTACCAGCGCGGCCAAACCGCCATCCCCGAAGAAACCTATGCCAAAGTCGGCGCATCCCTGACCCATATTCCCGATGGCTATCCGGTGCATAAAACCGTTGCCCGGATGCTGGGCGCCAAGAAAAAGATGATTGATGATGGCAAGGGAATCGATTGGGCCACCGGCGAGGCTCTGGCGTTCGGCTCGCTATTGACCGAGGGTTTTCCGGTCCGTCTGGCGGGTCAGGATTCCACCCGCGGCACATTCAGCCATCGCCATTCCGCCCTGATCAATCAGGACACCGAAGAACGCTATTACCCGCTGAACAACATCCGTAACGGACAGGCCCATTTCGAAGTGATCGACTCGATGCTGTCGGAATACGCGGTGCTGGGGTTTGAATACGGCTATTCACTGGCCGAACCCAACGCCCTGACCCTGTGGGAAGCACAGTTCGGTGATTTCGCCAATGGCGCGCAGATCATGTTCGATCAGTTCATCTCGTCCGGCGAACGCAAATGGCTGCGCATGTCGGGCCTTGTCTGCCTGCTGCCGCACGGGTTCGAAGGGCAAGGGCCGGAACACTCCTCGGCCCGTCTGGAACGCTATCTGCAAATGAGCGCCGAAGACAACTGGATCGTTGCCAACTGCACCACACCGGCCAACTATTTCCACCTGTTGCGCCGCCAGATGCATCGCAGCTACCGCAAACCGCTGATCCTGATGACGCCCAAATCCCTGCTGCGCCACAAACGCGCCGTGTCGGACAAGGCCGAGTTTATCACCGGATCGTCCTTTCACCGCATCTTGTGGGATGACGCACAAAAGGGAACTTCCGATACCAAACTGGTTGCGGACAGCAAAATCAAACGCGTGGTGATGTGTTCGGGCAAGGTTTACTATGACCTGCTGGACGAACGCGAAAAACGCGGGATCAATGACATTTACCTGTTGCGGATCGAACAATTCTATCCCGTTCCCGCCATGGCTATGTCCAAGGAACTGGGCCGTTTCAAAAACGCCGATGTTGTCTGGTGTCAGGAGGAACCCAAAAATCAGGGGGGCTGGACCTTTATGGAACCCAACATCGAATGGGTTCTTGGCCGCATCAAAGCCAAAGCAAAACGCCCGACCTACGCTGGTCGACCGGCATCTGCATCGCCCGCCACCGGCCTTGGCAAAACCCACAAAGCACAACAAGCCGCGTTGATTGACGACGCGCTGACGATCAAAGGATAATCCCATGACCATCGAAATCCGCGTCCCCACCCTTGGCGAATCCGTGACCGAAGCCACCGTCGCCACATGGTTCAAGAAACCCGGCGATGCCGTCGCCGTTGACGAAATGCTGTGCGAGTTGGAGACCGACAAGGTTACCGTCGAAGTGCCATCACCCGCCGCTGGCGTGATGGCCGAAATTGTTGCCCCCGAAGGCACAACCGTTGGCGTTGATGCCCTGCTGGCCACCCTGTCCGAAGGCGAAGGTGCCAAACCCGCTCCGGCAACCGCGGCCCCTGCCCCCGCCGCAGCGCCCGAACCCGCCAGCACCGTTGACGTGATGGTGCCTACTCTGGGTGAATCCGTCACCGAGGCCACCGTCGCCACATGGTTCAAACAGGTCGGCGATACCGTGGCGCAGGACGAAATGCTGTGCGAGTTGGAAACCGACAAGGTGTCGGTCGAGGTTCCCGCCCCCGCCGCCGGCACCCTGACCGAAATCGTCGCGCCCGATGGGGCTACCGTGCAGGCTGGTGGCAAGCTGGCCGTGATCGCCGCAGGTGCGGGCGCATCTGCCCCCACCAGCGCCCCGGCGCCTGCCACCGCCACCACCGCTGCACCGACCACCGGCAAGGACGTTGAAAACGCCCCCTCGGCCAACAAACTGATGGCTGAAAAAGGCCTAAGCGCCGATCAGGTCACCGGCACTGGCAAGGATGGCCGCATCATGAAAGAGGACGTGCTGAACGCCGCCACCAAACCGGCCCCCGCCCCTGCAGCAGCCCCCGCTGCCACTCCGCGCGCGCCGGTCTCGGCCGATGATGCCAGCCGCGAGGAACGGGTGAAAATGACCCGCCTGCGCCAGACCATCGCGCGGCGTTTGAAGGAAAGCCAGAACACCGCCGCCATGCTGACCACCTATAACGAGGTCGACATGGGCGCGGTGATGGACATCCGCAAGGAATACAAAGAGCTGTTCCAGAAAAAGCACGGCGTCAAACTGGGCTTTATGTCTTTCTTCACCAAGGCCTGCGTGCACGCATTAAAAGAAGTGCCCGATGTCAACGCCGAAATCGACGGCACCGATGTGGTCTATAAAAACTACGTCAACATGGGTGTAGCTGTCGGCACGCCAAACGGCCTTGTGGTGCCGGTGGTGCGCAATGCCGACCAGATGTCGTTTGCCGAGATCGAAAAGAAAATTTCCGAGCTGGGGCAAAAAGCTGTCGCGGGCAAACTGTCGATGGCGGAAATGCAGGGCGGCAGTTTCACCATCTCCAACGGCGGCGTCTACGGCTCGCTGATGTCCTCGCCCATCCTGAACCCGCCGCAATCGGGTATCCTTGGCATGCACAAAATCCAGGACCGGCCAATGGCGATCAACGGCGAAGTTGTGATCCGCCCGATGATGTATCTGGCGCTGTCCTATGACCACCGGATCGTGGATGGCAAAGGGGCGGTGACATTCCTTGTGCGGGTGAAAGAAGCACTTGAAGATCCGCGCCGGTTGTTGATGGATTTATAAACAGCGGCGGGATGAACCCCGCCCTACGGACAATCTGTAGGGTGGGGTTCACCCCACCATTGTTTCACCAAGATTATGAATGGATATGGCAATGGATTTAATGACAGGACTATCAGCCGCGAGTCAGGCACTTGGCATAGTTAAAGAACTTCGTGAGATAGACCAAAGTGTTGATGAGGCAACATTCAAATTAAAGATTGCAGATTTAATGATAGCCTTGGCTGACACAAAAACAGCGCTTGCTGATGCGAAAGAGATACTGTCTGAAAAAGATACAATAATCAAACAACTCGAAGCAAAGATAAGCGATCTCTCATCTGGTGAATTATGCCCGATATGTAAATCTTCTAAAATGAAAACCATAAGCGTTAAACCTCACCCAGCAATGGGAGAGGTGGGCATTCAAGAAATAACTCTAAAATGTGAAAATGAAACGTGTGGGCATTCAGAAAAACGTATGCACGATCCAAATGGGCTATTAAAAAAATGACCCCCGAACTCACCATCCTCACCTACGCTGCCCTGCTACAGGTCGCCCAGCTGGCCCTGACCATCCTGTTTGTCGATGCCCAAACCGGCCTGAAATACGGTGCTGGCCCTCGCGACACACCACACCAGAAAACCGGTATCGCCGGCCGTCTGGACCGCTCGCTGGACAACCACTATGCAGCACTGGCCCTGTTTACAATCGCCGTGCTGGTCATCACACTGGGCGACAAATCCACCCCCCTCACGATCACCTGCGCCTGGACCTACCTGATCGCCCGCATCCTCTATGTCCCGGCCTACCTCTCCGGCATCCCCTACCTGCGCTCGCTGATCTGGAGCGTGGCCACCATAGCCACCGTCACCATGCTGATCACGGCCCTGATCTGATGCATCTTTGTTCCACAAATATCCCGGGGGTGAATTGGCGGCACGCCAAGAGGGGGCAGCGCCCCCTGCCCCCGCCCGACACAAACCATACCCGAAACAGACCTCATTTTTCCCCAAGGAGAATCCCAAATGCCATCCTATGACGTAATCATCATCGGCGGCGGCCCCGGCGGCTATGTCTGTGCCATCCGCTGCGCCCAACTGGGCCTGAAAACCGCCTGTGTCGAGGGGCGCGAAACTCTTGGCGGCACCTGCCTGAACGTGGGCTGCATCCCCTCCAAGGCCCTACTGCACGCCTCCCACATGCTGCACGAGGCCGAGCATAATTTCACCAAAATGGGCCTGAAGGGCAAATCCCCATCGGTCGACTGGAAACAGATGCAAACCTACAAGGAAGACGTCGTCGGCCAGAACACCAAAGGCATCGAATTCCTGTTCAAAAAGAACAAGGTCGACTGGATCAAAGGCTGGGCCAGCATCCCTGCGGCGGGCAAGGTTCAGGTTGGTGATGACATCTATGACGCCAAGAACATCATCATCGCCACCGGCTCCGAACCCACATCATTGCCCGGTGTCGAAGTGGACGAAAAGATTGTCGTCACCTCAACCGGCGCGTTGTCCCTGCCCAAGGTGCCAAAGAAAATGGTCGTCATTGGCGCCGGTGTGATCGGCCTTGAAATGGGCTCGGTCTATGCCCGTCTGGGGGCCGAGGTGACAGTGGTTGAATTCCTTGACCACATCACCCCCGGCATGGATGGCGAAATCTCCAAGGCCTTTGCCAGAAGCCTGAAAAAGCAGGGGCTTAAATTCATTCTTGGGGCGGCTGTGCAATCGGTTTCCACCACCAAAACCAAGGCAAAAGTCAGCTACAAACTGCGCAAAAACGATACCGAGGCCGTTCTTGATGCCGATGTGGTTCTGGTCGCCACAGGCCGCAAACCCTTCACCGACGGGCTGGGCCTTGAGGCGCTCGGGGTTGAAACCTCGCCCCGCGGCCAGATCCGGACCAATGCCCAATGGGCCACCAATGTCGCCGGTATCTACGCCATCGGCGATGCCATCGACGGCCCGATGCTGGCCCACAAGGCCGAGGACGAAGGCATGGCCGTGGCCGAGGTTCTGGCGGGCAAGGCGGGTCATGTGAACTATGGCGTGATCCCCGGCGTGGTCTACACCAACCCCGAGGTCGCCACCGTTGGCCAGACCGAAGAGCAACTGAAAGAGGCCGGTCGCGCCTATAAGGTTGGCAAGTTTTCCTTCATGGGCAACGCCCGCGCCAAGGCGATGTTCGCCGGCGAAGGGTTCGTCAAAATTCTGGCCGATCAGGCGACCGACCGGATTCTGGGCGCGCATATCCTTGGCCCCAATGCCGGCGAGATGATCCACGAGATTTGCGTGGCGATGGAATTCGGCGCCTCGGCCCAGGACATCGCCCTGACCTGCCACGCGCATCCCACCTGTTCCGAAGCCGTGCGCGAAGCCGCACTGGCCTGTGGGGACGGGGCCATCCACGCCTGATGCGGGCCCAAGTCCTGAAGGATTGGACACAAAGCTATGCCCCTGCGCTGAAAGTGGCGCGGGGGGAACGGCTGCGGGCCATCAAGAAAGACGATGACGGTTGGCAAGGCTGGGTTTGGTGCGCCAATGAAAGCGGCTTGTCCGGCTGGTTGCCTGTTCAGGTTTTCGACACCCTGCGGATGGGTGAAACCAACTATGCGACAAAGGATTTCGACACAAAAGAACTGACGGTGAAAACCGGAGAAACCCTCACTATCACAGATCGGTTGAACGCGTGGTCCTGGTGCGAAAATGACAAGGGGCAAAAAGGTTGGGTGCCGGATAACTGTCTGGAGTATTCCCAATGATGCGGCGCGATACCGCAGCGGTTTGGCTTGGCAACGCCGCGTGTGGAACATACCCTAGCGAAAGAATCGGAATTACCGGATAGCGAGACCAGACATGCAACCACCCCTGCTAAAACAACATGGCGGCAAACGCGAACGCGCATGGACGGGGCATCCGTTTTTCAGCGGCGGGTTCAGGCCGTTTTTTCTGTCAGCTTCGCTGTTTGCCATCTTTGCAGTCACGCTGTGGCTGCTGAATCTGTTAGGCCATGACGTGATCAACACCCGCCTTGCGCCGGTGGAATGGCACAAACATGAAATGCTGTTCGGCTATACCTCGGCGGTGATTGCCGGGTTCCTGTTTACCGCTGTGCCCAACTGGACCGGCCGCTTGCCGGTTGTGGGCTATCGCCTGATGGCAATCTTTGCCCTATGGCTGGCGGGGCGCGTGGCGATGTTGCTGGGCGATGCCGTTCCATACTGGGTAACCGCCACTATTGACGCGGCATTCCTGCCGGTTTTAGGGGCCGTGATTGCGCGCGAGATTATCTCGGGTCAGAACTGGCGCAACGTGAAGGTGATGATCCCGATTCTGGGGCTGGGACTGACGAACATCTGGTTTCACATCGACGTTGCCACCGGTGGCACGGGGGCAGCACCGGTTCGCATGGGCTTCACCGCCATCCTGATCCTGCTGATGCTGATCGGCGGGCGGATCATTCCCAGTTTCACCCGCAACTGGCTGGCACGCCAGGAACCGGGCAGAATGCCGGTGCCATTCAACCGGTTTGACGGGTTGGTCATTGCCGGATCAGCCGTGGCCTTACTGCTGTGGGTGGTGCTGGAGCACCCTGCCCTAGGCCCGCTCTTTGCGCTTCTTGGCTTCCTGCACATTGCGCGAATGGTCCGTTGGGCCGGTTTGCGCACGTTGTCCAATCCGTTGCTGCTGGTGCTGCATATTTTCTATGCCTTCATCCCGACCGGATTTCTGACGCTGGCCGTCGGGATGTGGTTTGATCTGCCCCAAGTCAATGTGGCCGCGCTGCATGTGTTCGGCATTGGTGCTGTGGGCGGTATGACCATCGCGGTGATGGTACGGGCCAGTCTGGGGCATACGGGGCGCACACTGGCCTCCAGCGGTGTCCTGAACCTTGCAATGATGATGGTTGGCATCAGCATGGCATTGCGGGTCACTGGTGCGATCTGGCCCGAGTATGACTGGGCCATCACAGGCTCGGCGCTGGCATGGATTGTGGCATTTGGCCTGTTTGCCTTCAAGGTAGGCCCATGGCTTTTGGTGCCACGCGCCAAACGCGGTTAACCCACCAACAGCTTTAACCCCTGCGTCACATCCGTGCGCACTGCCAACCGCAGGCTGGGTTCGTCTCCTGCCCGAAGGGCTGCAATGATCAGGCGGTGGTTATGGGGCGGCTCGGTCCGGCGCAGGCGGCCGTACAGGGCGCACATGGTCGGTCCCAGTTGCAACCACACGGTTTCGGTCATCGCCAGCATTGCCGGTGCCTGAGCGCGCAAGTAAAGCGTGCGGTGAAACTCCAGATTTGTGCGGATATAGGACGAAGCATCCTGCTTTGCGATGGCCTCGGCAATGGTGGCATTGATCGCCTGTAGCCGGTCAATCAGCGCGATATGCGCCCGCGGCAGGGCGCGGCTGGACAGTTCGGGTTCCAGCAGGGCACGCAGGGCGGCCAGTTCTTCAATCCGCTCGTTAGTCAGATCCGGCGTGGTGACACGGCCCGAGCTGGACAGGGTCAGCGCCCCTTCGGCCGCCAGCCGCCGGATCGCCTCGCGGGCGGGGGTCATGGAAACGCCGAATTCCTTGCCCAGTCCA
Source organism: Marinosulfonomonas sp. (assembly GCA_015488685.1). Lineage (GTDB taxonomy): Bacteria > Pseudomonadota > Alphaproteobacteria > Rhodobacterales > Rhodobacteraceae > Profundibacter. The sequence goes on from WFNH01000133.1 coordinate 57,461, forward strand.
CGCAGGGTCAGGGCAGTTCCCGGGGTAAGCTCACCGTGCATAATTCTGGTGCGCATCTGACGATAGACCTGATCATGCGACGGGGCCGTTGTTTCGGGGGGGCGTTTCTGGCTTAACATGGCTGCATGTGATCACAAAACCGCATAGCGGGTCAATCCGAGAAGCGGTAGCGGTGCAATAATGACCCGTTCTGGCGCAACCATGCACGCGGCGCTTTGTAATCGGGGTAAATGCTGGCCACCACGCGCCAGTAGTCAGGCGAATGGTTCATTTCCAGCAAATGCGACACCTCGTGTGCAGCGACATAATCCAGCACCTCGGGCGGGGCCATCACCAGACGCCATGAATACATCAGATTGCCTTCACTGGAACAGGAACCCCAGCGCGACCGCGTATCGCGTATCGTCAACCGCCCATATGTGGTGCCCAGCGCCGCCGCATAGCGATCCGACGCCGCGCGCAATCGCGTGCGCGCGGTCAGTTTCAGAAAGGCCACAAGGCGCGGTGCCACGCGGTGGGGGGTATCGGGCACGGTAATCTGCCCGTCCACATATTTGGCCACCCGCCCCTTGCCAGCGACAATATTCACCTCGCACCCTTCGAACAGAACCTGCCCGCCAATTACGGGCCGCGCCGCATCAGGGCGTTTGGACAGCGCCTGCCGGATCCAGCCTTCTTTTTCCAGCGCGAAAACGCGGGCTTCGCGCAAGGGAGTGCGTAATGGCAGGCTCATTGTCACCCGTCCGTCCAGTTGTGACACCCGTAGCGACAACCGCCTTGACCGGCGTGAACGGCGCAGGGTCACGGTGACCAATGGCGGGCCTGTCAGTTCGATCTGTTCCATATGCCTGTCCACGATATGCCTGATGTTTGATCCTAGCGCGCAAAGGCATCTGATTCACCCTTAAAACACCCAAAAGTGCAAAAGGCTTTGACAGCCCCGTCTTGTTGTGGCAGTTGGCCCCAACTCATGACAAAGTGCAATGTTTGAAAGGGAATCACATGCCCAAGGAAGAATGGGGCGTCAAGCGCGTCTGTCCGGAAACCGGCAAGCGGTTTTACGACCTGAACAAAGACCCGGTGGTCAGCCCTTACACAGGCGAAGTTGTCGACGTTGATGCGGGCAGCAAAACCCGCACCATGGTTGCCGACAAAGAAGATGCCAGCGCCAAACCCAAAGAAGATGTGGTTGTCGAGGCCGAAGAAATCGTTCTGGACGATGATGACACCGCAGATGTTGATCTGGGCGACGACGTTCTGGACGACGAAGAAGATGACGACACAATCCCGCTGGAAGAGATCGCGGATGTGGCCGTCAACGACGACGATACATAATTTATCTAGCGGGGATTTTTTCGCTTGAACTGATCCCCGCGGACGCCTAAACAGCGTCTCACGGTGATACCCGTTTAGGGGCCTTAGCTCAGCTGGGAGAGCGCCTCGCTGGCAGCGAGGAGGTCAGGAGTTCGATCCTCCTAGGCTCCACCAAACCTAACCTACACGTATACCCCATCCGCAATTATCGCGGTATTTCTATGGTTTCCCCGACTGTCAGCAGGTTCGGCGTTTCCATGACATCCGTGTTCGCAGAGTAGATTTTGCGATACTGAAGTGAATCGCCATAGAATGCAGATGCATAGGTTGCCAGCGTATCCCCTTTCTCGACACGGATATACCGCTTGCCGTTTCTTTCAGTCAGCCTGTCCCAATAGGCCTGAATTGCAGGATCGCGCTGCGGTTCTTCGTTTGGCGCTGCTGTTGCTCTTTCAATTGGTTGTTTGGGTTTCGGGGTATTGCCTGATACCGCCTCGTCTCCCAGATTGTTCACATAAGCCAGATAATCGGCATCCGCGCTTGCGGTAATGCTGGCGCGGGCATCGTAAACGCCCTGGAACAACTGACTTGTATTCAGCTCTCCCGCCTCGTTGAACACAATGAATGGCAACTGGCCGGTGTAGTTTTCGCGCAGATCCATAGCGAAAAACGCAGCAGTCTGTTCCAAATTCAGCTTGGCTTTAATACCCGCATCAATCAGCTTCTCAACCCACTTTCGCAGATTTGCTGTTGCCGTCGCGGCCAGTTCTTCACCTGTAGTACCTGTCAGATTGTCAGCTTTGGCCAAGTCCGCCAGCGCATCACGTGCCTTTTCGGAATAAAAGCGCAAGCGGCGTAGCGTCGAAGGCCGGACAGATGCAACATCAAATACTGATTGCTGCCCGATAAATATACCGGCTGTCTGTTGGGCGTGAACATCGACGGGAAGAGCGGTTGCAAAAATCGTGAAACCGATAACTGCAACTTTCAAATTCTTAATAATGCAAAACCCAATCTGGACCATATTCTACTCCGGCATTTGAATACTAAACCCGTAACGAACCCAGTCTTTCATTCCACCCCGGTAATACAGCAGCTTTTCAGGATCATACCCACCGTCGACAAGATTTCTGATCGCCCTTGGGGATTGCCCACAATCTGCACCATTGCAAAACAAAAGCAGATATTTCGCATCTGAAAAATCCCAACCTTCATCTGTTTTCTTACCCCCCAGTTGCGCCATCAGAGGATCATAGAACGGATTGCTTGCAGTGTTCGCAAACAGGTTGAAGGGCAGGTGAATTGCCCCTGGAATGGTGCCCGCTTTGAACCATTTACCGACACGGGTATCGACCAGAAAACCGTCGCCGGACAACACATAGTCCTCGATAAATGTTACAACGCCAACTTCGCCAACCGGTGTGACCCCGTCGTACTGGATCATCGGCTGCAAACAATGCGGCGGGCATGCTCGTGGTGCCTTTGGCGGGTAAACCTTGGCCATATATTCCGCGTTGTCGTTTCCCCGTTTTATCAAATAGGATTTGCCGTTTATCTCGAATGACAACTCTGGCAGATCTTCTGATATCCAGACCTCTTCGGCAGGCAATGTGGATGGCCAAACTGCCAGGGAAAAAAATTGCAGCAATACTATCAATCGAATAATCATATGTTCCTCATCTTCGTGTTTTTCTTCCCGTATCGTTCATTCTGTCTCGTGTGAAACGGGCATAAATCTTCACAACCAGAGAAATAGTTAATGCATATTAGTTGGCCCCTGAAATGGGGCAAAACCAAACCTGAAATATGGTAAAAATATGACTGGGAGCGAAAACTACTTGATATTACACAAAAATCCGATTGCACGCGAATGAAATAGCCGCGAAGCTTAAACAACTTAAAGCATAGCCATCGTGTTGTTTTTCCAGAGTTTTACAAATTTATTGCCCAGCCGCTCCGGCTTGTGGAGGGGTCAAGGAGAGGTTGTGGCTCGCCTTCCGTTCCCCAAAATTTTACGGTAAAAATTCGTTTTCCTTAAAGGAAAACCAGGCGGCTACAACCAGCATCATTGCATTGATGTCACAGAATTTCCCAGAATCAACACGGAAATAGAATCAACTCCAAGCCGGCTTTTTATTGGCGCCAAATTTCAGGCTGAGGGATCGCAATTTCAGGTCCGGTAGAAATAATAACGATCCTTGGCGATCCCTGCAGGACCGTCAACAGCCTTCAACCCGACCAGCGGCTGACCGGAAACGATCACCCCGCCGGGCGACATCACACCGGCAATGGC